>JAFYJN010000039.1 GCA_017538105.1 Prevotella sp. | reverse complement strand
GGTCGTATTAACTCAGCCGTTCTTTGGCGTTCATCTTCTGTCTTGCAGTTGGCGAGGATTTCATTACGCTTCTCTGTGGATATGATAAAGGCATCGTTGAAGCCTGTCTTTATTCCGTAGTTAATCTGAATGTCCCAATCCTTTAACGGAGTTCCAACGGCTTCAATTTTACGCTTAATGCTCTGTTCGATGGGTGATAAGATAACCCAGCTGTCCGAATTTGAGAAGTCACAGATGGAGTTCTGCTGCTGCACGAAATCGCTCAAATTCTTTACGCTATCTTTGTTCTGCTTGTTGGTGACAGCACATATAGTTTCATGCTTGTTGCTTGACTTGGCAAAAAGAAGGATGTTAGTATCTACCGTAGCACTCTCGAAAATTTTCACTCCGGCAAAGTCAATCAGTAACATGGGGTTGGTCTTGTTGGCAAAGAACTCTCTGGTCTTTTCGCCATATCCAGCACGCATCCACTTGTTGGACGTGATGTAACACAGATGACCATTCTTCTTTAGCAACTGCCATCCACGCTCATAGAACAGACAATAGATATCGCCAGTCCGTGCGAAAGTTAAGTAATTGCAATTCTCGTACAACTTAGCCAGTTCTCCACTATTGTTCTGAAGTTGAATATATGGTGGGTTGCCAATGACAATATCGAATCCATCTGCCACACCGAACATCCATTCAGGGTCGAAGAACGGGCTGACAGCATTCTGGTCGTAAGGATTCCATGCTGCCAATTGTCTGGCATCATTTGAAGCAAATACATCATCACTTGAAAGTAATGCTGTAAGTTTATCTCTAAGCAGTTTGTCCTTTTCTCGTAGACTACGTTTCTTGGAAGCTTTCCTTGCCGAAAAGTGTTCGTGTCTGATTTTCATCAAGTCGTTTTTAACGATATTGACAGGGTTGTTTGTGTCATCTTCAAACAGATTCAACTGGTCATTTTTCTTTTTCCGTTTCAGCATAATCAGTGAATTGGCTGTAACGAACTTTGTTTCAAGGTTCGGAAGCGTCGGTATGCCAAAGTTTGGCTTTGAGACATCCTTCTCACAGTCACATATCAGCGAAATGAAAAAGCGAAGTTTGGTGATTTGTGCTGCAATACTCTGAATATCGCTGCCATATAGGCAATTTTCTATGATAGCGAGTTTGAGGTCGTAGATGCTCTCATCAGGAGATATACGCTCCAAGATGTCAATCATCCTGTTCAGCAATCCCATCGGGAATGCACCAGACCCACAAGCAGGATCGAGCACCTTGATTGTTTTCAACTTATAGGCAACCATACGATACTCTTCTGTCTTTGTCTTATCAAATATGAAGTCATTACGAAAGAGTGAACGTACAAAAGCATTGTCGCCCAGATAGGCTATAAGGCTTTCATCTACCATGTAGTTCACGATTTCACGAGGGGTATAAAATGAGCCGCTTTGATTACGTGCTGTTTCTTTAGTTTCGGGGTTGTAGGCACCCAGCAGGTTTTCAAAGACCTTACCCAACAATTCGGGGTCGAGAGCCACCTGTTGTTCTTCGGGTGAGTTTTCCTCGATGGTGAAGTTATAGCGGCTCAGAATGGAAATCAAGCCTTTCTCTGGTTCAAAGAATAGGTTGTTAGGAACGAATGCCCTATACTGGAAATTCCCATGAAGTCGAGTGTCTTTTGTACTGAAGCCATCGTGATAGCTGATGGGAACTAACTTGCCGTCTTCGTTTAGTTCAAACTTGTCAAGGCACTCGAAAAGACCGCCATTGAGATATGGCACTTCTTCAAAAAGAGCCTTAACTTTTTCTTCCTTTTGGTTTTCAGGGAAAGTAAACCATGACTGCCTCTTGTTATCTCGGTAAAGCGTTTTCACACCATAACTCTCACTCCGCCCGTGATATGATGGTCGCACAAATCCACGCTCAGAACACTCTGTATTCAGCGTTGCAAAGAAGAGGTTTTGAAGAATGGCATTGTAATAGTTGCCCTCTGTCATGCTATATGGGTCAAAATCTTTTAGGATTGTATTCAAGAATTCAATATCGAAAATACTGTTAGGCACCAAATCTTTCTGTTTAATAAACCACACGAACATAATTCGCGTAATCATGCGGATGACTTTTGTCTCAATGTCGTCGCGATCATCATCTTCTATCGTGGTGTTATTAGGAAAAGTAACATTTGAAGAAGGCTCAATAGCCCACTGGTACCACTCAAACAAATCTTTGTAAAAATGTTTGGTTAGTGCTTCCACAGAGAACGCGGCTGTAATGTCGCTCAAAGCCTGTTTGCTATCGCGAAGAATCTTGAACTGTTCAATGGCAGTTCGACAACCACGCCCTTCTCCAAGAAGGTAGGTGTATCGTTTTGTATCCGTAGATATCTTTTCATAGTCGCCTTGTTTGTTAAAGCCCCAAGTCTCACTAACATAAGAGAATCGCAATATACTCTCATTCTTGCGGTAACAGAACATAAACGCTCCCGCATAGCCCATATTACGCCAGTCAGTGGTGAGCATGTCACGTATGCCTCGACGGTTGCGCTCTATGTTCACATTGTCGGTGAGTTCTACTTCATAGACGGCAATGGACTCGCCGTCGGAGAGTGAAATTTTACCGAGGTTAAGAGCCTGTTTTGCCAAGCGGCTGCTTACATGTACTTCTGACGGTCGATTCCAGAAACTTACTTTATTGTGGAAAATGTCGTGAAGAAGTTGCTGCCATGCCTCACGATTATATCTTGACTCTATGACTTCCTTGTAATTCATCATACTATTTTATATTTATTGAAAACTCTCTGATAAGATTATTTCGGCATCGGTTTCTTTCTCATTCAGCAAGGCTTCCTCTGCCATATAATAAGGGGCATATTTCTTTGCCATATCTATAATCTCGGCCAAGGCCTCATCGTGAGTCATACGTGCCTTGCCACCTGTACGACGCAAATCTTTCTGTATGCGCTGCAAACGCTTCGCAATATAGGTGATGACACCACGTTCTGCCAGCGTTTTCAGTTGGGCCACTTTAAGATAGAGATCATTGTCATCTATTTCACGCATGAAGTTGGTGAGAAGGCTGATGGCCGTCGTTACCTGTACGCCCATATTGCCTTGGGCTTCCTTTGAAGATTCTTCCTGTTGTATTTCCGTGTCACGAATGGCACGGAACTTGTCTAAAGTCTTTTCAACATGTTGATGATGCTCTTTAATGCGCTCCACGGACTGCTCATCTGGAGTTGCCTTAAAGTATTTGAGTGCATCCAGCACAGAGATTTCTTCGGCATTTTCGGAAACGAGAAAAAACACCTTACGGAAATTAGTTTTGAGGAAAACCAACGTATCGCCAGATAGTGTTACTCCATCAACAACACGAGGCATACGACCTGTGCGGCTTCGGAGGGATAACTTGGCAATACGGTTGTACTCACGTCGGTTCGTCTGATAAAGAGTACGAAGTTCCTCATAATATGGAATCTCCTGATTGAAGTCTTTCTTTTGTTCTTTCAAGGCTTCATCAAAAAGTTTACTCATGTTACGGTCAATAATCTCATTCTGCGAATAAATCTGATTGTCTTCTCCAAATGTAGAATGGAATGTCTGTATTTTGCTCACAGCGATTTGATTGAGATTAATCTCCCTATTACCCTCTCGTGACGGATAGAACACATAGTTGTATATTTTTTTCGACATGGAGCCAATACGGTTTACACGACCTATACGCTGCATGAGGCGCGTAGAGTTCCAAGGGGTATCATAATTTACAATGACATTGGATCGGTGGAGGTTGACACCTTCAGCGAGCACATCCGTAGTCAAAATGATGTTATAGTTGTTGAGCTTGTTCTTATAGTTTGCATCAAAATTCTCACGAATAGTCTTAAACTGTTGACTACGATTTCCAGAAGAGATAACCATGACATCTGGGCGATTGATTCGCCTTTGCAGGTACTCTACAGTATCCACTGATTCCGAGAAGACGACTAGTTTTTGCCCAGGATTGCGATCGAGTTTGAATAGTTCATGTTTCATCAGTTCTTTGAACTTTGCAAACTTGGAATCATCTTCATCAGTTATCCCCTGCCAGTCACGACACATTTTTTCAAGGATGGCCTGATCTTCTCTCAGCATTTGTATGAAATCCGGGCGGAAGTCATCTGCTTTGAATACGGCATTCTTGGGGTTCTCTTTCGCTTTTTCATTTAACCGTTCCTCTATTTCCTCTTCGGTCATTGTTGCCATCATCGTATTAATGTCAAGGTCGGGCGCAATGAACACCTTGTCATTAGCGAACATGTCTATCATATTTTGATTAGCTTGGCGAAAATTGATGATGGAGACTTGGAAAGCATAGAAGCTGCTCTCCAAACGTTTAACCAGTCCGTTTTTGCGAATGCCTGCCAAACTGCGGCTAATCAGTTCTGCGTTATCGTACAAGCCATTTGAAGCCTCTGGCTTCAGGTAAGCAATCGCCTGATAACGAGCGTATGTCAGTTCCTTGTCTAGCGTAAACATCGCACGTTCAAAGAGGTTTGCAAGATGCTCATTCAATTCATATCGGCTTTCTATGGGGCGTTCTACCTTCGGGAATCCATTAACATCTTTATTGTATCGAGGAACACTTTCAATGTCGGTACGTGTACGACGAACCGTAAGAGGTTTGATTATTCGATCGCGAACTCTCTCGGCCAATCTTTTAAAATCACGAATATCCGCTTCAGGATTGTTGCGCAGTTTTCTGAACTCAACAATCATCGGGGCAAAGAAAGCCGTCAGATTTCCCACTCCATCAATCGTACAATGTCGAGGATCTTGGAAAAGTAAGATTTCATTATATAGGTCTGCAGGAGTGTTGTTCATCGGTGTTGCCGAGATGAGCATCACTTTCTTCTTATACCCAGGGATGTTGCCTGTTTCTACACGCGGCATCTTACAGATTTCCTGTAGTTGCTCAAATGCCGATGTAGTATGAGTACGGAACTTGTGAGCCTCGTCAACAAGAACCAAATCGTATTCATCGGCATTCCAATAGTTATAGTTTTCTTCATCCAAGACCTTCGCCAGGCTTCCATTACTTATGAAGTTGGCGTATTTATCTATACCGAAGTCTTTAAAAGTTGTTTTCCAATTCTGTTCTACAGCGGGCGGATAGACGACTAGTATTTTCGTTTGGTCACGTCCATTCTCTATCAAGAACTTTTTGGCTATCATTGTAGCTATGACTGTCTTACCAAGACCAACAACATCTGCCAAGAAGAAACCATCGTAACGGATTAGTTTCTGATAGCCCTCGATGACTGCATCCATCTGGTAGTCATATTTGGTATAACCTTCCGGCATATCAAAAGGGTCATCTATCTCCAACACACGGTCGGAAAAATACTCCATGAGCATCTTGATATACAAGTCGTAAGGAGCCACATCGCTTTTCAGATAGGTGCGCTCAATAGTAGTTTTGATGTCATCGGCAGTAATCTCGCAGCCTTTAGCCTCTTCCCAGAGTTGTTCGAATTCATCTTTGGCAAACTGAACATCCTCATGCTGAGTCATTTTCACATTGAACTCATACTGTCTCTCTTCAGAAATCCCAAGTCCATTGCCCGATAAATTACTAGAACCAGTGATTGCCATACCTTGAGAGTACTGATTGAACTCGTCTGGATAGAGCACGTATATTTTGGCATGAATTTTCTTTGAAGGGTGAGCACGAAGTTCCAACTTACCCTCAAATAAGTCTTTCACCATCAAAAACATTCCATCTTCAATTTCCTTGCGGTATTGAGAACTTTCTATATCTCTCCGTACCTTTCTCAGGCAGTCTTCTTTTACCTCTTCTTCTGCCCCAAAAAACATTTTACCTTGACGGTAAGCTTGAACGATGTATTTATCAACATCTATTCCGATCAAAATGCGAACCTTATTAATATTATCAAGAAAAGGACGGAGTGAAAAATAACCCGAAGCCCGAAGAAAACCAACAACGGCATCAAGATTACGGATTTGAGGATTATTCTGAAGAACACCCTCAAATTCTTTCATCAAAGTATTCCCATCCTTATTTGTAAAGATATGGGAATTAACTACATTTTCATTTACCATGGCATAACAGATTGTTTAAATGCGATGCCATTTTTCAAAAACAAAAATCAGGACAAATACCTTGGGGGTTCGCATACGGATACGAAAAAGTGGACATTCCAACCCGTCCACATTCCAAGGTACTTGGCCTGACCTACTGCAACATGACAAGTCAGATGCCCACTATCGGGCATCTGCTTGTTTATCATGGTTGCAGTTCTTTCTACGGCCAAGTTTCAGGAATGCTTTGATAAACAGCTGACGCTTATATTATTTCCACGAAAATGGTTTTGTGTCGCCGCTGTGACCACAAATCCAGTACAAAGATAATGTAAGTTGAGGGAAATACAAAAAAATAAGGAAAGTTTTTGAGAAATTGAAGGGTTATGGAAGATTAAAAGATCAGAAAAATAAAAGATTAAAAGATTTATTTATGAGGTTAAGACTGTGTTTGACAAACCACCTCTAGTCCATGCGGTGGAGGTAGTCGTCAAATGTGTATTCGCGGAGGAGTTCAAGGGAGCCGTCGGCATGACGCATGGCGATGGAGGGATGTTGCACTCCATTGAACATGTTGGTCTTGACGGTGGTGTAGTGAATCATATCCTCGAAAATAATTTCCTCACCAATTTGCAACTCATGGTCGAAACGCCAATAACCCAGGAAGTCGCCCGAGAGACAGCTATTGCCACCTAACCTATAGATGTGAGGGGTAAGGGGTGAGGGATGAGGTATATCAAGGATTTCCGCACCTCGCACATCGGGCATATAGGGCATTTCAAGACAGTCGGGCATGTGACAGGTGAAGCTCACATCGAGAATGGCCGTGCGGATGTTTTTGTTTTCCACCACATCAACGACATGTGCCACTAATTCGCCAGTCTGCCATGCGAAAGCACTTCCTGGTTCGAGTATTATCTTTAAATGTGGATAGCGACTGTGGAAATCGTTGAGCAGCTGTTTGAGCAACGGGATGTTATAGTCGGCACGTGTCATGAGATGTCCACCGCCAAAGTTGATCCATTTGAGTTGAGGGAACCACCGCGAGAAATGACGTTCTATATGTTGAAGCGTACGTTGGAACACCTCCGCCCCACTTTCGCAATGGCAATGGCAGTGGAAGCCCTCAATCTGCGACGGTAGCTGGTCGGGCATTTGGTCATCAGTTATTCCAAATCTTGTTCCCGGCGAGCAGGGGTTATAGATATCCGTGCCCACTTCGGAATACTCAGGATTGACACGCAGTCCGATGCTCAACTGCGGGTTGGCCTGTTTTGCCCGTTCCACCAACCGTGAGTACTGTGAGAGTGAATTGAACGTGAGGTGTGAGGAACAACGTGACATATCGTCTATCTCGTGGTCGGTATATGCCGGTGAATACGTATGGCAAGGAGCGCCGAAATATTCGTAAGCCATCCTCGCCTCATTGAGAGAGCTTGCCGTGGTAGCGTGGATGTAATCGCGAAAGACAGGAAAGGTCTTCCACAATGCAAAGGCCTTGAAAGCCAATATGATATCCACATTTGTCTCTTCCGCCACGGAAGAGATAAGCCGAAGGTTGTTTCTCAGCCTATTCTCGTCGACAATATAGCAAGGAAAGTTCATGAGTTACGAGTTACGGGTGATGGGTTACAAGTGATGGTTGTATTATATTGGCAAAAATACAAAAAATACGAAGATGCCCCAATTTTTATAGGATAAAATTTGGGGGTTATGGTATATTTTAATAATTTTGCAATTGCTATGAAGCTCGTTGTGATGACCCGTCCCACTTTTTTTGTGGAGGAAGACAAGATACTAGCCGCACTCTTCAACGAGGGCATGGATGACCTGCACTTGTTTAAGCCAGACTCATCCCCTATTTTTCTTGAGCGTTTGTTATCTTTGTTGCCCGACGACTTTTATCGCAAGATTACGGTCCACAATCATTTTTACCTGAAGACGGAGTTTGGTCTTGGCGGCATTCATCTGGACCAAGCCGACCAAGAGAAGCCTGAGGGCTATAAAGGCAATGTGAGCCGTTCGTGCAACGACCTGTCGTTGTTGAAGAACGCAAAAAAGCAATCCAAATATGTATTTCTTCACAATCTATTCGACAGTCTGTCGGACAAGCGTCTGCACGCCTCCTTTTCTCCCCAGGCATTACAGGAAGCCTCTGCCCAACGCTTGATAGACAAACATGTATATGCTTTAGGCGGGATGTCGCTCGACAACATCCGCATAGCCAAGGATTTAGGATTCGGAGGCGTGGTGATTTGCGGTGATTTATGGAACCGTTTTGACATACACCAAGGGACCGATTACAAGGAGTTGATACAGCATTTTGCCAAGTTACGTTCGGTCGCGGGATGAGGGAGGAAGAATAAACTCTTACACTTAAGACTCTGACACTAATAAACAAATAAATATAATGGTTGAGAAAGAATCGTTCATGGTATTTTCAGGAACAGCCACGAAATACCTTGCGGAAAAAATTTGCTATAGTCTGGGCTGTCCGTTAGGCAAGTTGCAGTATACTAAATTCTCAGACGGAGAGTTTGCCGTATCGTACGAGGAGAGCATCCGTGGGCGAGATGTGTTTCTGGTACAGAGCACCTTCCCCAACAGCGACAACCTGATGGAGTTGTTGCTGATGATAGACGCCGCCAAGCGTGCCTCAGCCCGTTGCATCAACGCCGTCATTCCCTATTTCGGATGGGCTCGTCAGGATCGCAAGGACAAGCCCCGTGTAAGTATCGGAGCGAAGTTGGTTGCCGACCTATTGAGTGCAGCCGGTGTGAACCGAGTGATAACGATGGACCTTCATGCCGACCAGATACAGGGCTTTTTCAACGTCCCTGTTGACCACCTGTACGCCTCAGGGGTCATCCTCCCCTACCTCCAAAGTTTAGAGATGGAAGACATGTGCATAGCCTCTCCCGACGTTGGCGGCTCGAAACGAGCCAACACGTACGCCAAATATTTGGGTTGTCCTTTGGTGTTATGCAACAAGACTCGTGCGCGAGCGAATGTGGTGGAGAGCATGCAGATTATCGGTGACGTGAGCGGGAAGAACGTAATTATCGTGGACGACATGGTCGACACGGCAGGAACCATCACCAAGGCCGCCGACATCATGAAAGCCGCCGGAGCGAAGAGTGTGCGTGCCTGTGCCTCTCATTGTGTGATGAGTGGTCCTGCCAGTGAGCGCGTCCAAAATTCGGCTTTGGAAGAGATTGTCTTCACTGATTCCATACCCTATTCGCATCGCTGTGCCAAAGTGAAGCAGCTGTCTGTGGCCGACATGTTTGCCGAGACAATCCGTCGCGTGGTGGACAATGAGAGTATCAGTTCACAGTACATTATTTAGGGGAAAAAGGTAAAAGTGTCGAAATAAAAAGGCAAAAAGGAACAAAGGGTAAGAATAAGGAGGAACCAAGAAAAAGTCGGGGAGAAAGGAACGCTAAGATTGTGATAATAAGGAGTTGGAAATGGATATGTCCTGTCCTGCTTGGGTTGTTGATTGGTTGTCAACCCAAGCAGGTTACCAATTATACCCTTTCGGGTATGGCCAGCGACATGTCTGAAGGTGACACGTTGTATATCGTCACAGATCTTGGAGGAAGCAAACCCATTGACACCCTGTTCGTGAACCAAGGTCGTTTCCAAATCGAAGGTTTCACCCCATCATCCCCCATCCTTTGCTATCTCTATGACTCCAGCCGTCCCTCTGAAGCCATTCCCTTCTTTTTAGAACCTGGCAACATCAGCATCGACCGTGATTCGACAGGAACGAGCCGTATATCGGGAACATCCATGAACGATGCCTTGCAGTCGGTGAACGACAGCGTGATGAATTATGACAGAGCGTTAGCCGACGTTATGAGCACCCTATACGGCGGCTCCCCCACGAAAGTTGAGCAACAGTCGGCCCTTCAGCATATTGAAGCGCTCACATTATACAAGAGCCAATATCTATACCGTACCGCCGAACAGAACATTGGCAACAAGTTGGGCCGTGCTATCCTCACATGTTTTGATGACGACATTTTCAGTCCAGAGCAGCGACAATCACTCATCAGTCAGTTACCCGACAGTCTCCGCAGCCACAGCTATTTACAGGACTTTCCACTTTCACATGATGTGTTGGCAATAGACGCCTTACCTGACCTCCGAATGCCCACGTCACTTGGCGGTGAAGTGTCGTTGTTGGAAGAAGTGAGGAAGAACACCTTCACCATTATAGACTTCTGGGCCAGTTGGAGCATCCCCAGTCTTCGCGACATGTCCAAGCTGGGTCGTCTGTATCGCAGTTACCATCAGCGCGGTGTCGGCATGATAGGCATTTCCATGGACATGGACGCAGGGGAATGGCGCCGTACGATAGAAAAAACGGGGCAACCGTGGTTACAGTTGTGCGACCTAAAGGGTTGGGAGAGTGATATGGCCGAATCGTTACGTGTACGTGTGCTTCCCCACACTCTTTTGGTGGACAGCAAAGGCACAGTGTTAGCCAGTGGACTCTCCGCCGACGAATTGGAAGTATATTTGGAGCAGGCTGTCTATTAAATCATTGCCATATTTTTCCCGGTAGTTTTATAAGGCTCCAAGTATCATAAGGTTATTCTGCCATGTATAATAACGAAGCCTGCCCCACCTTACAGGAGGGCAGGCCGTAGAATGATTGTCGGAAAGGAAACTCCTCAGAACTGTTCGAGAATTTCAATTCTTTTAGCCGTATCGGGATGGGTACTGAAGAGAGAGTTGAAGAAACTCATGAATCCCTGTTTTATTCCTTGTGGATGGATGATATATAATTGTGCAATATCATCTCGTTTCACCTGTCCCAGTCCCGGGTCACATGATATTTTCCTCAATGCCGAAGCCAAGGCCAACGGGTCGCCACAGAGTTCAGCCCCTCCTGCGTCGGCCATATATTCACGTTTTCGTGATATAGCAAACCGAGTGAGCAGTCCGAAGAAATAAGCAATGGCACTGCATATAAGACCAATAACGAGCACAACGAGTGCCCCTCCAGCATTGTTATTATCGCGGCTCCTGCCACCACCCGACCACAACAAGCCGTACATCACCCTTACGGTGAGGCTCATAATGGTAGATATGATACCCACGAAGATAATGCTTGTGATGAGCAGGCGTGTGTCACGATTTCGTATATGTGTCAGTTCGTGGCCCACCACGCCAGCCAGTTCATTGTCGTCGAGAAGGTTGATGAGACCAGTGGTAAGTGTTACGGCATAGCTTTTTCTGTCGATTCCGCTGGCGTAGGCATTTAGTTGGGGGTCGTCAACCACGAAAATCTGCGGCATATCCATGCCACAAGTCATAGTGAGGTTTTCGACAATATTGTACACCCTCATATTCTCCTTCCTCGTCAACGGTCTGGCTCCTGTTGCATGTCTGACCATCGATGCGTTGAAGAAATAGGCGATGGTAAACCAAACCGCCACGACACCCACTACCCATGGCAATACTTGCAGGAACTCTTCCCAGACCAATGACATGTCGAATGTTGAAATGGTTTCCCCACTGGCCGTGGTATATGATCCCTGCACAAAAAATAGCACATAGATAAACACCCACACCATCGCCAAGATAATGATGGGGAACATCAGCAGGAGCAAGACACTGAGCGTGTTGTTCCTGCTGATCTGTGTTTGCATTCCTACATATCGCACCTTCTTTTCTTTAATAAGCAAGTATCATTGAACGTCTTGTGGAGCGGTCAATGTCACTCTATTCCGATGTCATAAGCGGATTAAAAACTGATTTCAGGAACTTTTTCGTATTGCTGTCTATCCTGCTCCGGGATCTCAATCATCGGTTCCTTCTGGAATCCGAACATGCCAGCGATGATGTTCGACGGGAACGTCTGTACGGCGTTGTTGAGTTCCTTGGTGGCCGAGTTGAAGAATCTGCGTACAGCAGCCAGTTTGTTTTCGACGTCGGAAATCTCACTTTGCAGTTTGACGAACAATTTGTCAGCCTGGAGCTGCGGATAAGCCTCAAGAGCAATTTTCATTCCCGCGAGCGCGCTGGACAACTGGTTCTCGGCAAGCACTTTTTCATTTACCGTGTTTGCACTCATGGCAGCCGCACGAGCTTTTGTCACTTCCTCAAACACAGTCTTCTCATGTGCGGCATATCCTTTTGCCGTAGCCACAAGTTGCGGTATAAGGTCATGCCTCTGTTTCAGTTGAACGTCAATGTTCGCATAAGCGTTTTCTCGGTTGTTTCTCAGCTTGACCAACCTGTTATACAAACCTACTAACCACATGGCCACCAAAGCGAGAATGACCACAATTACAATAACGATAACCATAATATACGAGTTTAATAGTTTTGTACAAAGGTATTACAATTTTGGTTGAAAAACAAGATGTCTTAAATATTTATCATTAATTAACATATAAATACAAATAAATGATAAAAAAAATGCCGGTCGGTTTTTTGTGAAACCGACCGGTATACATTTTTGAATTAACATTTGTTAGCGCATGTAGCTCATTACCCTATCATAATATCTCTGGGTGCTGCGTACATTATAATTGCAGCCACCTTGCCACATTCTGATGGCACGTTCAACATTATGTTTGGGATTGTAATAGCTCTGAATGATAACGAACATCTCTTTCGACTTTGTCACATTGAAGCGATCGTTAAGAGTGTAGCGTTTCGAGCTTCCGCGGCGTTTGAGAATATTGTTGCATTCTTGCACCAGCACTGGTGAGATCTGCAGGATGCCGCAATAGATACCACTTCTGGCGTTGGGATTTCCCTTGCTTTCCACTTGAATAATAGCGTCGATTACCGGTGTCCAATCATAATCATTTTCTTCACCTTCTGCAAACATCATTGTCGGCATCGACATAAAGAACATCATGCTAATAAAAACAAATTTCGCAAGTCTCTTCATTGTTACATGGGTTATGGAGCCTCAATCATCACGATAACACGGCAGGACTGGGATGAAATGTAAAGCCCTTGCCAAAGCTCCTGTTAGATACTTGGAAGACCATGTTTAGAACAACATTGGTCAACCGTTTATTAATTAACTCGGTGCAAAGGTACGAAAAAAAATGCGACGAGCCAAGGTTACATGGTCGTTATTGACCATTTTTAAGAAACTGTAAGAAATTATATCAACTTGAAAATCAATGTTTTGAATATGTAAACGATTACGTTTTCACAAATGTAAATGTAAAGAAAGTTTAAATAGTGACGAGTCTACTGCTATAGAGGATATAGTTGCTATAGACGCTATAGATGCCATAGATGCTATAGAAGCTATAGCCAGGGAAAACAACAAGAACAAGAAAAAACAAGGAAAACAACAAGAGCGACAAAAACAGGGAAAAACAAGAAAACAGGGAAAACAATAAAAACAGGGGAAAACGACAAACAAAAGGGAAAACAAGAAAAACCACAAAAAACTACACACACCACAAAACACGAAAGGGCGCCCCCGTTCGGGGAGCGCCCTGTGTGCAAAAGGGGGCGGCTACCTACTCTCCCGCATTGCATTGCAGTACCATCGGCGCAAGCGGGCTTAACTTCTCTGTTCGGGATGGGAAGAGGTGGGACCCCGCCGCGATAACCACCCGGTATGG
>JAFYJN010000038.1 GCA_017538105.1 Prevotella sp. | reverse complement strand
GGTGCGCTTTTCGCATATCCATACCTATAATGCCAACCTTGCCATCAATATCGCCAAAGAACATGCCATCGACTATCAGGAGACAATTGCCCAGTTGAAGGGTATCGACAAGGTGATTTTTGTGGGAGGTATCTCGCCAGCTCTCGAGGGTGAGGAGATGCCTGTGGAGATTGACGGATTCAAAGGTGGCGACCGTACGAACATCGAACTGCCTCGTGTACAGCGCGACTTCCTCAAGGCGTTGAAGCAAGCTGGCAAGCAGGTCGTCTTCGTGAATTGTTCGGGTTCAGCCATCGCCATGCAGCCAGAGATGGAGACTTGCGATGCCATTGTGCAGGTATGGTATGCTGGACAAGAAGGAGGCACCGCTGTGGCAGATGTGCTGTTCGGTGACTACAATCCCAGTGGCAAACTGCCCGTTACGTTCTACAAATCGAGTGAGCAACTACCCGATTACGAGGATTATTCGATGAAAGGACGCACTTATCGCTATTTCAACGACCCGTTGTTCGCCTTTGGCTATGGTCAGTCGTACACTTCGTTTGAGATTAAAAATGGAAAATTAAATATTCAAAATGACGGAAGCGGAACACTTTCTGTGGATGTGACCAACACAGGTAAGCGTGACGGAACGGAGATAGTTCAGGTTTACATTCGTGACCTTTCTGATACAGAAGGTCCTTTGAAATCGCTCCGTGCTTTCCAACGTGTTGACGTGAAGGCAGGTCAGACGGCAAAGGCTGTGTTGCAGTTGACTCCGAAGTCGTTTGAGTTCTTTGATACTGAGACCAACACCATGCGAATCAAGCCTGGTAAGTATGAGATCTTCTATGGTAACAGTTCGCGAGATGTTGATTTGAAGAAAATGACATTTGATTTATCATTATAAACACATTAAAAACAAGTAAAATGAAAAAGGTTCTATTATCAACGTTATTGTGCGGTCTGTCAATGGCAGTCTGTGCACAACCAGGTGGCGGTTTTGGAGGCTTTGGTGGTTTCCAACAACAGACAAAACTTGAGACATCACAAGAGTGGAAGGACGTCAACTATGCTGGTGATGACCAGGCGTTCCACAATTGTGACATATATCTGCCCAAGAAAGAGGCAAAGAGCTATCCTGTAGTCATTCACATCTATGGTAGCGCATGGTTCAGCAACAGTAGCAAGGGTGCTGCCGACTTGGGTACCATCGTGAAAGCCCTGCTCGACGCTGGTTATGCTGTGGTGTGCCCCAATCACCGTTCCAGTATGGACGCCAAGTGGCCTGCTCAGATTCACGACATCCGTGCCGTCATCCGTTTTGTTCGTGGTGAGGCCAAGAAGTACAAATTCGACCCATCGTTCATCGCCACCAGCGGCTTCTCTTCTGGCGGTCACCTCTCTTCTGTAGCTGCCACTACCAGTGGTATCAAGCAGACAAAGGTGGGTGTTGTTGACATTGATCTTGAAGGATCTGTCGGCAATTATCTGAAAGAGAGTAGCACAGTGAATGCCGCCTGTGACTGGTCTGGTCCTGTGGATCTGACGGCAATGGATTGCGGTGATGCCATGAAGATGGGCGAGAATAGTCCTGAGGATATGCTGTTGGGCTCGAAACTCTCTCAGGAGCCTGACAAGTATCGCAGTCTGAGTGCTACGAACTATGTTGACAAGAAGAATCCTCCCATCATCATCTTCCATGGTGAAAGAGACAATGTGGTGCCTTGCTGCCAGGGTAAGATGTTCTATGAGCTGCTGAAGGCTGCTGGTGTCAAGACCGAAGCCACCTTCGTGCCTGAGGGAGGCCATGGTATGGGCATGTATTCTGAGGAGAATCTCCAGAAGATGGTTAACTTCTTGGATTCTGTCAGAACAAAGAAGTAATTATAAAGTATCATAATAAAGTAAGGTGAAGAGCAGAATGACGCTCTTCACCTTTTTGTATTCCTTAATGCTGAGGCTTATTTTCCTTTTAAGGTTTCCACGATACGTGCCATCTGGTTGGGAATACGTATCTGTTGTGGGCATTTCGGTAAGCATTCCTCACAGTCTTGGCATTGATTGGCCCATTTCTTTTGGTCGGCCAAAGCTTTCTCGTAGCCTTCCATGAACTTCCGCTTGCGCTCGGCAAAGTCGGCGGCGGTCTTTTCGGGAAGTGGCAACAGATGCTCGGTAACGGCCTCGTTGTAATAGGCAAAGTTGCCTGGAATATCTACCCCGAAGGGGCAGGGCATACAATATGCGCATGTGGTGCAGGGAATCGTGGGGAAGCCAGCCATTTGGTCAGCAATCTCTGCCAATAGCTTGTTTTCGGCCTCAGTGCAGACTTCGAGTGGTGAGAATGTTTTCACGTTTTCTTCCAGATGATCCATGCGGTTCATTCCACTCAGTGTTGTGAGAATGTTCGGATAGGATCCCACCCATCGGAAAGCCCAACGGGCTGTGCTGTCATCTGGTCGGACAGCCTTCATCTTGTCGGTCAACTCTTGTGCCATGCGTCCGAAGGCTCCTCCACGCAGAGGCTCCATCACTACGCATTGTACTCCGGTCTTCTCGCTTTTATTATACAGATATTCAGCATCGGCATCCGATCTGCGGCCTCCACGTATGGAGGCGTGGCGCCAATCGAGGAAGTTCATTTGTATCTGGCAGAAGTCCCAGTGGTACTCATCCTGATGGTCGAGCAGCCAGTCGAAGTCGCGCACGTCCCCGTGATAGGAGAAACCAAGATGTTTGATACGTCCTGCTTCGCGCTCTTTCAATAGGAAGTCCAGAATGCCGTTGTCGAGGAATCGTCCTTTGAGCGAATCCATGCCGCCACCGATGCCGTGTAGCAAGTAATAGTCAATGTGATCGACTTGCAACTTCTCGAATGACTGTTCGTACATTCGTTTCGACTCATCGTAGCTCCAAAGGCGTCGATTTTGGTTCGACATCTTCGTGGCAATGAAGTATTTGTCTCTCGGATAACGGGAAAGGGCATTGCCTGTAAGCACCTCAGACTGTCCACCCATATACATGGGAGCAGTGTCGAAGTAATTCACGCCGTGCTCAATAGCGTAGTCCACCAATTGGTTTACTTCTTCTTGATTGTTAGGTAGTCGCATCATGCCGAATCCTAAGAGTGAGATCTCTTCGCCCGATCCATGCTGCACGCGATAGGTCATGCGGTTGTTAGCAGTTTTCTTCTTTTTCTTGTCATCAGCCAATACGTTCAGGGGTTCCAATGCCATAAGGGCCACTGCCGAGCCCGTTCCGACACCGAGGCGTCGCAAGAACTCCCGTCGGCTCATGTTTTGTTTTTTCTCGTCCATATAGTTTTTGTTCAAAGTTAAGTTAAGTATTTGTCGTAAAGGTAGATTGTTTAGAGAATTTGCCGCCACCCTGCAACTCGCTGTAGATGGTTGCATAAGGTGACGGCAAATTGATTATTTCTAATTAATGGTTACGGAAATTCCATTTGGAATTGTCGCTTCCAAAGTCATATTCTGCGAGAGTAGGAGTGGAGTCGCCAGCTGAATAGAGGCAGTAGTGCTTGTTGATACCTTCCTTGCCAGGAATGACCTTCGGCATGATACGGAATGTACCATCAGTGAGCTGTTCAATACGCCACAACTGTTCGTCGGCACCAGTGAAGGCGGGCACGGTAGTCACCTCTAAATCAGCCGTGGCTGCCAATGCGCGCTCAGTACCGTCGATGGTAATCTTGAAGTATGGACCACCGAGATAGCCCTCGCCCTCTGTAGGCTGAACGTTCCAACGCTGCCAGGGACGGAACATGTAGTCGCCGATGCGAGCGGGGATGTTACCCTCGGGCCAGCCACCCTTCACCTCGTCCAACGTTTGGTTGGGAACGGGCTGTGGGGGAGCAGCATTTGCCTGTGGTCTGCCACCGAATCCACCGAATCCACCAGCGCGGGCGACATTCATGCGGACGAAGTCGACAGCCAACTCCAAGGCATAACCGCGACGCTCGCTCTCAATCTCGAACACGCCACCCTTGAACTGATCGCCACCTACAGGCCAGCCATTCTTCCAAAGCAGGGGACGAATGGCCAATGTGGAGCGGCCACCCATGTCGAAGTCAGCCTCCCAGTGGAACGACATGACCTCTACGCCCTCGTCGATGATGGTACGTCCGAAGTGTCCGGCACCCGTCTTGCGGTCGCCAGCGGCAATCACCATCTTACCGCCACCATGATACATGTCGCGACCTACGTTGTCGATGTACGGGCCTTCTGGGCTCTTGGAGCGGCCTACGACAATATTATAGGTGGAGTTCACACCGTCACAGCAGGTGCCGTGGGTGCCAAGCAGATAGTACCAGCCGTCGTTATAGATGAGGTCAGAAGCCTCACAGTCGATGGCGATGTCCTTCTCCTTGTTGCCACCCTTACGGAAACCAGTAGTGGGGTCGAGCTCGATGAGGCGGATGGTACCGAAATAGGTACCATAGCTTACCCACAGACGACCTGTGGTGGGGTCGAGCATGATACCTGGGTCGATGGCATCTTGGTCTTCCATGCCATCGGAAGAGCATACTTCAACGGCTGTACTCCACTTGAAGTCGGGAGACTTCGGATCAAGAGTCTTGTTCCACATGGTCAGAATGCGGCCGCTGTGACCGCCTCCAAGTCCACCACCAGTGGCTCCATAGATGCAAAGATAACGGTCACCAATCTTGATCATATCGGGGGCTGCACCGCCACCAGGGCGCTCAGCGCCACTGTGCCAGCTCCAGCCATCTTCGGAGATGAGTCCTCCGCCGCCGGTGCCGAATGTATAGTACTTGCCTTCGCACTCGGCGATGGTCGAGGGATCGTGTATGAAGGGTTCGCCAACTTGGGCGTTTGCGGTGGTTGCCAAAGCAAGTGCCGCAAGGATGCTATGTAGTTTTTTCATTTTATTGTGCTTTGATTGTATAGTTCTTTACTGGGTTACCTTTCTCGTCAAGGAAGCGGACGCAGAAGTCGCTCATGCCGGGGCCGTTGATGACGGCACCACGCAAGATGTTGCGACCTTTCTTCAGTGTCAGGCGGGATGACATGGCGTCGTCCTTCACCATACGGCGGTCGCCACTGAGCAGCAGAGTCTCTTCGCCGTTCAACCACCACATGGAGGCTGAGTTGGAACCGACGGCCAGACGAACGTTCTCAATATCCTCGTCACAGTCGATGATGGTGACGGCCCAGAAGAGGACACCATAGACCTTCTCTCCCCATTTCTCGGCAAAGCGGAAGAGCTTCACATTGAAGTTCTCGCTGTCGAGAGCATGCCAGGTAAGGTTCTGTGTGACGGTCTTCACTTCAGGCTGTGCAGGTTGCTGCTGACCACCGAATCCACGACCGAAGCCTGCGGGAGCTTGTTCCTGCTTGAACACCGCCTTGACCTTCTGACCGTTCTTCGGCACGATGGTCTGCTGTCCCTTGAAGTATTCGCGATTGAAATGCTCGCGCAGATAGCTGTCGGTAAATACAGTATTACCGCTATTGGGTTTGTCGATAGGCTCCAGGAGCAGCCAACGGTGGATGAATCCCTCGTCGTCGGGTTTTGCAGATGGAGTGGTGACAGCTGAGAAGTACTTGGGACGGTTCTTGAACTGTACCCAGTCGACGCTGACGGCTCCATCACCTTCGTTGGTAATCACCAAGTCGGTGATGCCCTTCGGTGTGTATTCCAACGTGGCGGTCTGAGTGAGCCACTGGTTGCGCATGTCGCGACGCATACGACCCATCATGGGCATACCGCCTCCAGCACCACCTGCGGGAGTTTCGGGAGGTCTCACTGTCATCTTGATGCGAGCAATCACCTTACCCTTTGCGTTACCCTCGCGGATGCAGAACTCGGTGTCGTCGCTGGCCTTGGCATTGATAAGCAAATAGCCATCGGTCATGTTGCTGAAGTCGACATCGGCATATCTGAACCAACTGCCCTTGACAGGTAGGGTGGCGCAGTCACCGGTGAAAGCGCGGGTGGTATCCACATGTTCTGTAGTCACACCTTCTGCGGCCTCGCTGTAGCGGTCAATCTGAATCTTCTCAGTGGCTTGGTTGATACCTACGCCACGCATGGTCTCCTTCACCTCTTGGATGGTGCCATCTGCGTTGAACGCCAGCTTCTCGATGCACACCGAGCGGCGCTTGTCGTCCTTCGGCGAGAAGAAATTAGTGTGGTAGAACAGATACCATTGTCCCTTGTAGTTGATGATACTGTGGTGGTTGGTCCAGCAGCCATTGGGATGCTCGGCCATGATCAGCCCTTTGTATTCGTATGGTCCCATCGGATTCTTACTCATGGCATATCCGAGGACTTCGGTGTTTTGTCTCACATAAGGATAGGTCAGGTAATAGTTGCCGTTGTACTCGAATGCGAACGGACCTTCAGCCTGACGATTGGGCAGACCTTGGAGGCAGTTGACGCCAATCATTTCCATCTCGCGGTTACCAAACTTGACGGTTTCCTTCGGGTTGTCGTCGGCGAGTTCCTTCATGTTCTCTTTCAACTTGGCGCAACGTCCATTGCCCCAGAAGATGTAGGCGTTGCCGTCGGATGCCAGAAGAACGCACGGGTCAATGCCATTGACGCCCTTGATGGGTTCCGGTTCAGGAATGAATGGTCCCTCTGGGTTGTCTGCGATAGCTACACCAACTGCGAAGCCGCCTCTTCCTTCAGCAGGAGCAGACGGGAAATAGAAATAGTACTTTCCGTTCCTGTAGACGCAGTCGGGTGCCCACATGGAATAGGAGTTAGGTCTCACCCAAGGCACTTTGTTCTGTGTAACAATCATGCCGTGGTCGGTCCAGTCAGTTAGGTTTTCAGAAGAGAAGACGTGGTAGTCTTCCATGCAGAACCAGTCCTGACGTTGTCCTTCAGGTGGAAGGATGTCGTGCGAAGGGTACAAGTACACCTTATTGTTAAATACGCGCGCAGTAGGGTCAGCCGTGAATTGGTCACGAATGACAGGGTTCTGTGCCATGCCCAGCATTGGGATGAATAGGCAAATACCAATAAGTTTTTGTTTCATTTTGTTAACATTTTAGTTGTGTTATTCTTTTCCTTCTTTTCTTTTTGCAAATATATATAAAAAAGGTGGAAACCATTTCACACTTTGTATCATTCTATTGGGAAAAGTGAAAGTTTTGTGTTGTTTGTTACATTCAAAAAAGTAAATGAAACAAATGGTCACGTGTTTTTGGATTGTTAAAAGTATCTTTGCATCGTGAAAATGCGTGAATGCGCGAATTAAGGTATATAAACCGAGAAATAAACACCTAAATACAACAATCTAATTCTAATTAATTAATTTTCAAAGTATGTGGAATTTTAAATTACTACAAAAGCCATTGGCTTTATTGTTCCTGCTCTGTTTGTTCCCAATGGGAGCTCTGGCTCAGGGCCTCGTAAAAGGAACGGTAAACGATGAAGCTGGTGAACCGATCATCGGTGCTACAGTGAAAGTGGATGGCACATCTGCAGGTACCATTACCGATTTCAATGGTAACTTCAGTGTCCAGGCCGCTTCTAATGCCACATTGAGCATTTCCTACGTGGGTTATGTTCCCCAGCAGGTAAATGTGGGTGGCAGAAGCAACATCGCCATTACCTTGGTAGAGGACAACACAACGTTGAACGACGTGGTTGTCATCGGTTATGGTACGATGAAGAAAAAATTGGTGACCGGTGCTACTGTTCAGGTGAAAGGTGATGAAATCGCCAAGCTGAACACCACCAACGCTCTCGAAGCTATGCAGAGTTCTACTCCTGGTGTGCAAATCACCCAGAGCTCTACACAGCCAGGTAAGGGTTACAAGGTTTATATCCGTGGTATCGGTACCACAGGTAATGCATCACCTCTCTATGTGATTGATGGTGTTGCAGGTGGTAGCCTTGATGACATCAACCCTGCCGATATCGAGACCATCGACATCCTTAAGGATGCTGCATCGTCTGCCATCTATGGTGCCCGTGCTGCAAACGGCGTTATCCTGGTTACTACTAAGCAGGGTAAGGCTGGTAAGATTGAGCTCAGCTACAATGGTGCTATCGGTTGGTCTAACGCTTACAAACGTCCACAACTTCTCAATGCTC
>JAFYJN010000037.1 GCA_017538105.1 Prevotella sp. | reverse complement strand
GTTTAATTCGTTTTAATGGGCGTGCACGATGCTTGCATGATTGCTGAAAACATCCTATCTTTGTCAAAAAAATAGAATTAGGCTTATATTGTATATGATTCGATGGCTCGTTTTGTTGATATTGTTTGCCCTTTGCGGTCGCGCAATGGGTCAGCGGCGCTTGTTGGTGTACGACATGGAAACGAATAAACCCGTTCCTGGCGTCTCCGTGAAAGCCGACCAACACAAGCCTATCACCTCGGGGCTCGATGGTGCTGTTGTGCTCGAAGAACCATTCGACAGCGTGAGTTTCAGTCATGTGCAATATGGTTTTGAACGATTGGCCGCCAGCGAAATTGCCGACACGATGTTCCTGCTCCCCAACGAGCACATGCTGCCTGAGGTGACTGTGACCGAACTCGACCCACGTGTGAAAGGGCTCATTGCTGCATGGGCGATGGAGGGCGCGATGATGGGTGCTGCCGAGGCACCAGTGGGAATTGCGTCGTTCGATTTTGCCAATCTTCTCGACCGTCGTGGGCGTCGCGATCGCAAGCATAAGAAGCAAGCCGAAGTGATTCTCAAGGAGTGGGACAAGAAGAAAACGGAGTGACGGCTGTCGGGAAATTCTATTTACTTATAGATTAGTTTTGTCAAAGACCACAAATGAGCCGCTCAAAGCTATGGAATGACGCGCTCAAAGCTATGGAATGACACGGTCAAAGACCATCAATGACAACACCACTTTTTTCCGCGTGGGACAAATGGGACAATTAGACACCCCGTTTTTGTGCGCGTGAAAAAATAAGGGAACTATATACCTGTTGACTCTAAAAGTCAGTAATGTATAACTATACAAATAATGAGCGGTCACGTTAGTGGTTGCTCATTTTCTTTGTTAATAATGAATAAATCCCATCGGCATATTCAATGTATGTCAATGGGATTACTACAAAGAAGCCTCATCTTGATGAGACGAATGATTCGATTAGGGTTAACACCTTAATTTGAGTCGTTTAACCACAACTAGCAGATTAAACCAAAGTAGCTCTATCCTCGTTGTTACCGCAACGAGGGTTCTTATTTAACTTGTTAATAGTAAGTTCTATAAACTTCTTCTTCCTCCATTTTGAAAGTGTTTGTTGTTATATAAACCATAGAACAAGATTTTGTCGCTTTCCTTCTGTGTGAGTTTGCCTTTAACGTGAAGGTCACTAACTAACTTAGAAAGTTTGTCCATTATTTCCTCATCAGTTAACAACTTATTTTCCTTTTCGTATAGCAAGTTCTTACTTAGATAATCGTCTATAGTTTCTGCAATAATATTGTTTATCAAAGATGCTTTATTGTCTTTAATTACATTCCCATCTGCATCAATTTCATGCTCTTTGTTCTTTACCACAATACTTTGACGTGGATGAATAGCATTATTCGTTGGTGGTACTTCATTTCCGTCACTTGTTTGGGGCACTAACACTTTTCTTGCCGCCTTTTTAGATGCTTTCTTCTTTAATGGGTCTTGGAATACAGTATTGTCATTTAAAGATTTCAACTTGGAAATAAACTTCTTAAAATCTTTCTTTGATAGTTTATCCATTCGATAGACATATTGTTCAACAACAAAATATACCTCACGTTCTACAATATTACCATTGCCATCTAATGTCCGAAAAGGTTCTGTTATTACATTTGAGGATATGGGGTCGTTGGAAAACACAACACTTAGGTTCTGTAAAGACTTTGATGGGTCATTTCGTCTTTTTACCCATGTGTTTAAGGATGTACCATGATTAGAAACCCTTATTATAATCTGGCTACCATTTGAATGGCTATGATAATACGATTCGGCTACAGAAATTTGATTTCCATCGCTGTCAACTATTATTTTCTTTTTATCTGACTTACTTGGTTCAAACCAGCTGTCGTTGTGTAAAATTAGTAAAACATCGTTTTCTGTTATCATAAAATATAATTGAATTTTATAGTCTTAATCATACTCATATAGAGTTATTCCTCTTTCTTGAAACAAAGTCATCAGCTTCATTTGCAATTCGTACAAGGATTTATCAATAACGGCATTTGTTATTTCTTCTTCTTTATAGTGGAATGGGACACTTACATCATCAGCATGTAAACAATCATCATTAGGGTCATAATAGTAAGGGATATATGGATACTCTTTGTTTGTAAAATAAAATTCCAATGCTAAAATACCCCTAAACTCGTGAAGAGCGTTATTTATAAAATCAGTTCTTTTTTGATTACTACCGTTCATAACTCTACTTTAATTCATTAATAAATATCCTTATTTATGCAAAGATATAGAAAAAAATCGAGAAAAACAAATCCTATGTGATATTTATTAAGAAAAAAGAAACGATTATGAAATATATTACACTATTTGAAAACCATGCACAATATGCGGCCGCTGAAAGTGGATTGATACTTCCAAATGTGTCATTGTGTGTAAATGAAGATGAAGTGCATTATAAACCTTTTGACCCATATAATGGTCACGACTACGTTGAGATTGGCAACCTTAAGTGGGCAACAATGAACATTGGCGCAACCGCCACAACTGACACTGGGCTATATTTTCAATGGGGTGATACACAAGGTTATACAGCAAGCCAAGTTGGAAGTGGCGAAGGACAAAAGTACTTTGGATGGGCTGACTACAAATATGGAAACGGAACAAGCAACCCTGGTAGAGAAGATATGACCAAATATAATGCCACCGATGGTAAAACAGTATTGGACGCTTCTGATGATGCCGCTAGCGTTAATTGGGGTGGTTCTTGGAGAATGCCTACAGCTGATGATTTCAGAACCTTGACTGGGGCAACAAACAAACAATGGACTAGCAACTATAACAGTACTGGTGTAAAAGGATATGTCTTTAAAGATAAGACAACCAATGAAGTGTTGATGTTCTTGCCAGTGACTGGAGAGGGTATGAACGGTAGCGTTTCAGATAACACTGCTGGGTTTTATTGGAGTTCGTCGTTAATGGGTAATGACAACGCTATATTTTCAACACATATATGGTTCTCAAACGAAGGTTATGGAGGCACTGTTGGTGTAAAAAGGTCAAATGGGTTTGCCATTCGTCCTGTAATTGGGTAAATAGACAAACCGTACAACACATACATACAAGGGATAATCTCAATAGGGATTATCCTTTTTATGCCACCTTCTTCATCCAATAGTAACTGTCGTGCTTCATTCTCCACACGTTCACGTCAATGACGCTTGAGAGTGCAATCACATCATAGTACTTGAAAGACTTCACAGCCTTCTTGAACATATCCTCGAAACGATGGAAATCTATGATAAAAAACTAATACAAAAATAATCTGCAAGAATATGAGGTTCTTGCAGATTACCGTATATTTATTCAAAGGGAACTACTCGGAGTCAACAGGTATGTAGTTCCCCAAAATAATTGTCCTAATTCTTGCGTCCCTTTGGTAGCAAGCGTCCTTCGGCCGAGCGGTCTCAATTGTCCCAAACCTGAAACAGCAAACGAGGAAAAATGCAAAATCTTCGACGCGACAGGTTTGTAATTCGGGAATATTTTGTATATTTGCAAATGGAAAACCAAACTCAGTAAAAACAATATGAGCAAACAAATCTTATTAGCATTGTGCCTGATGGCTTCGTTGTCGGCTTCGGCACAAAACAACAATGGTGGAATATCGCCCCGGATGCTTGCGCAGATGGAGAAGGCACAGGCTGCCAACCCCTCGCAGAAAGCCCTTTTCAACGCCATTGCGCAGAACTCGATTGACGACTTGGCCAAGAATTTCGCCAATCAGGGCGACATCGACACCAACTTCAGCATCGAGACGCCCAAGCAGAGCATTCACGACCAGAAGTCGAGTGGTCGTTGTTGGATGTTCTCGGGGTTGAACGTGCTTCGTTCCAACTTCGCCAAGCATCATGAGGACACGCTCGCTGTGGAGTTCTCGCACGACTATTTGTTTTTCTACGACCAATTGGAGAAGGCCAACTTGATGCTGCAGGGGCTCATCGACTGTGCTGACAAACCCATCGACGACCTGCGCGTGCAGTTCTTCTTCCACCATCCCATCAACGACGGCGGAACCTTCTGCGGTGTGGCCGACTTGGCTAGCAAATACGGCTTGGTTCCAAAAGGACTTCAGCCAGAGACTTACAGCGCCGACAACACCAGTCGCATGGCGCGTGTGGTGAGTTCGAAGTTGCGCGAGTATGGCTTGGAGTTGCGCCAGATGGTGGCCGACAAGAAGAAGCCTGCGGCTATTGAGCAGCGTAAGACCGAGATGCTGACCACCATTTATCGCATGCTCTGCCTGACGTTGGGCGAACCCGTGAAGGAGTTCACTTATGCCCATAAGGACAAGTATGGCAAGCAGGTGGGTGAGCCTCGCCGATATACGCCGAAGGAGTTCTATGCCGAGACGGTGGGTGGCGATCTCAACGGCACTTTCATTATGGTGATGAACGACCCGCGACGTCCCTATTACAAGACTTTCGAGGTGGAGTACGACCGCCATACCTATGACGGCCACAACTGGAAATACCTGAACCTGCCGATGGAAGACATCGCCAAGTTGGCCATCGCCTCGCTGAAAGACGGTCGGAAGTTGTATTCCAGTTATGATGTAGGCAAGCAGTTCGATCGCAAACGCGGTTATCTCGACACCGAGAACTACGATTTCGAGTCGCTTTTCGGCACCACATTCTCGATGGACAAGGCACAACGAATCTCGACTTTCGATAGTGGCTCGACCCACGCGATGACGCTAACAGCAGTGGATCTGGACGCTAACGGACAACCCAAGAAGTGGAAGGTGGAGAACTCGTGGGGTGCCAGCAGCGGTCAGAGCGGCTATCTGATTATGACCGACCGCTGGTTCCGCGAATACATGTTCCGACTGGTGGTTGACAAACAATATGTTCCTGCAGAGACTTTGCGGCAGTTTGAGCAGAAGCCAATCATGGTGATGCCTGAAGATCCGCTGTTCCAAATGGACGAATAGAATACCCTTTTCAGGGAGATGAGGGATGAAGGAATAGAGATGAAGGTTTGTTTGTCTTGAAAGATAAAACAATTAAACCTTCATCTTTCATCTTTCATCTACTATCATATTGGCTGGCCAATTGACGAGGAAGAGTGTTTCGGTGGCTCGTGTGAATGCGGTGTAGAGCCAATGGATGTAGTCGGGAGTCAGCATTTCGTCGGTCATGTATCCTTGGTCGATGTAAACGTGGCTCCATTGTCCACCTTGTGCTTTGTGGCAGGTAACGGCGTAGGCATATTTAATCTGCAAGGCATTGAAATACGGGTCTTCGCGTAGTCGTTTCAGTCGGGCGACCTTTGACGGAATGTCGATATAATCCTCCATCACATTATTATATAATAGGTCACTCTGCTCGCGTGTTAGTGCTGGCGCCTCAGCGGTGAGCGTGTCGAGCATGACGGTGGCTTGCAGTTCAAGGTTGTCGTAGTCGGGCAGCAGCAACGACACATCGGCGAAGGTGAATCCATATAGTTCTCGCACATGTCGGACGCGCTGCACTCGTGCGCAGTCGCCGTTGGCGACGAAGGATAAACTATGTGTTGATGATTGATTGTCGGTTGTCGGGGAATTGTCTTGTGTCAGCCAGTAATAATTGTTTTTCACAATGAGCAGTTGGTCGCCCATGCAAAGCATGTCCTCGCGTCCGAGAATGGTGTTTCTGATGCCCATGTTGTAGGCGTTTGCACGTTTGTTCGAACGAGTGACGATCATCGTTTCGTCAATGCCCACACGACTATAGCTGCTGCTGATGGATTCGATGAGTTCGTCTCCCCTCACAATGCGAAGGTCGGCGAATCCTTGGAAGCGAATGCGTGGCAGTTGTGTCAGTTCGTCGTGCGTGATCATCTGCCGTATAGTGTTGGCGTTCATCAGTATTCCACTCTCCTGACTTTGGCGCAGCACCTCGTTGAGGTCGGCCTCGTGGATGACCAATCCGTAACCACGCATCCACTCTGCATCGAGTGCGGGCGACTCATCCATTCCTACGGGTGGAAGCTGGGCGTGGTCGCCGATGAGCATCAGTCGGCAGTCGCGTCCGTTATAGACATAAGAGACGAGGTC
>JAFYJN010000036.1 GCA_017538105.1 Prevotella sp. | reverse complement strand
GCTGTCCGAGAAAATGTGTACCTTTGTTCATGTTATTAATGTTTTGTCGCAAAAACAAAGGTAACAAAAAAGGTCGGGTTCCAAGCGAGGAACTCGGCCTTAATTCGTATTTCGCTCAAAAAGTTTTAGCGGACACCAATAGTTCTTTTTCTTAAAGGAGGGAGAAAAATACGCCGCATTACCTTGGTAGTGCGGCGCATTTGGCTTTTATCTTCCTTTGTCTTTCTTTATCTTCTCACAAAAATTCTTACAAATTTCAACAACACCCATCATTTCCTAAACAGGTCTTTTTCTTTGAGGATAATCACTTCGCCGTATTTGGCCAGTGCGTCGAGGTCGAGCTTTTTCTTATTGCCCACGATACCTATGACGCGGTGGTTGCCGTTATTCTTCACGCGGCTCTCATAGAATGAACGCATATCGTCGAGTGTTGCGCTGCGCAACATGGCGGCAATGCCCGTGTTGGCATCGGCGGTATAGCCCGATTGACGTTGCCTTGCAATCGTCATACCCATATTGCGGAATGAGGGGAATTCGTTGTATATATCGTTGATGCTTTCCTGGCGCACAGCCTCGAAATTCTTCTCCATGATGGGCATGTTGTTTAACAACGAGTCAACAAGAGCCAGGGCACCCATGGTCTTGTCACCTTGTGTGCCTGTCACGGTGAAGAAGTTGACAGGGGAATTGGGATGGAGCTGGCGGGAACGAGAGAGAAGTTTTGCTCCTGTTGTATAGGCCATAGAGCGGAACTCTCGCACCTCCTGGAAGAGAACCGATGACATGCCGCCGCCGAAATATTCTGCCAGCAGGGAGGCGGGGATGCGACTCTCCCGTGTAGGAAGCACACCAATCTGTTCGTATGTCAAGAACAGAGTCTGGCGGGCATCCGACTTATCGTATATATATACAACGGGGTGGTCGTAGCCGAGGTATTCGCTGCTGTAGTCCACGAAGGGCTGTTGGCTTAGTTCCACAGGGATGACCTTACGCACGGCGCGTTCCACGGTCGGTGCGTCGAGGGTACCGCTGTAGGAAATGGTGCAGGCACTCTTCAGCACCTCGCGGAAGGACGTCAGTAGCTCCTCGCCAGTTAGTTTCTTTGCCTCTTTGTAGGTGATGCGTCGCAGGTTCTTCGACTGGTCGCCATAGGCGATTTTTTGTAGCAGGGCTTTAAGCACATCGGTGTTCTCTTCGTCGAGGGCTTTCTCTTCGGCCTTCACAGCATCTTTCATCGCCTTCAAGGCTTTCTCGTTGGGCTTGACACGGTTGAGCAGATGTCCCAGCAGTCCCATGATAGCATCGAAATGCTTGTCGACGCCGGTCACCGTGATGTCAAAGTTACTGTCGTCGCTGTCGAAAGAGATCTCAGCTCCATAGGTTTGCAGGGCAGCTCCTAATTGTTGGCGACTCAGAGAGTCGGTGCCACTTGCATTGAGCAGTCCGCTGGCTGGGTTCAGTTTGGGGTCGGCCTTCTCGCCACGGTTATAGCGGATGGTCAATTCGAAGAGATCGTTCACGGGGTTCTTCACTGTATAGAGTGTGGCTTGACCACCGAGAGGTGTGGTGGTGGCATCGTGGTCGAAGTCGATGAGGCGCGGTTCACGTTCAGTTACGGGCAATGCCGCCAGCCGCTGTGCGTATACCGACTCCGCGTTCCTGTTCTGTGCCACCACAGGGGTGTATTCGGGTTGTGAGATACGGTCTTTCTCGTAATTGCCCATCTTCTTCTTGAAACGCACAAAGGGGGCACCGAGATAATGTTTGGCGGCAGCCATCACGTCGGTCTTTGTCACCTTGTCAATAGCTTGCACCTTGTCGATATAATCTTGCCATCTGTGGCCGGAACTCATCACCATCACCATCTTCTCCGCACGTTTGTCGATGGTCTCCAGCTCGCGGAAAGCACTACGGTAGGCTTCCTGCTTCTGGGTCAAAAACGCTTCGTCGGTGAAGTCACCATTGATGACGCGTTGGAACTGTTCCAGACAACGTGTCTCCGCCTTCGACGATTTCGCCAGGAGGTTGGGTATGACGAACATCATGCCCATGCCAGCATCATTCAGGCTCGTTGTGGTAAGCACGGCAGCCATCACATCGCCTTCGTTCACCAGCGAGTCGAGCATGCCGGCCTGACCGTTGGTGAGCAACTTGCAGGCGATATCGAGAGCGTTGGCGTCGCGCTCATATTCAGTGGGTGCGTTGAAAGCCAACAGTTCCAAACTGACAAGGGGGATGGGAATCTTCACTTCAACAGTGCGTTCCTGTGTGATGGGGGGCATGGGTGACGTGCGGCGGGTGGGCTTCACACCCTGCGGTATGCGCCCGAAAGTACGCTCGAGTAGGGGCATGACCGTGGCAGCATCGAAGTCGCCGCAGAGTACCAGACCCATATTGCTTCCCACATAATACTGCTCGTAGAATGCCTTCATGTCGCTGAGCTTGGGATTTTTCAGGTTTTCCGTGCTTCCAATGACAGGGTAGGCATATGGCTGTGTTCCGAAGAGCTCGCTCATCACGGTCTCGCGGAGGGCGCTCATCATCTGGTCGGAATACATATTCTTCTCTTCATAGACGGTCTCCAACTCACCTTGGAACATGCGGAACACAGGGTTGATCAGTCGGTCGCTGTTCAGCACGCACCAATGCTCCAAGTATTGGGGTGTGAAGAAATTGTGGTAGAAGGTGAAATCGTATGAGGTGCCAGCGTTTAATTGACTGCCGCCATAGCGTGAGATGAGGCGGTTGAACTCGTTAGGGATGGCATATTTGCCGGCTTCTTGGCTCAATCGGTTGATGTCATGTTGTATGGCCGTGCGCTGTGCCGCATCTGTGGTGGCAGCCAGCTTGTCGTATGCCGCACTGATGGAATCGAGCCACGGTTTTTCACTCGTATAGTCGATGGTGCCTATTTCTTCCGTGCCCTTGAACATGATATGCTCGAAATAGTGGGCGATGCCTGTATTGGGACAGTCCTTGCCACCGGCGTTCACCACCACAGCACCGAACACCTTCGGCTGTGTATGGTCTTCGTTGAGCCATACGGTCATGCCGTTGCTCAATGTCAACTCTTTCACCTCCAGCGACTGCGCCATCTGGGCTGATGCCACGACAGCCATGAAGAGCATGGAGATGAAGACCATTGTTCTTCCAAAAATGTTATTTTTCATGATGACAGTTGTTTAAGTAGTACAGCTTTGTTATTCGTGTTGAAGTGTACCCTCCATTTGGGAGGGCCAAGGTGGTTTTTTATCTTTGGGCTACGCACTCCATCTCCACCAACCACTCCGGGCGGCACACCTTGGCATGCACCAGCACATGGGGTATGGTGGGATAGGCGGCGCTGAGGAACTGTTCCACCACGTCACGGTCAGAGAAGTCGCGTAGGTACACCACGAAATACTGAATGTCGTTCATCGTGGCACCACCGTCCTTAAGCAGCGCGCCAATATTCTCCAACAAACGTCCCGTCTGTCGGCGTATGTCGCCCATGTAGATGACATGGCCGTGCTTGTCGATGCTTGCCGTGCCGGAGATATAATAAATCTGCTTGTCACTGAGTGTGAGGCGTGTGCCGCGCTCAAATGCCACCCCGTATTCATGGGTATGGTTCAAATGGTCGAGGGCATGGAGGTACATTTTGTCGCTCTCCTGGATGTTGTCGTAGGTGAGTACGTCCAATGCCACGCTGGCGCTGCGTGTCTCTGTGAATCCACCGATGCCTGTGCTGGCGATGAAATGGGTGTCCACGGTCAGGCCGTAGCGACGGAAGATGTCGTTGCGAGCCTTCACCATACCTTGGTAGTTCACGTCGATGTCTGCCACGTAGAGCCAAGTGCGCACACAGTGTTCCTTGAGCGACAGACCACGGTCTTCCAACCATTTGAGGTATTTCTCAAACAGCATCATTGTCTGCAGGTATGAGTTTTGCCCGTGTGTCTCCTCCTCGCTGAGACGGAAACTCTGGAAGGTATAGGGTGCCTCATCAGTGCTTGTCTTCAGCAACAGCGATATCTTCGAGCCATCGAGGGGCGACTGTTCGATGACACTTACGAAGGCAGGCATTATCAACTCTTGGTAGAGTTCCGACTCCACCAGTTTCTGGTATTGGTTCTGTGCGTCGCTTAGGAAAATCTTGCAGAACTGCAGTTTTCGCCCTTCCGCCTGTTCCTCGTCGAGATATTTACCCACACTTAGGTATAGCTCGGCCAGACGTTCGGCGAAGGCTCCCCTGTTTTTGGGAGCCATCATCGTGTATTTGTCCATTAGTTGTTATTTTGTCTGCAAAGGTAGTGCAAACTGAAGACAAAACAAAATGAACATGTTTATTTTTTTTGTTGAGGTGCAGCCTACCTTATTGAAAATTAGTGCAAGGTGAGCGAAAAACCAAATTTATTTGGATTTTTACTTTCCCTTTCTTCGAAAACAGTGACCTTCGGTTCAGAACCACAGCCTAATTTGTTCAAAATATAAGCAAGGTCGGTTCCCAATAGTCGTAATCTATTTAACCTTCAATATATTAAACCTCCGATACAAAAGGAACATATTCGCGCCCCTTTTGTATTGGAAGAAATAGTAGTTTTCAAGCAAAACTCACAGACTCTCCAGCACCCGTTTCAGTACCATCTGGGCGGAAATCTCGCGGTTGGCAGCTTCGGGGATGACGAGTGAGTGGTCGCTCTCGATAACGTCGTCGGTTACGATGAGGCCGCGCCGTACAGGCAGACAATGCATGAAATAGCCATTGTCGGTCCATAACATGTGCTCGCTGTCGACGGTCCACGACATGTCCTTGCTTAGTATCTTACCATAGTCGGCAGGACAGGTGACACCCGGACAGCTCCAGTTCTTCGCATAGATGAAATGGGCACCCTCGAAAGCCTTACGCTGGTCGTACTCCACGCGGGCATCGCCCACAAAACGCGGGTCAAGCTCATAACCCTCGGGATGGGTAATGACGAAATCGACATCGGCGGCACGCATCCACTGGGCGAATGAGTTGGGCACAGCTTGTGGCAAGGCACGGCAGTGAGGAGCCCAGGTGAGGACGACTTTGGGTTTACCTATCCCTGTCCCCTTGCTCCTTGCTCCTTGCCCCTGAGAAGTCCCCCAGACTTCTGAGATGGTGATGAGGTCGGCGAAGGCCTGTAGGGGGTGGACGGTGGCTGTTTCCATGGCTACCACGGGACGGCCGCTGTATTTGACGAACTGCTGGACGACGGTCTCGGCATAGTCGTAGTCGCGGTCGGTGAGTCCGGCGAAAGAACGCACGGCGATGATGTCGCAGTAGCTCGCCATGACGGGGATGGCCTCCAACAGATGTTCGCTCTTGTCACCATCCATGATGACCCCGCGTTCGGTCTCCAATTTCCACGCGCCGGCATTCACGTCGAGCACGATGACGTTCATGCCTAGGTTCATCGCCGCCTTCTGCGTTGAGAGACGGGTGCGCAATGAGTTGTTGAAGAAAATCATCAACAGGGTTTTGTTCTTTCCCAATGACTGGAAAGCGAAGCGGTCGCGTTTCACTTCCTGTGCCTCGGCGAGTGCCTTCTGCAGGTCGCCTATATCTTCTACGTTGAAAAATGTATGCATGTTTTTATGTTTAATGTTGAGGGTTTAGTGTTGAGTGTTCTCTCGGTGTTAAGGTTGAGTGTTCCTTTCATTCCCCTGAGGAGGGTAGGGGTGGGTATTAAGCCCTTATCTGTCCTTCGCCTTCGATGAGCCATTTGTAGGTAGTGATTTCCTCCAAGGCCATGGGACCTCGTGGACCGAGTTTCTGGGTAGAGATGCCGATTTCAGCACCGAGGCCGAACTGTGCGCCGTCGGTGAACGAGGTGGGAGCATTCCAATAGACGCAGGCGGCATCCACCTGTTGCTGGAATAGGCGGGCGGCCTTCGCGTCGTTGGTGACGATGGCCTCGCTGTGCCCGCTTCCATAGCTGTCGATATGGTCGATGGCTTCGGCCAGTGAACCGACAGTCTTTATGGCCATCTTATAGTCCATGAACTCGGTGCCGAAGCTGTCGTCGGTGGCCTGCTCCAAGAAGGGATAGTTGCCGTCGAGCACATCATAGGCTTCTTTATCGGCATAAATGATGACCTTCTTGTCGGCCAAGGGTTGGCACAGGGTGGGCAGCGACAAGAGGCGCTCACGGTGGATGAGCAGACAGTCAAGGGCGTTGCACACGCTCACACGACGTGTCTTGGCATTGAGGATAATGGCTTTGCCCATCTCCAAATCGCCGTCTTTGTCGAAATAGGTGTTTACCACGCCAGCACCGGTCTCGATGACGGGCACACGGGCTGTGTCGCGCACGAAGTCAATGAGGCGGCGGCCACCACGCGGGATGCACAGGTCAATGTACCCTACGGCATTGAGCATCTCACCTGTAGCCTCATGGGTGGCGGGCAGCAACGTTACCACGTCGGTGTTGACAGCATACTGCTCCAGCACCTCATGGATGAGGGCCACGGCCTCGCGATTGGAACAGTCGGCATCCTTGCCGCCTTTCAGCACACAGGCATTGCCGCTCTTGAAACAGAGGGAAAACACGTCGAAGGTGACGTTGGGCCGAGCTTCGTAAATCATGCCGATAACCCCGAAAGGCACGCTCACACGGCAGAGGCGCAAACCATTGGGCAGTGTCTTCTGCTTGGTGACATGACCGAGGGGGGAGGGTAGGGTAGCCACGTTACGCATGTCAAACGCGATACCTTCCAGACGCGCAGGAGTCAGTTGCAACCTGTCGTAGAGGGGATTCTTCGGGTCCATTCTGGCCAGGTCGAGGGCATTGGCCTGAAGGATGCGCTCCTGTTGGGCGACGATGGCATCGGCTACGGCCAGCAAGATGTCGTTACGCTGTTGGTCGGTGAGCAGGGCCAGGCTCTTGCTGGCGCTTTTCACCCGTTGGAAGGTTGCTGTCAGTTGCATGGGATAAAATCGGTATGTGGTACGTTTTCGGGTTCTTCAAGAAGGTCGACGAGGATGTTTTCGCGCTCGCCGTTGGCAATGATGACACGGATGCCCGCCTTCTGGATTTTCGAGGCAGTGGTGTATTTGGAGTGCATGCCTCCGCGCCCGAAGGCACTCTTCTCGGGCTGGATATACTCGCTGAGATCGCGTCCCGGTTCGACAAGGCTGATGAGTTCGGCATCGGGGTCGTCGGGATGGGTGGTGAAGATACCGTCGATATTGCTAAGCAGGATGAGCATGTCGGCCTCCATCATCTGAGCAATGAGCCCCGACAGTTCATCGTTGTCTGTGAACATCAGCTCGGTGACACTCACCGTGTCGTTCTCGTTGACGATGGGCAGCACGTCATTCTCCAGCATCACGGTCATACAGGCTCGCTGGTTTTGATACTGTTCGCCGGGTTCGAAATTCTCTTTCATGGTAAGCACCTGACCGATGGGGATGCCGAATTCGCGGAACAGGTCGTAGTACAACCCTACAAGTTTCACTTGTCCCACGGCGGAGTATAGTTGGCGCTGCTCCACGGAGTCGAGGGAATGGTCCACCCGTAACTCGCCACGGCCGCAGGCCATGGCACCCGACGACACGAGGATAACCTCATGACCCTGCCGGCGCAACCACGCTATCTGGTCGACGAGTGCCGACATGCGGGTGACGTCGAGTTTTCCGTCTTTTCTGGTGAGCACGTTACTGCCCACTTTCACTACTATTCGTTGGTTCATTGGTAATGTTTAGTGTTTAGTGGTGAGTGTTTAGTGTTCTAACTCGTCACTTATCACTCGTCACTCGTCCCTCTTTCTGATTTCCACCCTGCGAATCTTGCCGGAGATGGTCTTGGGTAGCTCATCCACAAACTCGATGATGCGGGGATATTTATAGGGGGCGGTGACACGCTTGACGTGGTTCTGCAACTCCTTCACCAAATCGTCGCCGGCCTTGTCTTTCCATTCCTTGCCCAACACGATGGTCGCCTTGACCACCATGCCGCGAATATCATCGGGCACACCGGTGATGGCACATTCCACCACGGAGGGATGTGTCATCAGGGCACTCTCCACCTCGAAAGGACCGATGCGATAGCCACTCGATTTGATGACATCGTCGATGCGGCCCACAAACCAGTAATAGCCATCTTCATCACGCCAGGCCACGTCACCAGTATGGTAGGCTCCGTCGTGCCATGCCTGATGGGTCAGTTCCTCATCGCGATAATAACCCTTAAACAAACCGATGGGCGTGCCTTTGTCGGTGCGGACGATGATTTCGCCCTTCTCACCATCTTCGCAAGAGGTGCCGTCGGAACGCACCAGGTCGATGTTGTACTGAGGGTTGGGGATGCCCATGGAGCCGGGTTTTGGTGTGGTCCATGGCATGGTGCCCAGCGTCATCGTCGTCTCGGTCTGTCCGAACCCTTCCATCAGACGAATACCGGTGAGAGAGTAGAACTTATCGTATACGGCAGGGTTCAGCGCCTCGCCGGCGGTGCAGCAGTAACGCAGTGCGCTGAGGTCGTAGCGGCTCAGGTCTTCGCGGATGAGGAAACGGTAAACCGTGGGCGGTGCGCAGAAGGAGGTGACATGGTAGCGTTCCATCTGTCGCAACATATTGTCGGCGTTGAACTTCTCATGGTCGAACACAAAGACCACGGCGCCGGCGAACCACTGACCATAGAGCTTGCCCCAGGCTGCCTTTCCCCAGCCCGTGTCGGCCACTGTCAAGTGGATGCTGTTCTCGCTGAGGTTATGCCAGAATACTCCAGTGGTGAGGTGCCCCATGGCATAGAGGAAATTGTGGGCCACCATTTTCGGTTCACCGCTGGTGCCGCTGGTGAAATAGACGAGCATCGTGTCGTCGTTGTCGTTCTTCCGTTCGGGACGTACGAAGGCGGGGGCTTGTGCTATTTCTTTCTGCCAGTCGTGGAACCCCTCGGGAACGAGTGGTCCTATGGATATGAGTGTCTGTAATGACGGACTGTCCTTGCGTGAGGCGGCCACCTGTGAGAGCACATACTCCTCGCCGACACAGATGATGGCTTTCGTCGATGCCCGTTCGTTGCGGTACACGATGTCGTGGGTGGTGAGCATATGGGTGGCGGGGATAGCCACGGCACCCAGCTTATGAAGGGCCATCATGGTAATCCAGAACTCATAGCGGCGCTTGAGGATGAGCATCACCATGTCGCCATGGCCGATGCCCAGCGACTGCAGGTAGGCGGCGGCGCGGTCGGTCTCCTGCTTGATGTCGGCGAAGGTGAATCGTCGTTCGGCTCCTTCGTCATTGGTCCAAAGTAGGGCCGTCTTGTCGGGCTTCTCCTCTGCCCAGGCATCCATCACGTCGTAGGCGAAATTAAAATGCTCGGGAATGATAAAGTGTAAGTTTTTCTGAAAGTCCTCTTCCGAAGAGAACTGTGTCTGTGTCAAAAATCGTTCTATCATTTTTTTATTATTCAACGGTAAATGCCAACATTTTTACGGCTTTGTCGCCAATGGCGCGCATGCCGTGGGGCTTGCTGGAGTCAAAATAGATGGAGTCACCCTCTTCGAGCACAATCGTCTTTCCACCAAGATACAGTTCCATGGCTCCCTCGAGGATGAGGTTGAACTCCTGGCCCGGGTGGGTGTTCTTGTAGATGGTGTGGGCGTTTGGCTTCGGCTCAACGGTCACGATGAACACCTCGGCCTTTCTGCCTACAAAGCCGCTGGCCAGACTCTGGTATTTATACGCCTTTGTGCGCTCCACGCTCAGTCCCTGACCCTTGCGCACGACGCTGTAGGTGCGCATGTGGGGTTCTTCGGCGAACATCAGTGCATCGGGCGACACGCCGTATTTTTTTGCTATCTTCATCAGGTTGGAGATGGTGATATCCACCTCGCCCTTTTCCACACGCTCATATTTCTCCACGCTGATGCCACAGGTGTCGGCAAGGTCTTGGGTCGTGAGGTCGAGCGCATCGCGTAGCCCTTGTAGTCGTTCTCCTATTTGTTTGAGTGCTTCATCCATAGTTCAATGAATTTCTTGTATTCTTGTTCTTTCCAATTAAGTTCGGCCTTTAGACCGCGTATCACGGCAGAGGTGAAGCCGGCATGTTCCATCTCGTTTAGTCCGCGGATAGTGACACCACTGGGTGTGGTGACCATGTCAATGGCTGCTTCGGGGTGCAAACCAGTAGCCTCAAGAAGCTCCAATGCCCCCTTGATGGTCTGCATGACGATGCGGTTGGCATCGGTGGCCTTGAAGCCGAGCTCAACACCTCCTTCTGCGGCGGCGCGGATATAACGCATGGCATAGGCGATACCACTGGATGCCAATGTGGTGCCGGCGGGCAGGTGTTGCTCGTCGGTAATTTGTGTCTTTCCTACTTTGTCGAAGATGCCTTTCACCAACCGTATTTGTTCCTCGGTGGCGTCAATAGGCACCATGAAGGTCATCGATGCCAATTGGGCGATGGCGATATTGGGAATCACCATAAACAACGGAGGACAGGCTGTTCCCAGCCACTCCTTGATTTTTGTCGAGTCGATACCAGCGGCAATGACGATGAGCAGTTGCCGTTGTGGGTTGAGCACATCGGCGATGCCCTTGAGCACCTGCTCCACCAACCAAGGCTTGACAACTACGCATACGATGTCGGCCACTTGTGCGGCCTGTCGGTTGTCGGTGGTAGTGTTAACGCCCATTTGGGCAAACCGGTCGGTCACTTCCTGTGAAGGGTCTGAAACGGTAATGTCTTCTTTTTGGAATGATTGGCTCTTGATGAGTCCTTCGACGGTGGTACCACCCATGGCACCTGCGCCAATAACGGTTATTTTCATATTGTTTTGTTTTCTTATGTTTCTTTTTTCAGGTGAACCTATCACCTCTCACTTCTTACCCCTCAGAACCCTCATGAATCTCTCGATGAAACTGTCGGCCTCGGTCTTGGTCAGGCACAGTGGCGGCAGTAGGCGGAGGATGTTTGTGCCGGCGCAGCCCGTGAAGCAGTGTTCTTCTTGTATGAGAGGCACGCGCACATCCTTGTGGGGGATGTCGAGGTCGATGCCAATCATCAAACCGCGACCGCGTACATCGACGATATGGCTTTCTTCTTTCTGCATGGCCTTCAGTTGGTCGATGAGGTAGGTTCCCACCATGTTGGCATTCTCCACCAATCCCTCGTTTTCAAACACGTCGAGCACTGCCAGGGCGGCAGTACAGGCCAGGTGGTTACCTCCGAAAGTAGTGCCAAGCTGTCCGTAGGTGGCTACGAACTGCGGTGCTATGAGTACGGCACCCATGGGGAAGCCGTTGGCGATGCCCTTGGCCACGGTAATGATGTCGGGACGGATGCCCAGCCACTGGTGGGCGAAGAATTTTCCGCTGCGTCCGTAGCCGCATTGTATCTCGTCGCAGATGAATATCGTGCCATGACGCTTGCAGGCGGCAGACAGTCCCTTGGCAAAGGCCTCGTCGACCATTTTGATGCCTCCGACACCTTGTATGCACTCGAGGATGACGGCACACACGTCGCCCTTGGCCAGTTCGGCCTCCCAAGCGGGCAGGTCGTTCAGCGGCAGGTAGGTGACATGGCCGTTGGCGTTAATGGGGGCAATGATTTTCGGGTTGTTTGTCACCTCAACGGCCAGCGATGTGCGCCCATGGAATGCTTTTTCTGCGGAGAGCACCCGTGTGCGCCCGTTGGTAAACGATGCCAGTTTCAGTGCGTTCTCGTTGGCTTCGGCACCGCTGTTGATGAGAAATAGCTGGTAGTCGTAGTAGCCGCTGATACGACCAAGTCGCTCTGCCAACTGTTCTTGCAGGCGGTTGATGACGGAATTGGAATAGAATCCGATTTTGTTAAGCTGTTCCGTCACTTTCTCTATATAGTGGGGGTGGGAATGACCTATAGAGATGACGGCATGACCGCCGTACAGGTCCAGGTATTCCTGTCCCTTGTCGTCCCATACCTTGCAACCTTGTCCCTTGACGATATTCACGTCGAACAGGGGATATACATCAAATAGTTTCATAATATCATTAAAAAGCGCTGGCTTTAAGTTTCAGTCCGGCGGTCTCGTTGATGCCAAACATGATGTTCATATTCTGCACGGCCTGACCCACAGCACCCTTAAGCAGGTTGTCGATGCAGGCGGTGATGAGCAGTTTCTCGCCAAATTTCTCGCAATGGACGAGGGCTTTGTTGGTGTTCACCACCTGTTTCAAGTCGAGTGGTTTGTCAACATAGTGGGTGAAAGCCGCATCGGCATAGAATGCCTGGTACCCTGTAATGATGTCTTCCACGGGAACCTTTGTCTTGACCACGGCGGTGCAGAAGATGCCACGGGCAAAGTCGCCACGGTAGGGAATGAAATCGATGTCGACATTTAGATAACCTTGCTCTTGCTGTAAGCTTTGGCGAATCTCGGCGATATGCTGGTGCTGGAAGGGCTTATAGATGCTCAGGTTGTTGTTGCGCCATGAAAAATGGGTGGTGGCACCAGGTTTTTGGCCAGCACCTGTAGAACCTGTGATGGCGTTCACGGCCACATCATCGTTCAATAGATGCTGTTGGGCCGCGGGCAGTAACGCTACCTGTATGCAGGTGGCAAAACAACCTGGGTTCGCCACATGCTGGGCCATGGCTATCGCCGACTTATTAATTTCCGGCAAGCCGTACACAAAGTCATGGGGCGCGGGAACATTTTGAATCCTGAAGTCTTGGGCCAAATCAATGATTTTCACGTTCAAGGGGATAGAATGCTCCTTGAGGTATGCCTCGCTCTTGCCGTGTCCGAAACAGAAGAACACTACATCAACATCGTCGAATGGTGTTTTGTCGGTAAAACGTAGGTTGGTGTCGCCGATGAGTCCTTCATGAACGTCGCTCACCAAATTGCCGGCGTTGCTCTCTGAATTGGCGAAGATAATCTCCGCCTCGGGATGGTTCAGCAGCAGGCGTATTAACTCGCCTCCCGTATAACCTGCCGCGCCTAATATACCTATCTTGATCATATTCCTGGCTGTTTGGGGGCAATCAACCAAAGAATGATATAGGCTAAAAGGCCTGAGCAGAAAGTGAGGAACAGGAAGAGGAATGCTGCTCTCACCAGGGTGGAGTCAATATTGAAATATTCGGCCAACCCTCCGCACACACCGCCAATCTTACAGTCTGTGGAAGATAAATAGAATTTTTTAGGTGCCATAGTTTCTTTTTTTATCTTTTCTCGTTAGGATGTATGCCGTAGTAGACACGTAGGGGTGTGCTCGACACTTTGATGAAGCCCTTGGCTTCATCGGCAGTCCAACCTGTCTGCGTCTCACCATATTCTCCGAGTTTCGACCGTGTCAGGTCGTCGGCCGACTCAATGCCTACCGTCTCGAAACCATAGGGACGCAACTTTAGGATGGCGGTGCCGTTAACATGACGCTGCGATGAGGTGAGCATGGCCTCGATGTCGGGCATCACAGGCTCTAGATACTGACTCTCATGCAGGAACATGCCGTACCAATTGGCCACTTGGTCTTTCCAGTACTGTTGCCATTTCGAGAGTGTCGACTTCTCCAATAGACGGTGGGCCTCAATGATGAGCTTTGGAGCGGCAGCCTCGAAACCAACGCGACCCTTGATGCCAACAATGGTGTCGCCCACATTGCAGTCGCGCCCAATGGCATATAAAGCGCCTATTTCTTCAATCCTTTGGATGGCTTTCACCTTGTCGGTGAATGGTTCGTCATTGACGGCCACAATCTCTCCTTTCTCGAAGGTTATACGCAAGAGTGATTCCGCGACTTCGTTGGTAACGTGTTTCAGATAGGCTTCTTCAGGAAGACCCTGTGAGGGGTCGAGCAATTCGCCACCGCAGATGCTAGTGCCCCAGATACCAACGTTGTAGGAATATTTCAATTTGGCGAAATCGGCGGTGAAACCATGCTCGTTCAAGTAGTCCACCTCTTCCTTGCGGGTGAGTTTTTTGTCGCGTGTGAGGGTAATAATCTCCACCCCAGGAGCCATTACCAGAAAGGTCATGTCGAAACGTATCTGATCGTTACCGGCACCCGTGGAGCCGTGAGCGATGGCGTCGGCCCCGATTTCGTTTGCATAGCGGGCGATGGCGATGGCCTGGAAGATACGTTCACTGCTCACAGAGATGGGGTAGCAATTATTACGGAGCACATTGCCGAAAATCATGTATTTCAGCGATTTCTCGTAATATTCTTGTGTCACGTCTAGGGTCACATACTTCACTGCACCCAGTTTATATGCATTCTCTTCGTTGGTCTTCAGTTGTTCTGCGCTGAATCCTCCTGTGTTGGCGCAGGCGGCATATACGTCGTATCCTTCTTGCGATAATTTCATGACGGTGTAGCTGGTGTCCAAGCCACCGGAAAACGCTACAACTACTTTTTTCTTGCTCATATTGTTTATAAGTTTATTATTATTTCATGGGAGTTGAAGTGGAAATTAATTCGCTTCGCTCATGGGAGTTAATGTTGAAGATAAAAATGGACATTACTCCGCCTCTGACTTTAACTTTTTTACTCCTTATGATTCATCATCCAACATTTTTATCCGATCCAAGACGTCCTGCGGTATCTTTGCGGGCAGATGTTCCTCGGGGTCGTAAAGCATGGCAGTGCAGATACAGTATTTCCGGTCGGTACGCTTGAGAATGTCGACGTTGCAACAACCTTCGCAACCTTTCCAAAAAGCTTCGTCATCCGTGAGGTCGGCAAAAGTCACCGGTTGGTAGCCCAATTGGGTGTTCATCGTCATTACTGCCGCTCCGCTCGTAAGACTGAATATCTTGGCGTGCGGCCAACGCGTCCGGGCCAAACTGAACGTTAGGTCCTTGATGCGTTTGGCAACACCCAATCCGCGATAGTCAGGGTGGACTATCAGTCCCGATGTGGTGACATAATGCTTGTTGCCCCAGGTTTCAATGTAGCTGAATCCAGCAAAGTGGTCGCCCTCCAAGGCAATTACCGCTTTCGCCTCCAGCATCTTTGTGGCCAAATAGGCGTGTGTCCTGCGTGCGATGCCGGTGCCTCGCACTTTGGCGGCCTCGGCGATGGTGGTCAGTATCGTGTCGATATAGCGCTCATGCGACGAATCGGCCACAACTACGGAAATGTTTTCCATTTGTAAGTCCTTCACACAAATATTATTACCGTATGCTCATGTTGGGTATAATACGCTCAAGTCCTTCCACTACTTGGCGTGGGTTGGTTCCCTCACGAACGACGATGAAAATGGTGTCGTCGCCGGCGATGGTGCCAAGAATTTCGGGAATGGAACAGTTGTCGATGTTATAGGCAATACTGCTGGCATATCCGGGACGGGTCTTGATGACTCCCATATTACCGGAAAAATTGATGCTGATGAATCCGGAGGTTTCCAACATCTCCATAGCGCTGCGTGGGGTTGTGACGCGCTTGTACATTGTCTCGTTGGGCAATACATACACATATTTGCCGTTCATGCTGGCTGCCTTGGCCACCTTCAACTGCTTCAAGTCACGGCTCAGCGTGGCTTGTGTGAGTTTGAATCCTTCTTTCTCAAGGGCTTGAAGCACTTCTTCCTGACTGCCTAATTCATGACTGGAAATCAGCATCTTAAGCACTTCCATCCTACTGGTCTTGACTTTCATATTTGTATTTTTATTCCTTTTTGTGGCGCAAAAGTACGTATTTTTATGCAAGTGCGCAAATTTTTTTGCAAAAAATATGTGTGGAGTTTGTTCTTTTTACAGATGTTGGTGACGGTCCTACTATCATGAGATAAAAAAACGGAAGGGAGCCCCCTTCCGTTATGATAAGACATTAAGTCGTGTTATTCCCTGCTGCCGAAGATACGCAACAGGTAAATGAACAAGTTGATGAAGTCAAGGTAAAGCGATAGCGACCCCAGCAATGCCAATTTCTGGGCTTCTTCAGTGGGCTCGGGGCATTGGGCCAACATGAGCTTGATTTTCTGCGTGTCCCAAGCTGTCAGTCCCACAAAAATGGCCACGCCAAGATAACTCAGAATCATCTCCAGGCCGCTGCTCTTCATGAACAAATTGACCACTGTGGCGATAATCAGACCGATAAGAGCCATAAACAACAAGCGACCTAATGATGACAGGTCTTTCTTTGTTGTGTAGCCAACAAAGGCCATGGCGGCAAATGTGCCTGCTGTTATAAAGAATACCTTTGCCACGGAAGCTCCTGTGTATATCATCAGGATGGGGGCAAGCGTCAGACCGTTTAGAGCGGAATAAATAACGAAGAGCAACGTGCCTACGGTTAGTGACAATCGTTGTATCATGCCGCTAATGACAAATACCAAAGCCAATTCGCCGATAATTAAACCCCACATTAGTGCAGGGGTGGTTAACATTGACATGATGATGCTCTCGTTATGGGAAACGATATAGGCGGTAATGCCCGTAATGACGAGCGCCAACGTCATCCATACGTATACCTTGCGCATGAGCGCGGGAAAAGCAAGCGAGACCTGTCCTTCTTGCTCATTAATCATTCTTGTCAGTTCTTCTTGTGTCATATTGTATGTTGTTACAGTATTTACGGCACAAAGGTACAAAAGTTATGCCATTTCCACAAATTATGGGATTTTTTTATCTCTTTCATGAATATTGATGTCACATTGACTTGTTTGACAGCTTTGTCATCTGTGTTTTACTCTTCGAATTTCGCATCCGCTCAACTTGTTGAGAAGTTGGAGACGGTGGTAACTTCTTTTAACTTCATTTGACTTCTTCAACTTCTATACCTTTTATTATATATATAGTCTCGTCTATCCATCATAATGTCGCCTCATGCTCATATCAAATTGTCACAGGAGGGAACAATCAAGCTTCTTTTTCTCTCCTAATAGATACATTATTTTATAGGCTTATTGCATTTTTTGGATATATGAAAAAGAACAATCAGTGAAATTTGTAAAGAAATCCGAAAATTTTACCATTGGCTAGAAAAAAAACATCGAAAAGCTTGCACGGTATTTTTTTTTGTTGTACTTTTGCATCCGCTTTCGGCCAAAAATTTGGGTTCTGGAAGTAAATGGAAAGAGTTCTTTGAGAAATTTACATAGAGACAGAGAAGTAGTACAGGAAGCCGGCCATCCTCGCTGTAAAGCAGGGTGGCATATGGTAATGTCAACCGTCAATTCAATTGACACGAGCGACAAGCTTACGGCTCAATAACTTCGAGATGAGGCAGCCTGGGACACGGTCAACGGCACATCCCCTTTTGGGGATTACATTATTTATTTTTACAATGGAGAGTTTGATC
>JAFYJN010000035.1 GCA_017538105.1 Prevotella sp. | reverse complement strand
CTAGCGGCTTCGGCCGCAGCCCTGCGAGCGGCCTCTTCCTCCGCCTGTTTCCTGGCGGCTTCCTCAGCTGCCCTGCGCGCGGCCTCTTCTTCGGCCTGTTTCCTTGCGGCTTCCTCAGCAGCCCTGCGCGCGGCCTCTTCCTCTGCCTGTTTCCTTGCGGCTTCCTCAGCAGCCCTACGAGCAGCCTCTTCCTCTGCCTGCCTTCTGGCGGCTTCCTCAGCGGCCCTGCGAGCAGCCTCTTCCTCTGCCTGCCTTCTGGCGGCTTCCTCTGCGGCCCTGCGAGCAGCCTCTTCCTCTGCCTGCCTTCTGGCGGCTTCCTCAGCGGCCCTGCGAGCGGCTTCTTCCTCTGCCTGCCTTCTTGCGGCTTCCTCAGCGGCCCTACGAGCGGCCTCTTCCTCTGCCTGCCTTCTTGCGGCTTCCTCAGCAGCCCTACGAGCGGCCTCTTCCTCTGCCTGCCTTCTGGCGGCTTCTTGTTGGCTCCTCAATGCGTCTTCTTGGGAAAATACAGGAACTCCGTGTGAAGATTGCTGCGGCTGGATGGGTTGTTGTGGTTGGATAGGTATCTGAGTTTCGTAAGTGGGTTGCTGAATAGGACGTTGCGGTTGTACGGGTTGTTGTGGCATCACAGGTTGCTGTGGCTGCACGGGTGGTTGAGGCATCACAGGCGGGATAGGCGGTTGTCCCTGAATGGGTTTGGGTTGCTGCAGTGGCTGTGTAGCCATATATCCGGGAGATTCAGGCGCACCAGCACCAATGGGTTTCTGCTTCTTTCCACAAGCAGGACAATACTTGGCGTTGTCAGCCAAAAGCATGTTGCAAAATTGGCATCTTTTCATGATTATGTTTTTTAATAGTTAATAATAATCTTCTAATTTTGTATCTTTGCAAAGATATGAAAAAAATATTTACACCCCAAAAAAAATCACTTTTATTTGCTAACGTATTAAATAATTCGTATTTTTGGGGCATGAATCAGGAAACGCCAAAACAACAAATGGGCCAAGTAAGTGGCAAAGAGGGCAGAAAACTTATAGAGGCCATAGATAAGGTGGCTAACGATAATACGCCGTGGTTTGCCATAAGACTTTTTGGAGGAATGAAATCTGCTGATTTGGCCGATTATTTCAGGGAAAACGACGTGGAATCGTTCATACCCATGCAGATGGTGGATTTCATGGATAAGACCGGACATATTCGACATGCGCTGCGACCGGTGGTTCGTAACCTCATTTTCGTAAAAAAAACGGTATCCAACCAGCGACTCAACGAGTTAATGGCTGAAACGCAAAAACCGATGATGGTGATGCGAAAAACAAAGGGGTCGAAAGAGTATTACGAAATACCTGCCAAGCAGATGGTGGAATTCAGGACCATGTGCGACCCTCAATATGCCCAAAAAATGTTCCTCACAACTGAAGAGGCGCAATTAAAAGTTGGCGATCCTGTGCTTGTGGCACATGGACCGCTGAAAGGTGTTACTGGACGACTGGTTCGCCAAAACAAGAAATATTATCTGCTCAAAGAGGTGCCAGGAATGGGAGTTATGGTCAAGGTCTCCCGATGGTGCTGCAAACCGATAATGGCTTAAAGACGTTCAAAATTCACTCGTGAAGTGGAATTTGATGTGTTTGAAATCTTCTTGGGCCATCGACAAGACATACCCAGAATCTGCCAAAAAGACGTCTCGACCCTCACGGTCTTTGGCCATATATTGGTATTTACGCTTCTTGAAGTTCTCTAATTCCTGCTCGTCATCGCTCTCTATCCAACAGGCTTTGTGAAGATGGACAGGCTCCCAACGGCATTTGGCACCGTATTCGTTCTCAAGACGGTATTGTATTACTTCAAACTGCAACTGGCCTACTGTGCCGATAATTTTGCGGCCGTTGAACTGGTTGACAAACAACTGGGCCACACCTTCGTCCATCAACTGTTCAATACCCTTGGCCAATTGTTTCTGCTTCATCGGATCGTCGTTCTCGATATATTTGAACATTTCAGGCGAAAATGAAGGGAGTCCGCGGAAATGAATCAGTTCACCCTCGGTCAACGTGTCGCCAATTTTGAAGATGCCATTGTCGGGTAAACCTACAATGTCGCCAGGATAGGCTTCATCAATGGTCTCCTTGCGTTGGGCCATAAACTGGGTGGGTGAAGAGAAACGGAGTGTTTTGCCCTGACGCACATGGAGGTAGGGCTGATTCCTCACAAAACGACCACTACACACTTTGCAGAAAGCGATGCAACTGCGGTGATTAGGGTCAATGTTGGCGGTAATCTTGAAGATAAAACCACTGAACTTAGGTTCTTCAGGTTCCACCAACCGCTCTTCAGCCTGTGTGGGTTTGGGTGACGGGGCTATCTTCACAAAGCAGTTCAACAACTCTTGAACACCGAAATTGTTCAGAGCACTACCGAAAAAGACGGGAGCCACCTCGGCATTACGGTAGGTCTCTTCTTCAAAGGGAGGATAGACACCATCCACCAACTCCAAGTCGTCGCGCAGTTGTTGGGCATCGCGTTCACCAACGCGCTTGTCAAGCTCGTCACTGCTGATGTCCACTTCCACTTTTTCTGTCACACGCTGCTTGTCGGGAGTGAATAGGTCTAGTTTTTCTTCGTAGATGTTATATACTCCCTTGAAACGGACTCCTTGGTTGATGGGCCAGGAAAGGGGACGGACCTTGATCTGCAACTCGCTCTCTAACTCGTCAAGAAGGTCAAAAGGATCGCGACCTTCACGGTCCATCTTGTTGATGAAAATAATAACGGGTGTGTTGCGCATACGGCAAACGTTCATCAACTTGCGGGTTTGGGTCTCAACGCCTTTGGCTCCATCAACAACGATGATGGCACTGTCTACGGCAGTTAACGTTCGATAGGTGTCTTCAGCAAAATCTTGGTGCCCGGGGGTATCAAGAATATTCACTTTGTAACCTTCATAGTCAAACTCCATCACCGAGGTGCTCACGGAAATACCGCGCTGTTTCTCGATGTCCATCCAGTCGCTCGTCGCGGTTTTGCGTATCTTGTTGCTCTTGACAGCTCCGGCCACTTGTATCTGACCGCCGAAAAGAAGAAACTTCTCGGTCAGCGTGGTCTTGCCCGCGTCAGGGTGCGAAATAATGGCAAATGTCCTCCTTCTTGCAATCTCAGTATTCATGTTTCAAACGTTCATTATTCAACGTTCATTATTCAATATTCAACCTCCCAATACAATCTGCCAGTGACTCTTCCCAATAGGGTATATCCATGCCATATACTTCTTTAATCTTGCTCTTGTCCAACACACTATATGGAGGACGATGGGCAGGGGTGGGATAATCGGTGGTATGGATGGGTGTCACTTTGCAACTGTCGATTCCTGCAACGCGGTGAATGGCTTTGGTGAAATCATACCAACTGATAACTCCTTCATTTGAGTAATGATACACACCGGGCTTAATGCCTGCTTCCACAATATGTAGAATGGCGCCGGCTAAGTCGTGGGCATAAGTGGGGGTACCTATTTGGTCGAAGACAACGCCTAACTCGCTGCGCTCTTTGCCTAAACGTATCATCGTCTTCACAAAATTGTTGCCAAACGGACTGTATAACCATGCCGTACGGATAATCAGCGAACGCTGGCAAAACTTCGATACGGCCAATTCTCCAGCTAATTTCGTGCTGCCGTAAACGCTATCTGGACTCGGAGTGGCATCTTCCTGATAGGGGATATGGGCGGTGCCGTCAAACACGTAGTCGGTGGAGATGTGAATCATCCAGCCCCCACGACGCTCTATAGCCGAAGCTAGGTAGGCAGGAGCCACGGTGTTCAATGCCGTGCATATCTCCTTGGAATTTTCAGCTTTGTCTACGGCGGTGAAGGCGGCACAGTTCACAATGCCTTCAATATGGTTTTTCGCCACAAAAGCGTCTACGGCCATCTGGTTGGTGATGTCCAACTCTTCTATGTCAGTGTTGAAAAAACTGTGTTCGGTGTAGGTAGGTTCCAGTAAACGTAGTTCGCTGCCCAGTTGCCCGTTGCATCCAGTAATTAATATGTTCATAATTTACAATTCAAAATAGTAGTTATTATGCTGAGACATGAATTCAGCCTCAATTTTAAATAATCAATTGTCCAACTATCAATCTTCAATTTTCAAATTCCCCTCCTTGTCCTTTAGAAAGTAATCCGACAGCATACCCAATAAGGTGGTCATCTCTTCAATGGCATGTGTGGTGTCAGGACTCACCGCTTTTTGCTGCAAGCGAAGAAGCATCACGCCGTACAAGGCATTGAAGCAAGTCTCTATCTCGTGTTCATCCTGGCTGCTGCCCTTGTGACGTAGTTCAACGATAAACGGTAGCACCTTGTAGTACTCGGCACTGTAGAAGGGGTATTTTGAACAACCAAGCAATTGATCGTGTAACTCGCACAACTGCTGCATCACCAACTTGTTAATCTGGAGATGACCGCCTTCACGACAACCTTCCTGGTTCGTCATCCTTATCAAGTCGCCATACCAGTCCGACAACTCTTCACGCTTTTCCTCGTCAACGTCGAAACGACTGAGATATTCTTCACGTATACGCTGCAAATTACAGCCATAGGCGCGAATGATATCTTCCACCTGCCACATATACAATAGATATTCGGCGATGTTCTTTTTGCGAAGGTCGTGCGATATATACATAATTCTTATAATAGTTCTAACTACTTAAACTGTTGACTCTGAAAAATACCTTCCACTTCAATGTATAGTAAAAAGGTTGAAAATGGTGCCAAACAGTATGATTACGGAGATGATAATCACCACACTGCCAATCACTTTGTTGATGATGATGATGCCGTAATCCTCAAATTTGTTGCGAATCTTGTCTACCAACCATGTCAAACCGAACCACCATAACAGGGCGCCACCAACGATACTCAAATAACCCACGAGCATCTCAAGAGGGCGGCCTGGCATAATGAATGAGAATTGGGCAAACAAGGCCATAAAAAGGATGATGATTAAGGGATTGCTTATGGTAACCAAAAAAGCGGTGAACCCATTGTGCATCAAAGTACCTTTTTGCTTCCCGCTGCGGTGCATGTTCTTCGTGGGATTGCTCCTGAAACAAAACAAACCGAAGATCAACAACATGATACTACCGGTAAGTTGTAAGAAGAATCGGTTCTGCGCATTGTTGATAAGGTCCATCACGAAACTCATACCAAAACCGGTAATCAACGCATAAAACAAATCGCTGGCCGTGGCACCCACACCAGTAACAAAACCATACCAACGGCCTTTGTTTAACGTGCGCTGTACGCAGAGTATGCCTACAGGACCCATCGGGGCGGAGCATAAAATGCCGATGATGAGACCCTTGAAAATGATGTCCAATATGTCGATGTGAAATTCAAAAGGCATAACGGATGCAAAATTGCTAAAAAAATGTGAATGACGCAAATTTTATACCCAAAACTTTGTCACGTCCTTCTTTTTTCATATCTTTGCGCATACTATTACCTGTAAATTCATAAACTAAAAAACTTATAAACTCATAAACTAAAAAACTCATTATGAACGCACAACCAAAATTAAAGCCTTATGTCATCGGATTGGACTTGGGGGGCACAAATTCTGTCTTCGGCATCGTTGACAGCAGGGGTGAAATAAAGGCTACAACAGCCATTAAAACTCAAGGCTTCGATAAAGTGGAGGACTACGTTGAGGCTTCCGTTACAGCCCTTCAACCGATCATCGAGCAAGTGGGCGGCATCGACAACATAAAAGCAATGGGTGTCGGAGCTCCCAATGGGAATTATTATAAAGGAACCATCGAATTTGCGCCTAATCTAGCTTGGGGACATAATGGTATCGTTCCGCTGGCCGACTTGTTCAGTGAGAAACTGGGTATCCCCGTTGCTTTAACGAACGACGCCAATGCTGCTGCTCTGGGGGAAATGATCTATGGCGTAGCTCGCGGTATGAAGAATTTCATCGTGCTGACACTTGGAACAGGCGTGGGATCGGGTATCGTAGTTAATGGACAACTCGTCTATGGACACGATGGTTTTGCGGGTGAACTTGGACATGTCATTATGAGAAGGGAAAACGGACGGTCCTGTGGATGCGGTCGTCATGGATGTCTCGAGGCGTATTGCTCGGCTACAGGTGTGGCTCGCTCGGCACGTGAATTCTTGCTTAACTCCGATGAACCGTCACTTCTGCGCGAGATGAACCCATATGATATAACATCCCTCGATGTGTCTATTGCTGCAAGTAAAGGTGACAAATTAGCACTACGCGTATATGAGTTTACAGGAAAGATGCTTGGTGAGGCCTGTGCCGACTTCGCGGCGTTCTCGTCGCCTGAAGCTTTCATCTTCTTCGGTGGACTCACCAAGGCTGGCGACCTCATCATGGAACCCATCAAGAAAAGCTACAACGAGTGTGTCATGAAAATTTTCAAAGACAAGGCACAATTCCTTATTTCAGGTCTTGACGGCTCTTCTGCCGCTGTCCTTGGCGCTTCTGCAATTGGATGGGAAATATAATCGTATAGAAGTAATAATCTATCATCCAAGTTATAGCCAAGCGTATCGGTCACTGGCCGATACGCTTTTTCCAACTCAATCGTTTACGTAAAATCCCATTCTTTTTTTCTAAAATAATACTATTTTCTACACATTATTATTATCTTTGCAGTGTAATCTATTTAATCAAATCAATAAACCTAATTTAATAGTGAAACTTATGAAGAAAATCTTTACTCTATTTGCACTGGGTGCATTGACATTAACAGCCAACGCTCAGGAAGAAAAACTCCTCTTCGAATTTGGTGCGACCTACGTCGACGAACAGGAATTCACAACTGAAAATACGACACTCCAGTTGGGCAAGGACATCAAGAAAGCCGAAAAGTGGGACAATAAGGCTACAAGTACAACTGAATACCTCGCTCCTTTTACCCAGATTGTTCAAGTCAAAAACGAAGACACTGGCGATATGGAAGACAAAGAACGTATTGTCTACATCTTAGGTGCCAATAACCCCAAAGATGATTTGGCCAACAAGGGTGGTGGCTTTAACGGAACACCTTACGACAGTGAAGGCAATCCTAGAGAAGGTAAACTACCTCAGAGCGGTACTTATTACAAGATTACGCCTTCTGTTAACGGAACCATTCTGGCTGGTATCATTCTAAATGGCGACAAAGAGTTCTTCATCGTTGATGCCACTGATGCTGTTCAGACACCTGTGCTTGATGAGGAAGGTGGTGAAACAGGAAACTATACTTACAACGTTGTCAACATAGACGCTGTCTTTACGCACGACATGTTCAAAATATGCGATAGCGAGGGTAATGAACTTCCCTATCAGGATGAAGCTGCTGCTGGTTGCATTTATGATGGTGGCAAAGGCGGTGTGAAGGTGCTTGATAAAATAACCGGTACAGTAGAGTTTGATGTAAAAGCTAATCGTACCTATTACGTTTTCTGTACGGGTTCTAAACTGAGTTTCTTTGGCTATGTCTTTACACCTTCAGGTGACACGCCTGTTGAAGTTCCTGCCACTCTCCTTCTCAATGGCGAGACCATCGATGGAGCAGCCTCTTTGGTTTCCTACGAGTGGCTGAATAGCGATGCCCGTTACCAAGGTCCTTCCCGTATTGAAGACGGTGCCGCAGTGGTGTATGTACGCAGCCAGGCCCAGGCCGAGGAAGCCGGCAACCCCACGATGACTCAGCCTGATGAAAATGGCAACACTTCCTATGCTGACTGGGATTCGCAGTTCTTTATCACCTTCGGCGAAGAGAATGCTTTGCAGGAAGGAGACAAATTGCAACTAAAGATGCAGGTGAAATCCGATGTGGCTACAAGTATCGGCACTCAGCTTCACAATGAACCTGGAGTATACGTTCATTGGTTTGCCGTAGGTGACGTTGCTTTCTCTGAGGAATGGGCTCCCTTTGAGTCACCGGAAGTTCCCATTTCGGGTAAAGGTGCCTGGCAGGTAGGTGCTGTTGGCACTTATACTATTGCCTTTAACTTGGCTAAGGGTATAGAGAACACCTTCTATTTCAAGGATATTCAGGTTCTTATCACCCGCACTGCCACAGGCATCACGAAGGTGATTGATGTACAGCCTGCAAATGGTATCCGTTACAACCTTGCCGGACAGCGTGTTGACACTTCCTACAAGGGAGTGGTTCTCCAAAATGGCAAGAAATACATCAACAAATAGTATTTGTCGATAACAGAGTATAATATGAATGAGGGCTGCGTCATTGAGCGCAGCCCTCATTGTGTATTGCTTATGATCCTGTAATTTACCTTATTGGGTAAAAGCACCATCAAAACATGTGTTCCGTCATTAGGGCCGTTTCGATTTACTTCGAAGGATTGACTTTATGTTTGCCAGTCATCATTCTTCAAGGTAACAAGTCCTCCCCCTATAGGTGGAGTTAGAGGAAAGCTGATTTTCTTTCCTTACCTTCTCCATCGCAGAGTAAATATCCCCCTCCCTTTCCAAAGGCGATTTGGTCCTTGAAAGGAAAAAATCTTCAAGTAGGGTGGCTTGTATAATAGCCTCAACCTCTTTCCAATAATATAGATAACAAGAAGAGGGGCTGTCTGCAGCCCCACTTCTTATCGTTTACAACAACACCTTATTTGTTGATGAACTTCTTGCCATTTTGGAGAACCACTCCCTTGAAGGTTGCGTCAACACGCTGTCCTGCAAGGTTGTAAATTGGAGCGTTCACGTCAAGTGTGTTAACGCTTACTTCGGAAATACCCGTGGAGGTATTCTCCTGGATTTCGACTGGATAAACCTCATAGATGGTCTCAGCAGACGCATTCGCCTTGAACGCGACAAGGATACCTGTCACATCGTATGCTTTCTCACCAACGAAGGAAGCCAGGTCGTTAAAAGCGTCGTCATGGAAACCATTGTATACCTGTACCTGGTTGCCGCTGGCATCGGTGGCGTAGTATTTGCCGTCGGTTTCTACCACGCTCACGGCAGTAAATTTAACCAAGTCGTTCACATTGGACGATGCTGCGTCAACGCCAATTTCCTTAGGCTCTGCGGCTGCTTGGCCCTTGCTGATAATCAGATCGTCGGCATTGGTCTTGCCGCTCACGGCAACAGCCTCTGGCTCACCTTTATAAACGCTGAACTGCAACACCACAGTGCCGTTCACCAAGTCTTTGGTGTCGAGTCCCAGACCGCAGTTATAGAACTGAATCGCGCCACTGGCATCGCGAACAAAGGTTTGCGTGTTGCCTGCGTTCGAGGTCCAACTCTTCACTACCTCGGCATTTGTCAGCGTCAACTTGGCGGTAGTACCACTAGCCAAAGCGGCGAAAGCGGCAATGTTGTCCACCTCAGGAATCTCAGGGCCAGGACCTGGTGTGGTTCCACTCTCATAGATGTTGGTGATGTAAAGTTCGTATGCTCCCTTGAAGAGAACAAGGATTCCTTCTACGTCATAGGTCTTGGTGAGATCTGTGGGCATGGTTACATTGTACTTGTTGTAAATCAACAATTCCTCTCCATTGACAATGGCGTAGGTGTTGGTGAAGGTTTGGCCGTTATTTGTCTCTTCACGGCTTTCGATGGTAGCTCCATCAATCTTGATCAGGTCACACAGGTACTGATCGGCTTTTGCGGCACTGGGAGTAACAACCTTGGGCTCGGCTGTACCGGCAGAGGCGATGATGTCGTTGCTATTCGTGGCATCAGTTTTCACCAATTCAGGTAAACCGTTGTACAGCTTGAATTGACCTGTTACACTTCCGTTCAGTTTCTGGCCGGCAGTGTAGTTGAATTCAGTCTTGAAGAAGTCGATGGCTCCCGTCTCGTCACGCACGTACATATCGTTGCCATTCACATAAAGCACTTGTGCATCAGTCAGAGTCAAGGTGGCATCGGTACCGCTATCCAAGGCCTTGAAGGCAGCAATATTGTCAACGGTGGTAATTTCGCTCCTCACAAACTCTTTCTCTGCAGACAGACCGCTGGCATCATCGTAGGCTTTCACGGTACAGCTCTGTATGATAATAAATGGAGCAGTATACGGAATAGCATTAATATTGTTCTCATCAGCAGGGTCGCTGCCGTCAATGGTGTAATACACGTCGGTTCCACCTTTGATGGTCACTGTAGTGCTACCGACGAACGGTGTTGTACCTGTAATTTCCAAGGTCGGCTCAACCGCATCGAAACCAAGTTCAATCTTCTTAATCTGGCTATTGGCGGCAATGGTAAATACCACTTCCGAGGCATCGCCTGTCCAAGTGACGGTCTGATTTTCCTGGTCGCCCAACACCATTGTGCCAGTGTTCACAGTGTTGTCTGTACTCCACTGAATTGCTTTCTTGCTACTATTCCATCCCACAGTAATAATCATGCTCTTGATGTTTTGGGGGGCATTCACAGTCAGCGTTCCATTATACATACGGAGCACGGGACTGGTCTTCCACAGACGGTTGCGTGTGCTGGCATCAGAGGGTGAGGCTGAGACAGTCACCGTGGCACCATTCACAGCGGTAGAAGTGGTGTTCTCGTTGAATTCACCAGCAGGATCGTAGTCTGCGTTTGAACCTGAAGAACGACCCATGCCAGGGAACAGTTCGTCGGCTTTATTGTCAAAGTCAAAAATGGTCTCATCGGAAGGACCAGGTCCTGGACCGGGATCAACACCCGGTGTCTCGCCATTAAGGTACACTTCAATCTTTGTCATACGTACCTGTGCGCCGGAGGCGGTCAACGAGAATTCAGTGGCACTGCCCGTCCAAGTACCGGTTGTGCCGCTATAAGTATATTCGCCAGCTGTCGGGCCAGTGAAATTACCTGGACCGTATTTCTCTTCTCCTGAAGCGGAACAGGTAATAACCACTGTCGTGATGGTGCCGGCAGTTGACTTCACGGAGAAGGTGGACTCCTTGTACACACGGTACTGTTGGCCATTGCCAAATGATCCTGTGGGTGACACGCTGATTGTGACACCATCCTTAGTCACTTCATCGGCTCCCGTGCTACTGCCAGCCTGTACACCTTTGTCCGAAGCAGGGTCAAATGTAATGGGGGCAGCCATAGCGGTACCAAAGAACAGGGTCATGAGCAAACATGTTGCATAACGTAAAAATTTGTTCATTGATAGTTGTTTTTAGTTAATAATATTGATAATTTGATTTAAGATATTCGGTAAGAAATGTGTATTTGGGTACAAAGATAATATTTTTCTTCATAACCCATTCAATTGAAGTATTAAAAATAACAAAAAATCTCCACCCGAAGGCAGAGATTTTTATTAATCGTTTAACTATCAATTATCAATGTTCAGCGTTCAATGCTCTTTGTTGTTCGCGTCTTCCCGTTCTTCAAGCGTTCCACGCAAATCAGTATTCCACGATGCTGTTCGGGATGGCTCACCTCCATGCCTGATACAGTGTAGTAATGTACGCTCTCAACAGCACTGTCAACAGTTGCAGAAGCAATGCCGGTGCTCACCTTTGTTCCGTTAAGAGTAATCACCAATACCACTTGTTTGCCCTGGGGCGTAAATTGAATATTCCCACTCACATTATTCAAAGTAAGAGTATGCTCCACCACATGGTAGGTGCCGTCTTCATCTTTTTGTGGAAATACACATTCGGGGGTACCGCTCCATCCGGTCATGTCGCCCAAATAAGCATCTACTTCGTCGTAGTTGTCGTAGCCCCTAAGCACCACTTCATTGATGGTGACACCTTGTGGCAACCCAATGGTGTAGGTTACGCCAGCACTGTATTTGATGCCGTTTTCTTTGCCAGTCTGATAGGTTTTTTTATTGGCATTGCTCACGGTGATGCCGTCTTGAAAATTCCATTCCGTGTCACTTGCGCTGCTGATATATGTACCTTGCGAGATGGTATAGCTCACATTGTCACCTCCACCAGGACCTGGGTCGGGCTCAACTGTGGTGGCTGTTGTCTCATAATATGGCACACCGTCCACCTTGGCCACAGCAGGGAAATACTCATCGACAGATGTTTCAGCATCGGCATTCTGAGCTTTCACCTGCTCTTCCACCAAAGCATTGCAATATACTTCCACATTGGTATACCAACCCTTGGGGTCGAGGGTGTAGGTATTCGCGTCGCTGGCATCGTTAGGGTTCAATCCGTTGGCTGTCTCCCAGATGTCGGCCATGCCGTCACCGTCACTGTCGAAGTCGCTGGCCACTGTTGAAGTTGGGAAATTGGCTTCAGTGTAACCGTTCACATCGCTCACCTTGTCAATGCGCCCCCATTTCTTCGTCACACTGCCTTTATAGGTACAGGTACCATTGCGTGTCTCATCTGAATAACGCACATCAACATCGTCACGATAGAACGAGGCACCCACATGGTCGAGCACCTTATCAAAAGCTGTCTGTGCACTGTGGGTGGTCACCAATCCTGTAGGGGCGGCCTCGCTCTCGTCGAGTTTGATACGCACGCAATCCTTTCCACTGCTGTTCTGGTAGTAAGTCACCCCGTTGCCGTAATAGTGGTTGGGGTCGGGGCTGCAACGTTCGCCGTCAATCAGGTATGTTCCACTATCGTAAGTCACACCGTTCCAGTCATAGCTGGCATTGTTGTTTACCTGGTTGCCACTGAGGTAATAACGGCTGGTCATCGTCCAGTATTTGCTGTTCTCACTTGAATTGCCGCTTGAACCGACACTGACTGTTGTTAAACGAGTGGTGGAGGCAGCAGGGCCGCTCTTATAGTAGTTGTTCACCATGTTGATATAACCGCCACCAGGTCCACCGTAGCAACCGTTGCCGCAGTTGTACACCACGCAGTTACGCATGTCTACATTTTCAGCCTGGACGGCATTCTCCCACTGGTAGAGGTCATACTGCTGGTTGTTAGTGAAACCGCCCCAGTCATATCGGGCACCGCAGAAACGGGGCGAGCGGTTGTTTACATGCACAATCAAATTGTGGTGAAATGAGGCGAGTTTACCACCCCAGATGCCGCCGTAGCCGTGCGCTCCTTTGCCATGACCGGCATTGTTCAAACTCTCGCCCAACGAACACCACTGCATGGTGAAGTTGTTGTTGTCGTAGAACGAGGCCACCTCGTCAATCGACCAGGAGAAGGAACAGTGGTCGAAGATGATGCCAGTCTCTTCTCGCTGCCAAGTGGCATCGGCACCATCGTTCACGTCTCGTTCCTGACCGCGGCGGAAACGCATATAACGGATGATAGTGTTGCTCTTGGGACGTACGGTGTAGTAACGAACGGTTATGCCAGGGTAGGGGGCTGACTGACCCTCGATGGTGGTGTTCGCTCCAATGGTAAGGTCACTACTCAAAGCAATCACCCCGCCAACATCGAACACCACAATCTTGGGCGAGGATCCGTTTACAGCAGCGCGCAACGATCCTGTTCCGCTGTTGTTAAGGTTAGTAACATGACGCACCTCGCCACCGCGGCCACCAGTAACATATCTGCCATGGCCCTCGGCACCAGGAAAAGCGGGTGCCTGTGCCTGCATATCAATGCTAAACCCTAGCACGACACCTACCATCAATAATAAAATACTCTTAATATTCATATCGTATTTTTTACCTTTTTACTTTTTTACCTTTTTACCTTTATATGATTATCCTTGAAAGTCTCCGCTGGCATCGTATTCTCCGTTGCCCCAGAGTTTTATCTCATAGCCATTCATCTCCATTTCCAGAGAAGCCCAAACGAACGGACCCACTCCCTTGGCGTCGTTGTCTCTAATGGGTTCACTCATATAATAGTCAAACGAGCCATCTCGCTTGGGGTTACTATCAGGACCCAGCCCGCTTACTGAACAACAATGGGTTAGCGAGATGGTCTTGTCGGCATTTACGCGGATGAAATGCTTCACAATACCCTCATAGGCTCGTTCACCTGCCGCTTTGTAGCTGGCATCGAGATAACCTAAGCGCGCTCCTTTTAGCAGACAGTATGCAAACATTGACGAACAGGTGGCTTCCAGATAATTACGCTCGTCTTGCACGTCCAACACGTCGTACCATACGCCACTCTCCTTGTCTTGGTATCTTACCACAGCAGCCATGGCCTTACGGAAGAGGTCTATCACCTCACTTCTGCGTGTAAAATTATCGGGGAGAGCGTCAAGCACCTCTAACATCGCCATAACATACCAACCCAAGGCTCGTCCCCATGTGTGGCGTGACAAACCTGTTTCTTCATTGGCCCAAAACATACTGCGGGTTTCGTCCCATGCGTGTTTCCACAGACCGGTGGTCGCATCGTAGGTGCGTTTGTCAGTCTTCGTAATCTGGTCTACGGCGTCGTCATAGTATTTTTTTGCTTTCTTGACTCCTTTCAGTTGGGCGGCGGCCATGGTGTAATAGGGTAGTCCCATGTAGATGCCGTCAAGCCACACCTGATTGGCATAGATGGCTTTGTGCCACCATACGCCTTCTTTGGTGCGTGGCTGTTTCTCCAACTGTTTAAACAGGGTATTTAATGCTTTTAGGTCTTTCTTTGATGGGTCAATGTTGTACATGCGTAGGATAAAACGGGCGGTACGCACATTGTCAAGGTTGAAGTCTTTATATTTGTAACCAGTGATATTGCCATTCGCATCAATCATCTCGGCAGGATATTCCTTCAGGTAATCCAGGATGGTCGTGTCGCCGTATCGTTGATAGGTGTCGAGCATGGATTCCAACTCTATGCCCATCACATAGCTCCAACGGGGCTTCTTGGCGAAGTCCAACAGATAGGGGTGGGCCACGCGCTGCATCTCAGAATGCACGAGCCACTCGCTGTAGTGCTTGAAGGGGGCTTCACTGAGCAGATGAGATCCGTTCACCACAAAGTTGTCGAAAAAGATGTCGTGACTCTTGCCAGTGCGATCAATGGCACGGTCCCACACACCGTTGAACTGGCAGTCCTGGATGTGGATATTGTAGATGTTGTCAGCTTCGTCAATACCATTCAACCGCACAGCGTAACGGCTTTTTTGGCAGGTCACATTCTCCATGTACACATTACGCACTGTGGGGATGAAACCGCGACAGCAGGCTTCTTTGGGCTCATAGTTTAGGTTGATGCGCATCACGCTCTCTTTGCACTGACCTACCTCGACATTTCGGAAGAAGATGTTCTCTATGATACCTCCACGACAGGTGTTGGTCTTGATGCGCAACACACGGTCAAGGTTAGGAGAGTCCATCTTGCAGTTTTCAACAAACACGTTCTTGCAGCCACCGCTAATCTCGCTGCCGATGACCACGCCACCATGACCGTCTTCCATGGTGCAGCCTCTCACGATGATGTTCTGGCTCGGAACGTTCCACTTCCTCCCGTCGGCGTTGCGCCCGCTCTTGATGGCGATGCAGTCGTCGCCTGTGTGGAACACGCAGTTCTCTATCAACACACGATTACACGACTCGGGGTCGCAACCATCACCGTTTGGTCCTTCGTTCCATATCTTCACACCGCGGACAGTAACGTCCTGGCTCAATAGTGGGTGAATCACCCAAAATGGGGAACGTAACAGGGTGACGCCTTCTATCAAGATACCTTCACATTTGTAAAGGTTGATGAGTTGTGGACGGAGTCCTTGGCCCTGGCCAAAACGGCGCTCGCCCACGTCAACACCATCCTCGGCCATTTTTAACAAGCGGGGACGGGATGTTTTTTGGCTCTCTGTGGTCTGTTCTGTCCAGCCGAAACGGTCTTTGCCACACATCGGCCACCATGTTTCGTTCGAGCCGTTGCCATCGATGATACCCTCACCAGTGATGGCAACGTCACGTTCGTCATAGGCATATATGCATGGGGAATAGTTCCATAGGTCGAGCCCTTCCCAACGGGTCAACACCAAAGGATACAACTTGGTGTCGAAGGCAAACAGTAGGGTGGCCCCTTTCTCCACCACCAAATTCACATGGCTTTTCAGACGTAGGGCACCGGTGTTCCACGTGCCTGCGGGAACAACTACTTTGCCGCCACCTGCTTTCGAACAGGCGTCAATGGCTTTGTTGATGGCTTGTTGGTTCTTTGCGGCGCTGGCTTGTGGCGATGCGCCATAGCGCGTTACGTTGAAGATGCGCTCGGGAAATGACAGCTGGCGGATACTCTGCGACAAGGGGACGTAATCGGTCGCCCACCCCTGACCAAATGAGGTCAAAGGGAATATCAGGCACAATAGCGCGAACAGGGTATTTCTCATCTTGGTATGTCTTGGTAGATTGATGCGTAGCCTAATTTTCGACAAAAATACGTTTTTAATTTATTATATGGAAATATCCAACAATAAAAAATGTTATAATCTCTGAAATCGTTTGCAAAATAAACCATTCGTACGCAACCTAACTGCAGTTCGCGAAATGTTAAAACTTTCATTTTTTTTGTGTAAAATTTGCAAGTTATAACATAAAAATATATTTTTGCAACATGTTTTTCAGATTTCAGTTTTTGAAATCGATCCGTGAGGTTGGTAGCGTCCTGCACCAACCTCTTTTGTATACATGAATAGACCTGGCCTTTCATTACAGCGCTAAGGGATGGCGGATGACAATTTCTTCTTTGTTACACAAAAAGGCAAAACCTCACGGTCTCGCCTTTTACAACATAACTTATTTAATACACGTTTCAATACACGTACTGTAATGATTATTAATTATCGTCTTGATTCCTCCTCTGGCATCAATAGTTCCTGCTCCTCCAATAAAGGTCAATCGCTATCAACATACCCATAGCCACAATCCCTGATAGCTACGATTCCTTCTATAGCTGCTATATCTCTATAGCTACTATAGTTGCTATTCTTCCTATAGCCTTATAACTTCATTGACCTCCGACAATACTTACATCGAGCATCACGGATAAATAACTAACAAGGCAGGTCTTCTGACTCTGTTCCCCTTCATGCGCCTTCCCGGAAAACCAGTGGCTGTGCAAGAAAGTATAATGGAACTCACAGCTGCGGGACAGTCGGAGACTTGCACTCCGTTCCCTTTTTAATCGCGGTGAGCGAACCTTGTCTCATCCTACAATACGTTAAGCATGTAGAACAGTGCAAAAGTAATCAATAATTTTGAAAACGCAAAAAAACAACGAGAAAAATTAATATGGTCTCTTCACAATATGCTATTATGAGAATTCTGTTGACATCCGTTCCTCGAATGAAGTATGGGAATGCCTTTTGTGTGTACCGTCGAATAGTGGCATTCTCTTTCTCTTCTTTCATATAATAATCCTTTTTCTCTATTTCCTAATTCCGAATTTCTGATTCTATTATCTCCTTTTCCCCTTCGCCAATTTCACTTTTTTCTAAAAATATTTGGTTAAAACAACAAAAGTGTTTAACTTTGCACCGGTTTCATGCCAAATTGTGACAAAAACCATTTTATCTAAACGGAATATTAACTAAAAAGGAATAAGCCTATTGAATAGATCATTACTTAAATTTTTAAACTTTAAGGAATGAAATACCTCGAAGAAATGTCAGACGAAGAACTGGCATTGAAATACATCGATGGGAACAATAGGGCTTTCGATCTGTTACTCAGCCGTAACCAGTCGAAATTGTTCTCTTATATCTTGTTCGTAGTGAGAGACCAAGATACGGCAAACGACATTTTCCAGGAAACCTTTGTCAAGGTCATCACCAAACTGCACCAGAGAAAATACACTACCTCCGGGAAGTTTGGCGCATGGATCATGAGAATAGCCCATAACGTCATCATGGACTGGTATAGGGAACAGAAGGCGGAACGTATTGTTGAACCGACCGAGGATAATGACCTCTCCAACCTCGGAGGAAAAGACTTGCTCGACTCAGGCATCGAGAATCAGTTCATACGCGAACAGGTGATGACCGATGTCAAGAAAATGATGAACATGCTCCCAGCTACACAGCGTGAAGTGGTGTTCATGCGTTTCTATCAACAACTTTCTTTCAAGGAGATAGCTGAAACGACAAACGTGAGCATCAATACGGCACTCGGACGAATGAGATATGCCATCCTCAACCTACGGAGAATGGCCAAAGAGCATGACATGGCTTTACAGTTCGACTAATTATCTTATTCTTTATAAAAACCAACAGGAGAGCTATCTACAAATGGCTCTCCTGTTGGTTTTTCTTAGTTTTTCCCTCTTAACGTCTCAATCGCCTTTAGTGGGTCGGTAGCCTTGAAAACATAACTGCCGCTCACTAACACATCGGCTCCATGGGCTATCAGTTGGGGGGCGGTCTCTTCTTGCACTCCACCGTCAATCTCTATTAACGCATGGCTGCCACTGAGGGCTATCAATTCTCTCAGCCGACTCACCTTTTGGAGTGTGTTTCCAATGAAACGTTGGCCGCCAAAACCAGGATTCACACTCATCAGCAACACCATGTCCACATCCACGATGATGTCTTCAAGCAGACTGACGGGACTGCTGGGATTCAAGGTGACACCGGCTTTCATGCCGGCCTTGTGTATCTCTTCTATGGTGCGGTGAAGATGTTGGCATGCCTCATAGTGAACGTTCATCATCATGGCCCCCAAACGGGCGGTTCGCTCAACGTAACGTTCTGGGTGAACTACCATGTAATGGACATCCAATGGCTTCTTGCATAGTTTCGATACGCTTTCCAAAACGGGAAAGCCAAAACTGATGTTAGGTACAAACACACCGTCCATCACGTCTAGATGCAACCAATCGGCATCGCTGCGGTTGATCATCGAAATCTCTTCGCCCAGACGGCTGAAATCGGCAGCCAGCAACGAGGGCGATATCAATATCTTCCTTTCTTCCATGGATTACCCTTAGTTCAAACAATAAAAATCTTCCTTGCCACCGTAGGTCAGCGAACGATAGGTGTAAGCTATTTGACGGATAATGTTAAGGGTTTCTTTTCGGGGTTGAAATTCTTCAAGTGTAGAAAAAATCATAGGCAAACTGTTATGGGTTGAATCGTCTTACACTATCCTAACGACAACATGTTTTCTTTATTATGTTTCATCAAAATTTTAATGTTTATTTACATAAGGACAATCATTTCACCTGTTGACAATAATCTGCATTTTCTTGCGTTATTGAATAATAAAGAAAAAGACAATGATCATTAAGGTGTGTGGCATGCGCGAGCCAGAGAATATTCGCGCACTACAACAATTGGATATTGACTGGATGGGGTTCATCTTTTGGCCGGAGAGTCCTAGATTTGTTAGGATGATTTCTTCCAGGGCGGGTATAATACCTGATTATTCTTCGCTCAAGGAGGATAGGGCATCCAAGGAAGAGGATAGACCGCAAAATAGGATAAAAAGAGTGGGGGTGTTCGTCGACGAAATGCCTCAAAGCATTGTGGCGAGGGTCTTTAACTACCACCTCAACATCGTGCAACTGCACGGATCGGAAAGCAAAGTGATGATAGAAAATCTCCGACGCACGCTCGTGCCCGATATACAGCCGGATATACAAATAATGAAAACCATCGCCATAGCGTCTGCCGACGACTTCAAAAAGACGGAGGAATATGAGGGGACGGTTGATTTCTTCCTGTTCGACACCAAATGTGCGGAGATGGGAGGCAGTGGGAGAACGTTCGACTGGGGGCTCATCAGTCACTATCAAGGAAAAACGCCGTTTCTCATCAGTGGGGGCATAGCTCCACAGATGGCCGAGGATATCAAGAAGTTTGAACATCCCTTGTTCTATGGTATTGATATCAACTCACAGTTCGAAACAGAACCTGCGGTTAAGGACATTGAAAAAATCAAACTCTTTTTGAATGCGCTGAAAGCGTAATGACAATGGACGAAAAGGCTACCATGAAAGGAAATACATGGCTTCTCAGAGCCATCGCATGGCGGGAGAAACATCTCACCGACAGACAATTCATGGTTATATTGAGCTTTTTGGTGGGCATGTTGGCGGCGTTGGCGGCATTGGTGCTCCACAGCCTAATCAAATGGATTGAACATATCCTTACCTCAGGATTCAATTTCGAATCCTACAACTGGTTATACCTCGCCTTTCCTATTGTGGGCATCTACCTCACCTCGCTATTTGTCAAATATGTTGTAAAAGACGATATCAGCCATGGCATAACACGTATCCTTTATGCTATCAGCAGAAAGAAGAGCCGCATCAAAAGGCATAACTGCTGGAGTTCAGTGTTCGCTTCTGCTTTGACAATAGGCTTCGGGGGGTCGGTGGGTGCAGAGGCGCCTATTGTCCTCACAGGCTCTGCCATTGGTAGCAACCTGGGACAATTGTTCCGGCTCGATGGCAAGATGCTCATGGTGTTGGTGGGTTGTGGGGCGTCGGCGGCCATTGCGGGCATATTTAAGGCTCCCATTGCCGGACTGGTGTTCACGCTTGAGGTGCTGATGATTGATCTCACCATGGCGTCGTTGCTGCCAATACTCATTGCCAGTGTCACGGCTACTTGCTTCACCTATTTCTTCATTGGGGGCGATTCGCTCTTCACATTCTCACCCGACAGTAACTGGCAACTTGAGGGAGTGCCGGCAATAATACTCATGGGGGTGGCTTGTGGATTGGTAAGCTTGTATTTCATCCGGATGATGACGGCTTGCGAGGGGGTGTTCGAACGACTGAAGAACCACCGCTACTTGCGACTGCTCATTGGGGCTACCATCCTCAGTACGCTCATCTTTCTCTTCCCTTCGCTCTACGGCGAGGGCTACAACAGCATATCGGTGCTTATTAATGGCTCAAACACGGAGGAGTGGAACGCAGTGATGGGTAACTCATTGTTCTATGGTAGCGACAACTTACTCATACTCTATATCTCCCTTGTGTTGCTCACGAAGGTGTTTGCTACATCGGCAACGAATGGTGCGGGGGGATGTGGAGGAACCTTTGCACCGTCGCTCTTTATTGGGGCTTTCGGGGGATTCCTGTTCTCTCGTCTGTGGAATATGTACAATGTCGGACCTTATGTGTCGGAGAAAAACTTCACATTGTTGGGTATGGCGGGAGTCATGGCGGGGGTTATGCACGCTCCGCTTACGGGTGTGTTTCTCATCGCAGAACTGACGGGTGGATACAACTTATTTATCCCACTCATTATCGTCAGTGTGTGCGCCTACCTTACCATCATCATCTTCGAACCGCATAGCATCTATGGCATGCGACTGGCTCGTGAAGGGAAACTGATCACTCACCATACTGACCATTCTGTGCTTACGCTCATGAGTCTGGAGAGCGTGGTCAACAAAAAATACGAGAGTGTAAGTGCGGAGATGACGCTGGGAAATCTTGTCCATTCATTCAGTAAAAGCAAATCGATACTTTTGCCGGTGCTCGACAGCGACGGACAAATCTTAGGGGAAATCGACTTCACGAAAATTCGCCATGTGGTGTTCCGGACGGAGTTGTACCACCACTTCACCGTGGCGCAACTCATGTCTCAGCCGCCGGCAATACTCGGTATCAACGACAATATGCTCGATGTGATGAAGACATTCGAGCGAACCAATGCACAACAACTGCCGGTGTGTGATATGGCTCACCATCTCATTGGCTATGTGTCGCGCACACGCATGTATGCCATGTACCGCAAAATGGTACATGACCTCTCGACGGAATAACTCCCCCAATACAATAATAATCTCACATCATTGCAACTATGGATATTAAAAACTTGAACATAGTCTTCATGGGAACTCCGGAATTTGCCGTGGAATCCCTTAAAACACTTCTCGACAATAACTGCCGTGTCCTTGCCGTTGTCACCCAACCGGATAAGCCGGTGGGTCGCCATGTAAGCACATTGCATCAGCCGCCAGTGAAACAGTTTGCTATAGAAAGGGGTATTCCTGTCCTACAGCCCGAGAAGATGCAGGATCCTGTCTTCTTGGGACAACTGGAGCAATACCAAGCAGATTTATTCATCGTTGTGGCTTTCCGCATGCTGCCCGAGGTGGTGTGGAACATGCCACGTTTTGGCACGTTCAATATACATGCGTCGCTGCTGCCCCAATATCGTGGGGCGGCTCCTATTAACTGGGCCATTATCAATGGTGAGAAACGGACAGGGGTGACATCATTCTTCCTCGACCATACCATCGACACAGGTAAAATTATTATGCAGAAACCGTTCGATATTCCCGCCGATGCCGATGTTGAATTCGTTTACAATGGTTTGATGAAACTTGGGGCTGAACTGTGTCTCGATACGGTTAGAGCCATAGCTGATGAAGAGGGACACATCACTACCTGCGATCAGTCACTTATGATTCCGGATGGCGAGATACTCCACCCTGCACCGAAAATTTTCAAAGAGACGTGCCGCATCAACTGGAGTAGCCCCATGAAAAGTATTCACGACTTCGTTCGTGGACTGTCACCTATACCAGGGGCATGGACCACACTCGTCCATCAAGGGGGCATACAGCAGACAATAAAGATTTTTAAGACCTCAGTGAGCAGTAGGCGGTGGGCCGACGTGCCAATAGGGGGAGTCGTGTGTGAAGACAAGCGAATGTTCGTCGCCGTTGAAGATGGTAGCGTTGTCGTTGAATCGCTGCAGTTGGCAGGAAAAAAACGTATGGATGCCAAAGATTTCCTCAATGGTTTCCACGATGACGGCCTTTGGAAGATGGAATAAACTTGGCGAAAAATAGTGGTTGAAAAGAAAAAAGCTAAAAGTGAACCTTCACTTGCTTATAGCCCATAGCCTCCACTAATTGTTGGAAATGAGTCATGGCACTCTCTTGGGCTTGCTTGATATTGTCTTTTGTAAAACAGCGGTCGAAAATCTGTTTCTTTGCTTTCAGATATAAGGCCTCGCGAGCTTTCTGGTTCCATTTGCCGGTCTCGAAGAAAGGCTGGCTCGCAGCCTCGTCAACAATGTCGGGGTCAAGTATTTGAATGGGGGGCAACGCCACATCGACGGTGTCTTCTTTCATCGTTATCCAACCATCCTTGGCCGTCGTCAGGTCGATGCCAAGGCTAACCGTACCGTAATACACGCGCACCAATTCGTCATCGCTGAAGATGCCTTTGCGGATGGTATCCACCAACTCCTCGTCCTGGATGGACAGAAACTCCCACTGACCAATGTCCTTAATCTGCTTGATTTCAAGTGGTGTGATGGCAATGTTCTTGTCCTCTGTGATATGTATCTCGGTGCCCGTGCCCACAATGAGCAGAATAAGAGCAATACCCACGATCACCATCCATGTGATGTCGTTGAGCAACGTACGGTTGCCTTGTTGGCGACTGCGTTTCTTCTTTCTCATTTGCCTGCGGGATTGGTAAGGTCTTTAACGGTGATGGAGTCGGGGGCGAACTCCTTACGGAACGAGATGGTGATGTCTTGCTCTGCATAGCCGAACTGCTGTAGGAGGGGAATCAACACGCGAGCGGCATTTTGACGGGCTTTCTCTTCTATGCCCATTTTTGGAATGGTATTGATGACACTGGCACGGCCCTGACGCTCATAGCTCGACAACTCCTCATCACTGAACCGACGACGGAACAGAGCCACATGGTCCTGTACGCGGTCGTGGTCGATGCGGCTGCTGGTCAATGCCACCTCAGGGTCGGGCAGTATCAGTTCTATTCTGTTACTGTCGCGACGCACATTGTCTTCGCTGAAACCCTCGAAGTCGATATAACCCTTCAGAGTCACATCCATGGGAATGGCAATCTTTCTTTCACCGGCGGGAATGGGGATGCTGAACTCATGACCAAATAGGCTACCCTCAAACTTCAGTTCGTCGTTGTGAGTCACAATCTTGTGCACCTTGTATTCGGTGGTGTATAGACGCGACGTGCTGCGTATCTTAGTGATGAGCATAGGCAACGAGTCAACCCCTCCGACATCTCTCTCGCTCTTTCCGCAAGAGAAAACGCCGAAAAGCAACATCACTGCCATGAAATAAGACAGACCACGCATAATCCTTCTTTCTTTCCTTCTTACTCTGCAAAAGTATAAAAAAAACACTAATCAATCGACGTTCAATCGTTTTTTTTCAGTACTTTTGCATGAATTTAATAAAGAAAACCTAAATCATGAAAGTTTGGCATGCCATGATGGCGACGGCTATAGTCGCAGCCATCTCCCTCTCTTGTAGCAAGAAAAAAGAAACATCTACCATCATCATTCCTAAACAAGAGGTAGTAAAACCATCCGACACCATCGCATGGATGGAAAGGTCGGAAACGACAAAAGAAATCCCTTGGCTCAATGCCCACTATAATATTAAGGTAGTACGGGAACGTGTCGATAGCTTGCCGATGGCAAAGGACGAGATAGGAAACCGCTATTATGACAATAGTGTCTTCATTAGCATCACCAGGGCCGACGGTTCCACGTTCTTTGAGAAGAAACTCACCAAGAAATCATTCTCCGAATTTCTCGATGATGACATGAAGCAGAATGGGGCTCTACTCGGTTTTGTCTACGACGGCATTGATAACAACAAATTGCGGTTTGCAGGAAGCGTCGGTTCTCCCGATGTGCAGAGCGATTCTTATGTGCCACTTGTCATGCTTGTCGATAGCGAGGGCCACGCATCCTTCCAGCGTGATACCGACCTAGACATGCACAATCAAGCAGCCGATACAACCACCATCAATAATGACTACATCAAAGACAACGAAGACGACGGTGTGTGAAATAGAATTATTGTAAAAGCCCCTTGCTCCAGAAGGAGAAAGGGGGATAAAAAGAGACCCTCGGACCTTTATGGTTCGAGGGTCTATAAGTCTATAAGTGTTTTTAATATTTCGCCATTTTTATCGCCACCACGGCAGATTCACTCCCTTTGTTGCCATAACTGCCACCGCTGCGGGCTCTTGCCTGTTCCAACGTGTCGCAGGTTAACAGACCGTATACCACGGGAATGGGGTTGCTGAGGTTCAACTGGGCAATGCCATATGTCACTCCCTGGCAAATATAGTCGAAATGGGGGGTCTCGCCGCGTATCACACATCCTAGGATGATGATGGCATCATAATCCTTATGGGTGAGCTGACTGGCTCCGTACACCAACTCGAAACTGCCGGGGACGCTTTTTACATGGATGTTCTCGGGCAATGTGCCGTGCAACTTTAACGTGTCGACACAACCTTCCAACAAAGAACTGGTAATGTCCTTGTTCCATTCCGACACCACGATGCCGAAACACATATTGCTGGCGTCGGGCACCTGTTCAAAACCTTCGCCGGAGAGATGGTGGGGTAGGGTGGCCATTATTTCGACGCGTATTCGATATATTTGTCTATCTCGCTACGAAGCGGGGTTTGCATATATTTGGCCTTGATGTCTTGAAGCATCTTCAGGGCTTCGTCTTTCTTGTTCTGCTTCAGCAACACGATGCTGGCTTTCAACAACGCGGTGGGGGAGACACTGTTGTTCGCTCCGTCTTCTGTGGCCTTGTCAGCGGTCTCGGCGGCTTTCTTGAACAGACTAACGGCTTTGTCCAAGTCGCCAACATTCGCATAAGCGTCACCGGCGGCGACAAGAGCCATCGGGCTAACCATCAAGTCGCCCTTTTGGTCGAATAGGTCAAGGTAACGGACAGCTTCTTGCCATTTCTTCGAGGCCTCAGCGGTGCTGTCGGCGGTGGCCAAGTTGGCATAGCAAAGACCGGCATACAGATTGGCAAGGTTGCCAGCAGGGGTGCCGCTGTATTCATCGGCAATGGCGATGAAACCTTTCACTCCAGTGCTGTCACCCTTTAAAGCCTTGTCGAACTGACGAAGACCAAACAACTCCTGGGGTTTCGACAAAGCGGTATTCGCCTTCTCCACGCGGGGCTTCACCACAAATTCCTTGTACAGCATCCAACCGCCTACGATGATGATAACGGCGGCAAGGGCAGCCAACAGGTGCTTCTTGTACTTTTCGAAAAATGCTTCCGATTTGTTCACGACTTCGCTAATCTCAGTCTGTCCTTTCTTCGACACCTTGGCAGTCTCTTTCTTTACTGCTTCTTTCTTGGCCGTCTCATTCTTGGCCACTTCTTTCTTTGCCATTGATTATTATTTTGTTTTAATGTTTTATTCGTTTTTGGGGGTACACATTTTTTGCGCCGCAAAATTACTCATATTTTCCCACATACTGAAATTTATTGCCATCTTTTTTTCATCATCCCTAAAAAACCATCCGCAAGCCCCCCCTTCACCTCTCACCTCTCCCCCCTTTCTTCCTCTTCCCAATCAAATATCCTCCTCCTAACATCATGGCACAAAAAGCTAACGGCAAAACAATGGCAAACGGTGCAGTGAACCTGTTATGGTTAGCCTGGATAGTAGAAGCGTCAGAAGCGAAATAAAATTTCCATACGACAATTATACACATGACGACCAATATAACGGCTAATAAACAAACTGTCACACGCCATATTGTTCCCCACCAACCATAGCCGAATAACTGATGATAGGTGATGACATAATAGCAGAGAACCAATATGAACAGCCAATCGCTTGCTGTTTCGGAAATGAGACCAACAACGTCAGGAATGAGAGATAATAAAAGCATTAAAGTGCTCATGAAAACTTGGATGAAAAAACCTTCTGGTAAAGTATGGCACTCATAGCGGGGTGAAAAACGGAACAACACCCACATGGGGAGAATGAATAATGAGTTGGCGAGCAACATAGCCCAACCAACGTTGGTTTCAAGAAAATGTTCAATACTGCCCCAAAAAGTCGTGGTTTCTAAAGCGGTTGTGGTTGTTTCCGGTGTGGAACTGCCGATAAGATGCTCTAACAACACAACAAAGAAGGCAATGATAAAAAGCATCTTCACAGGGGGAAAACTAACCTGTCTATGGCCACTTAAGTAATCGTGGATAAAATAACCAGGACGCCATAACAATTGCCAAAGCGAATAGGGCATTGAACGATTGTCCATACCCCATAGCAGCATAACACCCTGCTGAACGGTTTGCCAGGTAATACGCCCCACACCACTTCTCTGACCGCATATGGGACAGAACTCTGTGGTTACATCATGCCCGCAGTTGGCACAGCAACAAGGTTCATGACGCTTGTCCTCATATTTCATCGGAGCAACTTGCCAATGACGAAACCGACGGTATTGTTTCTTGATATCCATAAAGGTCGTTTCTTCTTGTAGTTCTATAGAATGAATTGCGTCGTGCAAATGTAAACATTTCCCAATCAAAAACAAAGAAAACCGCTAACGTTTTGTGAAGAATTGCATGGCCTTATCATTTTTTTTCAGTATATTTGCCCCTTGAATAACATGCCACGTACAATGATACTACGCAAAATATCCATCATCAACTACAGAAACATCGCGACGGCAAATATCGAACTGTCACCAAAATTCAACTGCTTCGTGGGGAAAAATGGCATGGGAAAGACTAATTTCCTCGATGCGGTCCACTATCTCTCGTTTTGCAGAAGCAATATCACACCCGTCGACGCACAAGTGCTCAAGCATGACCAGGAGTTCTTCGTCATAGAGGGGGATTATCTCTCTGAAGAGGGTGACGAGGAGCGTATTTATTGCGGATTGAAACGGGGACAGCGTAAACACTTCAAGCGGAACAAAAAGGAGTATAAACGACTGTCGCAACACATAGGACTCATCCCCATCATCTATGTGTCGCCCTATGACACAAACATTATCGACAGCGGGAGCGAGGAACGGCGGAAAATGATGGATATGGTCATCGCTCAATATGACAATGAATACTTGCAGGCTCTCAACAACTACAACAAGGCTCTCCAACAACGCAACGCGTTGCTTAAGGAGGAAGAGGAACCCGACCCGTTGCTCTTTGATATGTGGGAGCAGCAGATGGCTGTGGAAGGTGCGGAGATATACAAAAAACGCACATGTTTTGTCGAAAAGCTCAAACCAATCTTCGAACGAATATATAATAAGGTGGCGGAGGCGCAGGAATCGGTGGCACTTAACTATATTTCCCACGCTCAACGAGGCGACTTGCTTGACGTAATTCAGAGAGATAGACACAAAGACCGTATCATGGGGTTCTCGCTTCATGGTATACACCGCGACGACCTGGAGATGACACTCGGCGGTTTTCCCGTGAAAAAAGAGGGGAGCCAGGGACAGCACAAGACATTTGCCATAGCGCTGAAATTAGCGCAGTTCGATTTCCTCAAGAACACTAATAGCCGGACAACGCCCATCCTGTTGCTCGATGATATCTTCGACAAACTCGATGCTTCGCGCGTGCAGCAAATCATCGCTCTCGTGGCAGGCGATGACTTCGGTCAGATATTCATCACCGACACCAATAGGCAACATCTCGACGGCTTACTACGACAAGGCAACTTCGATTATCGCCTCTTCACCGTGGAAGACGGCAATATTCAAATGGAAGAAACACACACCACCACAAGCTAATCAGTCCACCTCCCTCATAGGGAAAATGGAAGGAAAACATGTTTAAAAGGAAAGTTGAAAATATTGACAATGTCCTGTCTCAACTCTTGCGCTTGCAAGGTTTGGAGACACCACTGCTTCAACATAGGTTGGTGGAGTCCTGGGATGTTGTGGTTGGGCCAGTGGTGAGTCGGTATACGGGACAGAAGTTTATCAGCAACCAGACGCTCATGGTGCAGGTGCTCAATCCTGCATTGCGTGCCGACCTTTCCATGATGCGCCAAAAACTGGTGAAGCGGCTCAACGATACTGTTGGCGCCTACGTTATCTCCGACATCAAATTCTATTAATCAGTTGAGTATGTTGCCATACTCATCCTCTTTCAGTCTATTTATCCCCTCCTTTGGAGGGGAAGGGGAGGCTTCCTTCTATCACCTCTTCCATCACCACATCATATTCGTCATGTGGAACGCTTTCCATTAACTGAAAATCAAAACAGACTCCAATCTTGAATGCATTTGGCAGTTGTGGCAACAATCGGTCGTAATAACCTCTGCCCCTGCCCAAACGATGAAGGGAACGGTCGAATGCCATGCCTGGAACGATGGCGACGTCAATTGATGAATAGTCGGAGAACACGGCTCCAATGGGTTCCATGATGCCAAACGCTCCTTCCACCAAACTGCTCCTTCCTTTATAACGACGCAAAATCATCGTTTCAGGACCGGTCACTTGTGGTAGAATGACACATTTTCCTTGTTCTTCCAATAGGTCGAGTAAACGATGTGTGTCTATCTCGTCGGATAAACTATGGTATGCAAGAATGGTGCGTGCGGCAAGGATAGAGGGATGACCCAAGAGTTTTGTGCAGACATGTGTCGACTGCTCGGCCAAGTCTTGGACGCTCTTGGATTGTTTTTCTTTCCGTAAGGCTTTACGCAAGACACGTTTGGCCTCGATGGTGCTCATCATGACCATGAATAAGAGGCAACTAAATGGGGGCGAAGTGGGAGACGAGGACCATTACCCATGAATGCCGTGGTTTGTGGCTTGTCTCCTTTGCCGTCAGGCTTGGGAAAGGCGGCGTTCTTGTTGAAAACGTCGAGGGCCTCACGCACGGCGGGGTCGTCGGCGTTCAGGTATTTCATCCACGCCTCTTCGTTGAGCATGTTGTATACCACTCTGCTGATAAGGTATTTCTCGAATAGTTTGTGCGAGGTTTGCAACATCAGGTTCCTACGTTTGAGTCCGTGTTTTTCCGCCCATGTGGCGAACTGTTCGGGTAATCCCTGGCTCTTTAAGTATGTGACAAACGGCGACAACTCGGTATATGGTTTCAGTTTCTGGCGGTTGGCGTCGGTATACTCAAAGGCAAACTGCATGATAAGCCCGCTCATGGCGGCTTCCTTGTAATAAGAAGTTATCTCCGACGTGTCTTCGGCAACGAAGATGTCGGGCATGATGCCACCACCGCCATATACAGTGCGTCCAAGGACGGTGTGGTATGCTGGACCGCTCTGTTTGATACTGTCTTGAGAGAAGAACTCACCATGTTGGTAGCGCAGCAGAAGGTCTTCTTCATAATGGCGGTCCTTGCCTAGGGTATAGGGCTTCTGGATACAACGACCACTGGGGGTGTAATATCGGGCGATGGTTAGACGAATCATGCTGCCGTCGGGAAACTCGATGGGCTTCTGCACAAGACCTTTGCCGAAACTTCTACGGCCAATGACCGTACCACGGTCGTTGTCTTGGATGGCACCGGCTACAATCTCGGCGGCGGAGGCGGAGGTCTCGTTGATCAGCACAACAAGGGGAAGGTTTTGATAGCTGCCACGGCCGCTGCTTACATAATCCTCGCGGGGAGACTTACGGCCCTCAGTATATACAATCATCCTGCGTGCGGGCAAGAATTCGTCGGCTATCTGCACGGCGCTGAGCATATATCCGCCATTGTTATCGCGGAGGTCTATCACCAACTGCTCCATGCCGCTCGTCGACAATTGGGCTAAGGCAACGAGCATCTCTTCATAGGTGGTCTCGCCAAAACTCTTGATTTTCATGTAGCCTGTGTGGGCGTCGAGCATGTACGTGGCGCTCACGCTGTGGGTAGTGATGTCGTCGCGAGTGATAACATATTGCTTCACTTCTTTGTTCCCATATCTGGTGACGCCTACTTTCACCTTGCTGCCCTTAGGTCCTTTCAAACGGTGCATGGCTTCTTCGTTGGTCACCTCTTCGCCGACAAAGGGCTTGTCATCAATCATTACTATCTTGTCGCCAGCCAACAAACCGGCACGCTCGGCTGGACCGTCGGCAATGACATTCTGCACACGGATGGTGTCTTCGCGAATCACAAACTCGATGCCTACACCAGAGAACGAGCCTCGAAGGTCGTCAGTGGCTTGTTGCACATCGCGCGAACTGATATAAACGGAGTGGGGGTCTAGTTCGGCCAGTATCTCGGGCATGGCTTTTTCCACCAGGTTGTCGATGTCGACAGTGTCCACATATTGGTCATCGATAATGCGAAGCAGGTTGTTCAAACGGTTACTGCCTGAATTGATAATGTTCAGACGGTTGCCGCTGAAATGCTTGGCATAGAATGTGCCGATGATGATGCCGAATACCACGCTCAACGCGAGCAGGATAGGCATGTAACGTTTATTGATGTTCATGTTCGTCGGGGTTGAGGTATATCACTTCGATGTTGGCACGCTTCAATAGCTCGATGCCGTCGGTCAGACGATACTGTTCGCCGTAAACTACGCGCTTGATACCAGACTGGATGATCAGTTTGGCGCACTCAATGCAAGGGGAAGAGGTGACGTATAGCGTGCTACCGTCGCTGTTATTGCTGCTGCGGGCAAGTTTGGTGATAGCGTTGGCTTCGGCATGGAGCACGTAGGGTTTGGTAACGTTGGAATCGTCCTCACACACGTTCTCAAAACCACTGGGAGTGCCGTTGTAACCATCGCTGATAATCATCTTGTCCTTCACCACTAGGGCTCCTACCTGGCGGCGCTGGCAGTAGCTGTTCTCTGCCCATATTCGGGCCATACGCAGATAACGTAGGTCCAACTTCTTTTGTTTATCGGTATGCATATTTTGGCTGTTGTCGATTTTTTTTAGGGTGATACTATTGTTTTCTACCCTTGGAGAAGGAACGGGGATGAGGCTTCCTCACCCCATTTCGCCTCAGCAGGGCATCGATAGTTGGCTCGCCACCACGGAAACGACGATAGAGCACCATGGGGTGCTCGGTGCCGCCACGCGAGAGTATCTCATCACGGAAACGCTGTGCGGTTTCTTGGTTGAAGATGCCTTCTTTTTGGAATACACTGAAGGCATCAGCATCCAACACTTCGGCCCATTTGTAACTATAGTATCCTGCGGCATAGCCTCCTGACATGATATGCGAGAATTGTACGGTCATGCAGGTTTCGGCTAGCTGCTCACCAATGATGGCATCTTTCCATGCTTCTTTCTCAAAAGCGGGGATGTCCGCCTTGAAGGGTTTGCGAAGGGTGTAATAGGCCATGTCTAACAGACCAAAACTCACCTGACGAAGGCATCCGTAGGCCACCATGAAGTTGCGGCTCTTGTGGATGCGGTCAATCAACTCGTCGGGGAGGGGCTCGCCGGTCTGGTAATGGAAGGCGAATGTGCGGAGGAATTCGCGCTCTTGGGCGTAGTTCTCCATGAACTGAGATGGCAACTCCACGAAGTCCCACCACACGTTCGTACCAGAAAGACTGCCGAAACGGGTGTTGGCAAACATGCCGTGGAGAGCATGCCCAAACTCGTGAAGGAATGTCTCCACCTCGCCTAAGGTGAGCAGGGCGGGACGTTCGGGAGTGGGTTTGGTCAGGTTCATTACCACACTGACGTGGGGACGGACGTTCACTCCTTTCCTGTCTATCCACTGACCTTGATACTCGGTCATCCATGCTCCACCACGCTTGCCCTTGCGAGGATGAAAGTCGGCGTAGAACACGGCGAGGTAACGACCGTCACGGTCGAACACTTCGTAGGCTTTCACGTCGGGGTGATATACGGGTATGTCGCCGTTTTCCTTGAAGTTGATGCCGTAGAGACGGTGTGCCAGACCGAACACGCCGTCAATAACGCGAGATAATTCGAAATAGGGACGGAGCATCTCTGAGTCGAGGTTGTACTCTTGCATTTGCAACTTGTGCGAGTAGTACGACATATCCCATGGTTGCATCTTGAAAGATCTGCCTTCCTTTTGGCGCGCCAAACGCTTGATGGCGGCCATTTCGCGCTCAGCGTATGGCTTGTATGCCGTGATTAATTCGTTGAACAGATGGTACACACTTTTCACGTTGCTGGCCATGCGATGCTTCAGCACATAGTCGGCATACGACTTGAAGTCTAACAGCTGGGCAACTTCACGACGAAGGTTCACCAACCGCTGACAGTTGGTGAAATTGTTCTCGCTGTTTTCGTGCGTACACAGTGTGTTGTAGGCCATATAAACCTGACGGCGCAAATCACGGCGCTCACTGTATTTCATAAACGGTCCCATAAGAGGGGCGTCAAGGGTAATCACCCATCCTTCGAGGTTTCTTTCACGGGCGGCTTGGACTGCAGCCTCGCGGGCACTCTCCGGTAGTCCGGCTAAGTCGCTCTCGTCGGTCAGGTGAAGGATGAAGGCGTTGCGCTCCTTCAACAGGTTCTGGGAGAACTGCAGGCTGCACAGGCTGGCTTCTTCTGTCAACTCCCGGAGTTTTTCTTTACCTGCCTCATCCAAGAGGGCACCACTACGGACAAAGCCCTGATAGCTGTTTTCCAGCAACACTTTCTCTTCGGGGGTGAGACGACGGTGATGACGGTGTACCTTGCGCAAACGTTCAAACAGTCGTTTGTCCAAACGCATGTCGTTGGCGTGTTGTGTAAGAATGGGCTGTATCTTCTGTGCCAAGGCGTCCATCTCGTCGTTCGTTTCTGCACTCAAAAGGTTGAAAAAGACAGTTGACACACGTTCCAACAGGTCATAGTAGCCGTCGGGGTCGTCTTCGCTTGTTATCAAGGTGTTGTCGAAGGTGGGATGGTCGGGGTTGTTGACGGTCTTCTCCAGGTATTCCTTGTCACGACGGATACCTTCCATAAAGGCTTCTTCATAGTCCTCCATGCGAATACGGTCGAAAGGTACAGTGTCGTGAGGGGTATGGTAAGGCTCGAAAAAGGGATTCGTCCTCGCTTTCTCGTTTTGATATGCTCCAGTGTCGTTGCTTGTCATAATCTCTCTCAAATTCCTGTAATAGCTATTCTCTCACCTCTCACCTCTTGCTCCATGCCCCTTGCCTCTAACCATCATGCAAAAATACTGCAAAACGCATACATCGCAAAATTTGCGCTCTTTTTTTTCATTTTCTTAATGCAATTTCCAATTATTTGTATCCTTCATGGTTGTATGTTCTCTCCTATGGAACGATAGGGATGCTTCGTAATATATTGTCCCGACGGTCTTTATTTATCCATGTTAAGTGGTAGAGTCAGATGAATTTCCCCTCTACGCATCGACAACAAGCCCTCTTCTTCCATCCTATGCAGACAACGCGACAGATTCAGACGACTCTCGCCAAGCACTTGTGCCAAATAGGTCATGCGGATATGGAAAGTTTTCTCGCCCATGGGACTGTCGCACGCGTCATCTATCCAACGCTGCAACTTGGCTGCTATGCCCGTTGGGTGGATACGTCGTGGCAGAACGCTCATGCGTTGGGCACGGATGCAGAGGGTGTTGAGTAGGTTGAAACGGATGGTCTGAAACTGACTCAAGAGTGTCAACACGTCGTGTTTTGTAATCCTGAGCACTTGACAGGGTGTGAGAGCCCGCAACGAGCGGGTATAACGTTGGTGCCAGCCGAAGAGATGCTCGGGTTGGTGCATATAGGGGGAATGGAGACGCTCGTCAAGTGTCCACTCACGGTCGTACGACTCCATGTGGCTCATCACATCACCTTGGATGAGCAGAAGCAGGGAGTCACTGACATCATCGATGGAAACGATGGTACTGCCTATGGCGTAGGTGGAGAAGGCCAACGGGGTATGGGCAGCTACCTCATGAAGATCCGACTGACTCATGCCGAGGAACAGTGGCAGACTGAGCAGACGGTCGTACATCTGCGTGCTCGACTCTTTCATGGTAGTAGCTTGCTTTCCAAGGCGGGTGAATACCATATCTCATAACTACCGTCGGGGGCTGCGCTGATGAGGTAAGCCTGCAACTCATCATGTGTCGACAATAGCTGCTTGGCACGGTCGGCTCCCAACACCATAAAGGCGGTGGCATAGGCATCTGCGGTGGCGCAGTCGCGGGCTAGCACCGTGGCGGACAGAAGACTGTGGCTGACGGGATAACCGGTGTGGGGGTCGATGGTGTGGGCATATTTCTGTCCGTCTTTGTAATAGAAATTGCGATAGTTGCCGCTGGTGGCCAAAGCACGGTCGGTGATGCTCAGGATGGCTTGCTGCTCGGTGTTTACGCGCAAAGAGTCGTCAACGGGTTTGCTCACTCCGATACGCCAAGACTGATGACGCTCGTTTTGCCCGCGGACCACCACTTCTCCGCCAATTTCAATCATGTAGTTGTCGATGCCGTGGCTTCGTAACAGACGGGCAACAACGTCGCAACCGTAACCTTTGGCCACCGCACTGCAGTCAAGCATGATACGAGGATCGCTCTTGCTCACTTCTCCACGGGGAGAAAGATGTACCTTTCTATAGCCTACCAATTGGAGCAGACTGTCTACGGCATGCGAGTTGGGCATGGTGCCGTTCTTGAAACCGAAGCCCCAGGCGTTGACGAGGGGGGCTACGGTGATGTCGAAGGCACCGTTAGTGACTTCCGACACGCGCATCGACAATTCGAACACGTCGCGGAACATAGTGTCGGTCTTCATGTCGCTGTTGGAGTTGATATGGCTAATCACCGACTCGGGGTTGAAAGGGGAGAGGGAATAGTCCACTTGATGGAGCACGGAGTCAATTTCTGGCTGTATGTCTGACTCATGTTGGTAGGTGATGTTATACAGAGTGCCGAACACCATGCCATGATTATGGTGGTAGGGGTTGTTGGCATGCTGATGAACAATGAGAATGGTGCCAACGATGAGAAGGACTAAAAAAACGAGGTGCCACCATCTCAGGCGGCGCTTGCTTGCATCACTCATGGGAATCAGATTTCTACAATGACATTGAAAGTGCCACCAAGATTGCTCTTGTCGTCGACACCGTAGCCCGGCACATACCAACAGTTGTCCATCTCGTCAACTCGTTTCTTCAGACGATGACGGTAACGTACGGACCATCCCAAGCGGATGGGCCCCCAGATTTTGGCGTCGACACCGAACACGGCTTCCATCCAATGATATTTGCACTTCACGTCGGTGCCTTCGTAAGCAGACTGCCCTTCCCAGATGGGGTCGGTGACAGGGGGATGGCTCACATCGAACTTGAAGGAGGTGAATCCGTAGCGAGCACCTCCATACAAACGGTAGATGTCGTGCTTGTTCTTCATCAAGTTGAAATCGATGCCTATTCGCATATAGGGGGCTTTGGTCTCGTAGTGCGTCTCTGTCACATCCTCGTCGTGATTGGATCGGCCAATGCCTAATTCCAAAATGGGGAAATAGCGGTCTTTCATGTTCACACGAAGGGCGGCTTCATATTGGCCGTAACTGCTTAAGGCAAGCTGTAAAGGACCTACAAGGTCGACAGATACAGACAGACCCTCAAACCATGATGTCGAGTCCAGGGCGGCCACATCTGCCAATGCCTTGCTTCGCTGGGCTTGCATGGGCTGTGACAGTAGCAGAAGTACGACGCTAATCGTCGCTATGGAAATAGAGATAGATGTGGGTCTTCTTCGTGTCATAATTGACTGAGGGTTGGGCGATGCTTACCGAATCAAGCATGTGATGGGTGCATTGCAAGTTGGTCAACTCATGGAAAAAAGAGGGGTTGCAGTCCACCGACTCGAAATGGGGCTCGTTGGTCTTGCTCACATAAAGGGTGTCGAGAAGATGGGTGCCCACGGTGTCGGTGTAACACAAAACCAGAACATCGGTGGGTTGGTGGTAGCTTATGGGAAGGGTGAAAGTGCTCGCGGAAGTAAAGCTGTTGAGCACCGTGTCGTTGCCATTGGCGAGGATGGTCCAAATGGTCAGCGTGTCTGCCGCTCCCAATGATGACACGTCGCCACCTAGAGTGTACACGGCCGACACGGTGTTGTTCAGTGGGCAGTCAATGGATGAACACGACAACAACAGCGACAGCGACAATGCAATGCCTATTTTTCGCATCGGATGGCCTCCTCTATCTGATAATCGTTTCGGTTGGACGACGAACGGCTGATGAGGTCGCCCAAAAAACCGGCCAAAAACAGCTGCGTGCCGATAATCATCATCGTCAGGGCCAGATAGAAATAGGGCGATGAGGTAATTAACCGTTGGGGCACATGGTTGGCCAGGGCAATCAACTTGTCGACACCGAGGATGACAACGGCCACGAAACCGATGAAAAACATGATGCTGCCCAGAAAACCGAACACGTGCATAGGCTTACGGCCGAAGGTGCTCAAGAACCACAACGTAATCAAGTCAAGATAGCCGTTGATGAAACGGTTAAGGCCAAACTTCGACTTGCCGTATTTACGGGCTTGGTGCTGGACTACCTTCTCGCCAATCTTGTCGAAACCGGCGTTCTTGGCAAGATAGGGGATGTAACGGTGCATCTCTCCATATACTTCGATGTTCTTCACCACGTCCTTGCGGTAGGCTTTCAAACCGCAGTTGAAATCGTGAAGGTTTTTAATGCCGCTCACTTTGCGAGCCGTCCAGTTGAACAACTTCGTGGGGATGGTCTTCGACAAGGGGTCATAACGCTTCTGCTTATAACCGGACACCAAGTCGAAACCGTCTTCGGTAATCATCCGGTACAGTTCGGGTATCTCGTCGGGGGAGTCCTGAAGGTCGGCGTCCATGGTGATGACCACGTCGCCGCGCGACTCTTTGAAACCGCAATACAACGCGGGACTTTTACCGTAATTCCTGCGGAACTTGATGCCACGAACTTCTGGGTGCTCCTCTGACAGCCGCTCTATAACCTCCCAAGAATGGTCGGTGCTGCCGTCGTTGATAAACAATACTTCAAAACTGAAATGATGTTCGTCCATCACCCTTTCTATCCAGTCATACAACTCGGGCAACGATTCTTCTTCGTTGTATAGGGGAACAACTACGGATATGTCTATTTTTTCTTCCATGGGTATGATGTTTTTTTATTGACAATAATGAATCCGTTCTACTGTTGATAGGGCGGAGGGGTGGGGGTGGGACGACGCTTAGCCAGGGCGATGAGGGCACTGGCAATGGCACCCAGAAACACGCTGTTTAAAATAGTCTGCAATGCCAAGTCGATAGGACGGACATCTTTCCAAGCATCGATGGAGGCTTGTATCAGAGAGTCGCTGTAACCTAATCGCTGGGCATAGGAACCTATCTCGGGCGACGAGAGTAACAGATTGAACTGGTCGGCCACATAACCGTGGTCGAAAAAGTGAAAATATACGGCCACGCCCAACGCCAAAAGGATTGAAGCGTAGAAAAATACATAAAGCGAATAGCCAAAGGCACGACGAAAAGAGATGAACCCTTCCAACACTTGGTCGCGGAAACTTCCCACACGCATGGCGATGAGAAAGGGAGTCATCAACACGATAATCATACACAGCATTCCGCAGATGGGATAACGGAACATGCCGACAAAACAGGCAAAACCCAACAACCACAACACACCGACAATAACGCCGTCAATGCGTGCGAATGCTTTCATCTGGATATATGCTTCCGAAAATGTCATGAATATACAGTTTCAACCTGCAAAAATACATATTTTCCTGCAATATACCCCACAAATAATGTATTTTCGATTACTTTCACCCGCTTTAAACGCCATTTTTTATATTTTCATTTTTTATTTTTCAATTTTTTAGTTTTTCTTGCTACTTTTGCAGACGAGAAAGTAGTGTCACGGCTTGCCGCTGGCTCCAAGATAGGGGCGAGAGGAAAGTCCGGGCAGTTAGGGCACCCCACTTCCGAAAATAGAAGCTATTGGTGACAGTAGGTGACGGCAGAAGAAAATAACCGCCCTCTTGGGAGGGTAAGGGTGAGAAGGTGGTGTAAGAGACCACCAGACGATGGGTGATCATCGTGCTGTGCCGGCTGGGGGCTGCAAATTCAAGTAAACCGTCGTCTGAGGGACGCCCGCCCGAATCTTTACGACGGAGGGTAGAACGCTTGAGCCCAAGGGTGACTTTGGGCCTAGATAAATGGCAGGCGTCACAGTTCTTCTGTGATACAGAACCCGGCTTACAGTGGCACTGCTTCCTTTTTCTTTGCTTCTTCCCAATGGCCGTCGTGGAGTCGATGGGGACAATAAGAAAAGGATTGAACAGATTCCTGACACTCGTTATTTTATGAAATGGCTGCGGAAAGTTAAGGATTTCTTCGGAAAAGACCTTTGGCATATAAATGTTGATGAGTTGCCTTGGGGAAAACGGGCTTTGGTCAATATGGCCAAAGTAATTATTCTCACGACCAAGGCGTTCATTGCCAAGAAGCATATCCGCACAGCGGCAGCGCTAACCTATTCCACTCTTTTGGCCATAGTGCCCATAGCAGCGGTGATCTTTGCCGTGGCAAGGGGATTTGATTACAGCAAATATATCGAAGAGTGGTTCAAGGATGCTCTCGCCTCTCAACCGCAAGTGGCCGACGCCATTATCGGCTTTGTCAACTCGTACCTCGTCCACGCACGAAGCGGAATCATCCTCGGGGTAGGTCTTATCTTCATGCTCTGGACGGTCATTATGTTGACATCGAACATCGAACAGGCATTCAACGATATATGGCTCGTTAAGAAAACAAGGTCGTGGGCAAGGACCATCATCGACTATACCGCGGTGTTCTTCTTGCTGCCTGTAGTCATACTGGTAACCTCGGGTGTGTCTATTGTCTTTGCCACCATTTCTGATGGCCTCAAGGAAGTGCTCCTCATGGCGCCTATCATGAAAGTAATGGTGGCGATGGTGCCCTATGTCATCTGGGCATTGGTGTTTATGGCACTCTATATCTACATGCCCAACACAAAGGTGAAATGGACTAAGGCAATCATTCCGGGTATCATCGCGGGTGTAGCCATGCAACTCCTCCAACTGTTCTACATCCATTCGCAGATGTGGGTGTCAAGCTACAACGCCATTTACGGGTCGTTCGCGGCATTGCCGCTCTTCATGCTATGGCTGCAGATATCATGGACCATTTGTCTCTTCGGGGCGGAGATGTGCTACGTCAGTCAGAACCTGAAGGACTCGCTCTATAATCACGAGGTTCAGGAGATTAGCCACCATCATCAAATCATCATGGCGGCACTATTACTGAATGTGATATGCAAACGGCATTACAATGGACAAAGTGCCTGCACGGCACGCCAATTACAGAAAAAGTTGGGACTTCCCTTGCCTGTAACCCTCGAACTGCTACAACAACTGAAGAAAGCGGGCATCATTAACATCAGAGGAAATGCAAAGGGAGAGAATGCCATTTACCAACCATCAATAGGCACGAATAATATCTCTATGGGACTCTTGGTAGACAAACTGGAAAGACAAGGTAAATGGAAGCCAAAAGTCAATACGGCTGATCTTGATGGTAAACTATGGCGAAAAATCTACAAAATAAGAAGAGACTACACCAAAAACTTACACTCCATCCTCATCCGCGACCTATAACATTTTCCTTTTTACCATCGGCAAAGGTTTTGCCGAGGCATCCCTCTTCCTCTTCCTTTACTCCTTAACTCCTCACTCCTTAACTCCTCACTCCTTTCTCGTCACTCGTCTTTCGTCACTCGTCTTTCGTCACTCGTCACTCGTCTTTCGTCACTCGTAACACCGCTTCCACAAATCTGCCGGCTCCCGACTCGCGCAATGCCCGCTCATGCCGTTTCTTACGCCAATTCTGAAAAAGATATAAGCACAGACACAGCAAAGCACCAATGGCCAAACCTATAAAAAGGTATTTCTCGTCGCCGGGAAACATCGAGAACACCACCACGGGCATAATCAGTACCAGCCCGTACACCGTGTAGGTCTTCTTCGCCGTTTCCATTGGGTCAACAACAATCTTTTGGTCAAAGAAATAGTCATTCAGCGCATCCTCGTCGATATCGAAATCAGACAACTGAGGAAAACCAGGTTCATCACCGTGTTCTTTCATCAACGTTTTCACGCGTTCTTCCAATTCCTCAATGCTCTTGTCTACCATAATATTGCTATGAATTAATACCGTTAGAATCTCCCCCTTTCATCTGCAAAGATACACCAAAAGTTGTTAAGCCCCAAATATTTTTTTGCAGTTTTCAGATTAATTCGTATCTTTGCCGAAAATTTGTATTAACGAAGTATTTTGGGTATGGAACTTCCCGATTTTATGTCATATTCGAACAAATTCTCAAAAAAAGGATTTGTCGAGAAAATATCACGCATAGCAAAAAGGGCGGGGGCGAAATTGGTTTATTCCGCTTTAATACTTTATTATACACTTCAAAGCAAAAAGATTCCTGTCAAAGATAAGGCAATTATCATAGGAGCGCTGGGATACCTTATCTCACCGCTTGATGCCATACCCGATGCCATACCCATCGTGGGACTCGGTGATGATATGGCGGTGCTGGCCTTCGTTCTCAAAAAGGTTTGGAACCAGGTGTCTGACGAGGTAAAAGAGAAAGCCAGGAAAAAACTCGACAATTGGTTCGACGAAGACGAAATGGCCGAAATCGAAGATATGCTCGACAAAACACCCTCTCCGGAAACCAAACCTCAAAGTCCTGAAGTATCCTAAAGTTCCTAAGCCGGGGGAGTCCTATCTCTTATATTTCTTCACCAGTTTGTCTATCGCCTTGTCCAAAGTTTCTGTAGGCTCAATGATGTTGTAGCCCTCCCAGAACTTGTTGTCAAGGAAATAATCCACTTTGTCATAAAAAGCATCATGTGAGTCGAACGAGTCGCGACCGCGTATCGACTCGAAACTCTCTTCCTGGCGGTCGGTGACCACCATCTCGCAAGTCACCGAAAAACTTGTGGCCAAAAACCTGCGCTTCCAGTCGCAATTGAAACGGTAGGTGCTGCGCAGATAACTGATATGCGTCTTGCCGCCATCTTGCTTGTAATCTACAAGGATAGAAAACTCCTTTGGCTTGAAACGCACACCCTGAGGTTTCTTCTTTAACATATAACTGGTGGCACGTGGCGTGTCTCTCATGTCCAACGACAACTCCGCACGACTGACTGATAGGTTTGTTCGGTCGATATACAACTTGCCGTTAAACAAAGCCCATGGGGTCCAGACACGTGGCGAAAGCCTCACCACATACTGCACGCGGTCGTCAATCACCTCAACACCGTCCATTTTTAATTCGTAATTGGCTAAGTCTTCCTCGTTTAACAAGAAGTCGGTGTTCTTCACAAGATCGAAATATAATGGCATCACCGGACCGCCGGCCACCTTCACTCCTAACGTGTCGCTCTCCTTGGGACTGAGCAGACGACGGCCTTTCTTGATGGCTACCTTATCATGCGTCATATCTTGCCTGTACGAAGTCTTGTACATGTCCACCACACCTTCAGCCACATAGATGAAATGCTTCCGCTTCATGGCGGCCTCACGGTAGAAACACTTATACAATACTGGCTTGGTGCTGTAATTCTCTGGCACTTTGCTAAGGGCCAGATAGACCAGGTCACGGGGATTCTCAGTCCACACCACCACTTCCTGTAATTCTATCGATGTGGGCTTTAAACGGATGGAAAGGGGAGTCGTCGAAGACGAGGAAATGGGATGACGTAGCCTCTCATAACCCAGATGGGATACAATGAGTGCAGATGGTGTCTTGTCCAACTTCAACGTGAAATACCCCTCGTCGTTGGTGATGACAGACGTACGTTCTCCCTCAGCACCAACAGTAGCTTGGGGAATAACGGCGCCCGTACGCGCGTTAGTCACCGTCCCGCTGATGACGAACTTCTGGCTAAAAACATTCAAACTGGCCAAAAGCAACAAAAACACAAAACAATACTGCTTCATCGTTCTCCCTATTGAAACTACATTTTCTTTGCCACTAACGCTACAAAAATAACCATTCCTCTCCTCATTTCCAAATAATTTCCCACATTTCTAAAAAAAGACTGCCACACGCTATACGTGCGGCAGTCCATATCGAAAACTTATTACGTTTTTTCTCTTAATTTTCTATTTGTGAAATCCTTGGATTTTCAAAGATTATTTTTTAATTATTTAATTTTAAAATCTTTTAATCTTCTAAAGGATTCCTTGTGCCATCATTGCCTTGGCCACTTTCAGGAAACCAGCTACATTGGCACCTTTCACGTAGTTGATGTAACCGTCGGCCTCAGTACCATACTTCACGCAGTTGGCGTGGATGTCGTTCATGATGTCATGCAGTTTCTGGTCCACTTCCTCACGGCTCCAACGCAGACGCTCAGAGTTCTGGCTCATCTCAAGACCCGACACGGCAACACCACCGGCATTGGCTGCCTTACCCGGAGAGTATAGAATCTTGGCATCCTGGAACACCTTGATAGCCTCAGGAGTAGTAGGCATGTTGGCACCTTCGCTCACTGCAATCACGCCGTTGGCAACAAGAGCCTTGGCTGCTTCTTCGTTGATTTCGTTCTGAGTAGCGGAAGGTAGGGCGATGTCGGCTTTCTCGAACCAAGGCTTCTTGCCGGGAACATACTTCAGACCGTATTCTTTTGCATATTCACTGATACGACCGCGCTCCACGTTCTTCAGTTCCATGATGAAGTCCAGTTTCTCACGGTCGATGCCGTCGGGGTCATAAACATAACCGTCGGAGTCGCTCACGGTAACAACCTTGCCACCCAACTCGATACATTTCTCAATTGTATATTGTGCAACGTTGCCGGCACCAGACACCAAAATGGTCTTGCCCTTGATGGACTCGCCACGGGTGGCCAACATATTGCAGAGGAAATACACATTGCCATAACCCGTAGCTTCGGGACGGATACGTGAACCGCCAAACTCTTGTCCCTTGCCAGTCAAAACGCCACTCCACTGGTGGGTCAGTTTCTTGTACATGCCGAACATATAAGCAACCTCACGACCACCTACACCGATGTCACCGGCGGGCACGTCCTCGTCAGGGCCGATGTGACGGTACAACTCAGTCATGAAAGCTTGGCAGAAACGCATCACCTCGCCATTCGATTTGCCACGAGGCGAGAAGTCAGAACCGCCCTTGGCACCACCCATCGGAAGGGTCGTCAGTGAGTTCTTGAAAGTCTGCTCAAAAGCAAGGAACTTCAGGATCGACAGGTTCACGGAAGCGTGATAGCGGATGCCGCCTTTATACGGACCAATGGCATTGTTATGTTGGATGCGGTAACCCATGTTGGTCTGTACGTTTCCCTTGTCGTCAGTCCAAGTAACTCGGAACTGTACCAACCTGTCGGGGATGCACAAACGCTCAATCAGGTTCTGCTTCTCGAATTCGGGATGTTTGTTGTACTCTTCTTCGATAGTTCCCAACACTTGGCTAACAGCCTGGATGTACTCGGGCTCGTTCGGAAAACGCTGTTTCAAGTTCTCAATGACTTTTGCTGCATTCATAATCTTTTTACTTTAAAATTTGTTTATTATGCCTATGTAATTGTTTGTGGTTGCAAAATTACACACAATTTCCAAATTCACAAACAAATTGAAAGAAATTTTTCAAATTTCATGTAAAAAAGTTAGAAATTACACAAAAATAGACCTTTTTTGTTTTTTGAAATCGTTTTCGTGTCCGCACACAACCATCTTTTTCTACTATCATTCAAAGACGTTATGAATGTCATCCCGCTCTCTTTTCTGCGTTTCCCAACCTATGACCATTCTTTGTTCGCTGCCTAGTATATAATGAGATCAGATGTCAGATGTAAATCAGACATATGGACAATCCTTATTCTTTTTGATTCCATGATAATTATGACAATCTTAGTAGATCAAGAATACTTTCTATGGCTTTTGCATTACCTATTTCGAAAGAACTGGGCTTTCGCTCTGCATTTAAAGCAGACCTGCATAGTTTCGTAAAATCATCAATGCCGATGGATGTATCTGCTAAGTATGAACACATCTGATTTATGCTGTTTGCATTGTGTTGTTGTTCTTCTTTCCTGTACATACAACCAGTTACGAAAGATATTGTCGGGATTGACAGATATGCAATTTCACTAAGGGTATTACGGCCAGATCTTGTTATTATCAAACAAGCGTCAGAATAATAATCTGAAGCTTTCAACACATCTTTGTGTATTATAACATTAGGGCCAATCTTAGAATTGACAGTTTCATATATGTTTTGGCTCGAACAGATGATATGCATATTGTAATCTGTAAGTCGTGATGCAACAGACTTACTCAACTCTGCAATTCTGATAGTGGAATCAACAAAACTTCTCTCGACATTCACAGTTCCACCTCCGAGCACACAGTATATATTATTGTTTGGGCTATTATTGATTTTCAATATTTCATTCCGAATAATTGTGTTGACGGAAATGTATTTCTTGTAACCATATTGTGGAGTAACCGTTCTTAGTCCATGGATTATTGCTAAATCAGAAAGAGCGTATATAGCATTGAAAAAATCCATAGCCTCCTTGTCATTTTGCGGGTTGTCAACATCAGAGGGATTAAGTAATGAAATAATCTTAATTGATGGGTGAGATATATTAAGCGATTGAAGAATTAGCGGCTCACCATCAACTAAAATAGCATCTGGACAAAATTCAACTATTTTTTTATGAATATAGGCTCCCATCCTATTGGTGGGCAAGAGTCCTACGGAGCAATAATCGGCTGAAACGACATCGTGCTCACAATCATATCCTTTTAGTTCAAGATATTTTTTACCTTGAAGATATGATATCATCTCAGTTTGGCAATTATAGTCTTTATTTAGTGTTTCAAGGATTGACACACCTGATACGACTCTTCCCAAACCAGGGAATCCTCTGAATATTCCAAGTATTTTCTTCATTTGGCGGATTCAATCATTTTGTATATATCTGAAATAGAATATCTTCGTATTTGTAGAGCATCGGCTATAATAGATGTTCCACCCTGAGTTACAGAAAATGCATATTTATAATACTTTTTCACACAACTTTGTATGTAGGGATTATAGGCACCATACGGGAAAGCATATGTATCGGTTTCTCCGTAATGGCTATCTATATATTTCTTTGATAAGAACAGTTCTTCTTCAACCTCTTTATCTGTCAATTTCAGAAGATTTCTATGAGTAACACCATGAGAGGCTATTTCCCAATTTGAGTTTAATAAACTGCTGATACCTTCTTCGTTTAAGTGTTCTCTTATTTTCCCATCTTTATTGTTCCAGGAATTGTCTTTACCAATCAAGCCTGTACATATGAAGACCGTTGCTGTGAAATTGTATTTTGAAAGAATGGGAAGAGCTGTTTTAACAAGACTCATATAGCCATCGTCAAATGTACAGACAATCATATTTCTTCGTTGTTCTTTGTTCAAGGCTAAATAATCTCTCATTGAACATAGCCTCATGCCATTACAATAGATGAAATCAACGAATTTAGAAAAAACAGATTTTGGCGTTGTGATACTGTCATGGACTTCTCCTTGAACATCATGTAATCCCAATGATATGATGTTTTCCAGTATAGGTGCAGGATAAACGGTATCCGGCTTCATCAATAAGCTTTTCCATTGTTTAATGACGAGTTTTCTATTGCAAGAAGAATATAGCTTGTCAAACGCTTTCGAATACAAAACACTCAAATTATCTGTTTTTATTAATTTGACCATATGCCGGGCCATTTTTGGGGGACTCCATGAGTCGAAGAAAAGAACAGGAAAATCCTTTTCTAAAAGTTCGGCGATATATCCTGTTTTAGAGCTAATGAATCCAGTACCGCATAAAAGACTTTCAATAACGGAATTCGGATGTCCCTCACATACAGAGCCTTGTATATAGAAGTCCCATTTTTTCATGGTTTCCTGTAATGCTTCTCTTGTTTTGTAACCCAGAAAAGATACATTGTCAAATACGCCAACCTTTTGGGATATTGCTATATATTCTTTGAGCAAGTCATCATCAATGCTTCCTACAAGTTGTAATTGAATTGGGATATCAGATAATGACTTGAATTCTTTAATCATAAACAGGAGGTTCGCCACACCTTTTTTTTCGTTTAAATGGCTTGCTGCAGTTCCAAGGATGATTGAGTCAGGAATGTTTTTTAAAATGACGTTTGGTCTTCCGTCATAGATTTCATTTGGAATGATGATACATTTATTAGCCGCACCAGGTAATATGCTGCATACATTCAAAATCATCTCGTTGGATAGACATACGATTTTATATGCTTTTCGACTTGCTTCTCCAAGCAAACAACTATCCGATACAGACCATTTGGAGATGTTGACATCAGTACCTCTCAAACATAGAATGAAAGGTACGCCTAGCCTCTCTGCCAACAAAGAAGAATAATAACCATTGAACTTTGCTCCAAAACCAATCACGATGTCAGTATTTTCATATTCGACTAGATCTTCCTTCAGCTTGTACTCACATTGGATGCCTTTTGTAAGCTCTGTTGAATATCCACCTTTTGCAGTAACAATATTGAATTCATCTGAGCGTAATACTCTAACAATGTGTTCTGCAGAGATAATCTCATAAAGATGGGAGCAGGACAATGACATTCCACCACCATTTTGTCCAATTTCTGATGTAACTATTGTAACGTTCATTTTTTCTCAATTAAATAAAGAGTTTTACTTCTTCTGTTTTCTGGATATTTATATGTCACCCACGAATGGATGGAAGTATTTGGAAACAGAACTTCTATGTCATTACGATCAAGTCGAATATACGAGGGGAATTCGTCATCTTTGTTTTTATATGAACTGTCTATAACCTCCAAAATAAAGAACTTTGGCTCTTTTGCATGACGGTAATATGATTTCAACAAATTCAGGTATTCTTCTTTTGATGATGCAAGTGTGACATAAGCACAGTTTACCATGATAAGGATATCGCAATCATATTCGTTGCAGCCAGGATATTCTCCATTGATGATAATATTGTCTTTTTGGAATAATTCGCTTATTGACCTTTGTGCTCTACGTGCAATTTCCTTATCCTTTTCAAATGAGATGATGTCCTTGAAACCCAAATAAACAAGAATAGAGGTTATGTCTCCTAATCCACAGCCTATCTCAATGATTTGGTGTCGTCTATTCATTTTTTTTAATATGCAATAGACAATCTCCCAATATTTTGGGAAATTCATTTGGCAATATTGAGAACTCCAAGGAGCCATATTCAAGTCTTCGGGATGTGAGCGTCTGTACTCTCTTAACAATGCTTGAAGTTTTTCCATAAAGTCAAAAATTGTTCTAATAACACGTCTTTACCTTTATTTGTTTCCAAAAGAACAGATGCATCCTTCAAGATGCACGTTTGAGCACTCATGTTTGGTAATATCCGTAATTCCCCATAATTCCTGCAATTATGGATGTTTTTATTGAAACAAGGGGCATCTATATATAGCACGATTGTTTGATGGTTGTTTGATTTCAATGTCCACCTTATTGCCCCAGATTTTTTATCTTTATAGTCAATGGCATACTCTTTGAGTATAGGGTATACAAAATCCTTGAAATGTTCACTTCCTTCAAGTCCTATTTGGGGTAGTAATTTCAAAGGTATTTCTTCTTTAAGGGCAAACATAACCATTTCTTTTATATTGTCCATGTTCTGATTTTGAATGACAGTATTGAGGCCTATCTGTATTCCGGCTTTTCTCAATTGTTCAATCTTGTATAGTATATCATTGATGTTACCATTTCCTGTACTTGATTTGAAGAGATGTTTGTCAATGTATGGGAATTGGATGTTGAATTTAACTCTTGTTTCAGAAAGAGCTTTTATCTGGTCGTCTGTAATCAATGATAGATTGCTTGCGCAACAGACATCGCAGACCGTTTCATTGCAAGCATATTCTATCATCCGTACTATGTCTTCATTCAAGAATGGTTCACCCCCACTGAAACATATTTCAGAGATATTTACATCCTTAATAACGTCGATGATAATTCTGACATTATCAAAAGACATTTTGGAAATGGCAAATGATTTTACCTGTCCTTCATTATGACAGAAAGGACATTTGTAGTTACAACCATTACTAACGAGGAATCGTATTTTATCCCAACCAATTGTTTCCATCATGCAAGAATTATTTTAGCGTGATAATATCTTTCCAATTCTTCTATTTTCTCACCTAATAGGTCTTTTCCCTCAGAGTTGTACATTTCGTTTGGCATAATCATAATGTCATTCTTTTCTGGCTTAAATTGCTCTCGTATATCACCATGATTCAGTAGTCCTGCCACAGAAACAGATCCCCCATATAGATGATTATAAATGAGATTTGTCTTGACGTTCTTATAATCTTTAAATGCGTTTGTGAAATATGCATATCCAGACAATGGACAGATTAGATTGACAATAGTATTTGATGGAAGTCCACCTATTATTGCTTTTTGGTTCTCTATCCTTTCGTCTGCATCAATAAAATACTCATTATTGCCACCTCTAAAAACATCCTTAAGAATTGGTACTGTAAAAACGACATCAGGATAGTTCCTTTTTACCCATGTTATACATTCTTCATAATGGTCAATGCTCGCCTGAGACATTCTTTTTAAAGTGGGTTGTGAAATTGCCGTATGCTCCAACCTCCTAACAAGTATTTGTCTTACCTTTTTGTCTACTCCTATGTTGTATAACAATTCGAGATCCTTCTTTATTTCGTCCAAATTGCCTGTAAACATAAGAGTACATTTGTTCAGTGGAGCATGTTTTAACAAATACATAGTTCTCTCCCTCTCAGATCTTGGAATAATTGCTTCACGTTGTTCCTGCATCGTTATTAGAGAAAGGTCTATGCCATAATTGGGTATGCTGTTTAAATAATCCAATTTTTCCTCCTTTATATAAGCTCCCGTCGTGACGGTTGTCACTTTTTTAGTTGGGAAATAATCAGAGGTGATTTTTATAAAATCATATATCATAGGATGCAGGAACGGATCGGTATGAGGAGCAACCAATACTCCTGCACCTAAACGTACATAGTTCACTTTAGGGTTGACATACTTGAAACCTTTAAGCAAATCCTCCACATCTATTGGCGGTATTTTAGGATAATGGCCAAGATATGAGTCAGTGTGAACTTTGCAGAATACACAACCGATTCCGCAATACCTACTGAGTATTGGTATATTTCCAAATGTGGCTATCTCCATAGAGAATGCTGCAAATTGTTCATCGTTCAGCACCATTTCAGTATGCTTTATAGTTTTGAAAATCATTACATCTTTCACAAAGACCAGTTCTCTTGTCCTTGAGAAGAGAAAATCTAACATCATTCATAGCCGGATGATTCCAACAATCAATTAGAGAGCTTTCCATAACGTTACCGAAACATGTGTCATACATGAAATCGTCACAACATAATAGGACATCCCCATTAAAAGCTATGGTCAGTTTTCTAAAAGGATAATTACAGAAACCAAAACGAGATTTGTCAAAGGATTGTGGTATATTACCAGCATAATTGGGTAATATCTCATCAAGCCTTCTCTTTTGAAAGCATACCTTGGGATTGTTATTATATGCCTCATAGATGGGGACAAGGTATGACGACCATTTATCAGGAAATGCGTCGCGATCTCCTCTATAATCGTTGATGTTGATATTGTCTAATCCAAGATCAAATAAATGGTCTAACTTTTCTAAAGTTAGCAAGCGTCCATTGGTAGTTATATCCAAAAACAATCGTTGCGATTTATTCTTGGCATAGGTTATCATTTTTTCAAGCCGTTCTTCTAGCAAAGGCTCATTGGAAAGCATCAACGCGACTCTTCCATTATAATTGATGGTACATAACTGGTCTATGATGGTAGTATAGCATTCCCATGTCATTATGCCAAGTGGTTTTTTGTTGAATGCATGAGGACAGAAAGGGCATTTATTGTTGCAATCTGTCCTCGTCTCAATCAACACCTGCCTAAACATAGGAAATTTCCCATGATGCTTGAAATAATCTTCCAAATACCGAATGTCGCTATTTTGGACTGCTTCGGCCCTGACACTTTTGTTGTTAATTTGTTGTATCATAGAAAATCAACCAACTCTATAACATTAACGTTTCCTAATTCTAATGTTTCGAATATATCATGGCTAACAGCCTTGATGATAATGTCATAAGACAGAATTTCCAATGACTCTGATGGAATCATGTTAATACCATAAATAGACCTTACTTGTTCTATGTTGACATTTGGGTCATAACAATCTACTGTTTTTATCTTTTCATGAAGATATTTATGAATTACAGCTATTTTCGTATTCCTGATATCATTAATATTACTTTTATATGTAAATCCACTACTGTCCGGAGAAATTTGGCCATAGATAAAGTTGTCTGCATATCAAATCGTTTTATGGAACATCGCGCAACGCTGTCTACACACAAATCTGGATTGCAGTGTGTGACTACTTGCTGCTTGTTATAGCAAAAAAGATGTTTCATATCGATTGTGATCTATATATCTTTGCTCAGTCGATTGGACTTGTCCTCTTCGAGAAGGAGCCTATTAACGAAATTTTCAAACGTAACAAGTCTAACAAATATGTCGAGAATGATGGTCAACTTTATCTATGGCCAAATTTCTCCGGACAGTAGTGAATTATGATAATTAGTTTTAAAGGTTGTAAATTTACTCACTTTTATTGAGTTTTAAGCATGAATCATCCATAAAGTGTAAAAAATAAATATTATTTCACATCTTTTACCTTAAAAATGTAGAACATAAAAGTATTCCTTATTGGTTAAAAAAGTCCCTTTTATCCCTATGTCATAAAATTATGTCCCTTTGTTCATGTGTCTAAATAAAGTCCCTTTTGTCCATATGTCAAAAAAGTCCTTTTGTCTATAATAAACTTTGATCCTTTGTTCACGTTTTTGCCCTGTTTATTTTTTTTCTTTTAATTTTATAATCTTTTAATTTTATATTTTTCCTTACCTTTGCATCCATAAAACTTAAAGCAACCTCTTATATGAAAAGAACCTTTTTCTTAACCATTGTGTGGTGCGTTGTAATGGCCGCCTCTGCGCAAGTGTTTCGCCATTCCAAATTGGGTACAGAGGTAAAAGCCTCCAATGGGGCTCTTACCATCACTAATGTTGATAAACGGCAGAACTTCATGGGCGATGCCGTCACGCACGAACCGGACATCAATTCGCCGAAGTCTGTGAACATCCATCCCAATGGCAAGAAATACTATGTCAACTCGCTCGAGGGATGTGCTACCGTGGTCTTCGAGATGGGAACGAACAAAAAACTGAAAACCATCCACCATGAGTGTGACCCGTCGAAAGATTCGCTGTGGAGTAAACCGTCTGACTTGTATCCGTTTACACATTACACCAACAATCTCAACACGTTTGGGGGAAAACCGGTGGAGGGTTGCTTCACGCACAATGGTCGGTATTTTTGGGCTCCGTACTACCGTCGAACCTTTGACATCAATGCGCAAGACCCATCGGCATTGGCGGTCATCGACACGGAAACTGATGAAATTATTCTGCTCATGGAAACGGGACCACTGCCGAAGATGATCGCGGCCTCACATGACGGTAAATATGTGGCGGTCACACACTGGGGTAACAATACGGTGGGACTGATTCGCGTCGACAGCAACAACCCACGCGACTGGCATCATGAGAGAGTGCTGGTCGTGGACTATGTGCTGCCCCTGAATTTCAGCAAGTCGGTGGCCATCAATCGCGACATCAATAGCGGTTATTGCCTGCGAGGCACGGTTTTCACGCCCGATGACAAGTATCTGCTTGTGTGCTGCATGGGCGGGGCTGGCGGTATCGCTGTCTTCGACATGCAGAAAATGGAATACATGGGCCGCCTCCAGGGCATGAGGGCGAACGTCCGTCACTTGGTTATCAAAAACGGATATCTGTACTTGAGCATCAACAATGCGGGATATGTGCAGCGCATACCGCTGGAGAAATTCCTTGATGCGGCACGCAACATCAATGGCAAACTGGGAACGGTGACGGGTTGGCAGGAATGTAAAGTGGGGGGTGGAGCGCGAACCATAGAAATATCACCATCGGGCAACTTCGTCTTCGCTGCTTGTAACGCCGCATCGGAAGTGTGTGTGGTTGATACGCGAACCATGCAGACAATCGCCAGCATACCCTGCGACTCTTATCCCGTTGGACTGGATATTTCTCGCGATGGACAATGGGTTATCGTAACCTCGCAAGGACGAAAAAATGGTGGAGGTAATGCTGTTAATATATATAAGGTGGAATACCAAACACCGGAACCGAACATGAACGATTCCATCAAGGCTCAATCTATAGGCCCCGATGCGGTGGACTCGCTTACGGTGGAGGGAAATGCTGCTGCCACGACCGAGACACCTATCTGGAAAGAACCATGGGCAATTGCGGCTGCTGCAATACTGTTGCTCCTTTTGTTGCTTCTCGTATTCCGACGGAAGAAATAGAATCAGTGTGTTGGCGGTATGGTGCCGATAATGCCAGCAATGACAGCGTAACGTTCTTTCTCATTTAACGACTTCAAGGCACTTTGGAAGACGGAATCTTCCACCCACCTCAGGGCGGGATGACGCGAAAGCATCATCTCGCCTGCTGTTTTCTCCTCTACCGTGTGAAGGTGACGGATGATGCCGCCGTTATCTTCCATGGCAAATGACAGTACTTCGCGCGCTGCTTCGTCAACAGGACTGTAAATGATGGGTATGGACGCTATCCGCCGGGGCAATATGCCCAACTCTTCTGAGAGATGGTCAATAGTGGCTAACAGGTCGGTGCGGTTGGGAATCAGGTCGGCACGACCGATTGGTGACACCAGAAACCCAGGACGTACAATGGTGGCGGAAAGGTGTTCATGCGCAATGGCTTCCAACACGATGTGCTCAGCCATGAACTTGGTGTAATCGTATGGGTCGACAAACGATTGATTTTTGTAATACTCCTGTTCCTTCAATTGAAGGAAATGGCCTTCTCCGTCGATGCCGCCTACACTTAAGGTGGATAGATGAAGAAGGTGGGTGCCATGGCGAAGGCAGTGGCGCAGAACGCGACGCGTACCTTCCACATTCACGTCCCACAACAATTTCATTGGGGCGTAATGGCTCACATTGGCAGCGCAATGGATAAGCGTATCCACATGAATGTCATCAAACATTTCTAACGTGTCTTCGCGACAAAGGTCGCCTAGAACGATGACGATCCGTGGGGCAAAACGCTCTGCTTGAGCATGTCCGAGGATGTCTCCCACAATATTTTGCAGTCTTCTACGCGCGGAGACCTCGTCCTCACCCCTGACAAGACAATAGGCGGTGCCTTGCTCATGGATAAGGTACTCGACCAGTATGTGGCTACCCAAGAAGCCTGTACAGCCAGTGATGAGTAGGTCACCAATGGGGCTCTCGCGCTTCTGGCTCAATGGTGAGATGGGCACAGGGCGAAATTCATGTGGGAGATGCCATAGCCCGGGATTGTTGTCGGATGTCCCGACGAGGTGCGCCGACAATGAACGGACATCGCTCCAGCGGAAAATCATGGCATAATCAATGGCAAGGTCCACCTCTCTGGCTCTCGAAACCAGTTCCATGGCACTCAGAGAGGTGCCGCCCATGTCAAAAAAACTGTCGGTGACGTCTATGTCGTCCCGATTCAGCACCTGACGGAATAATGACAACAACCGCATTTCGATGTCATTGCAGGTGGCGGTAATGACAGGATGGGGCCGCTTGACGATGGGGGGCAAGTGCTTCCGGTCGACTTTGCCATTGTAATTCAAGGGCAGGCGCTCCACTCGCTGCCATAATTGGGGAATCATATAGGAGGGCAGACGCTGACGGAGAAATAGCTTTAAATCGCCCTCCAATGGATCATTGTTCTCATACGGCCTGGATTTCTCCGGATGCTCCCTGCAAACATAATGTGCACAGAGTTGTCCTTGTCCTCCAGATATCTGTACACTCAAACAGGCATCGATAATCTCATGATGCTGACATAGTACGTGCTCAATTTCGCTTGGCTCAATGCGCTGTCCATTCAACTCCAATTGGTCGTCTCGACGTCCGATGTATTCCAATAATCCATCATCGTTCCAACGTGTATAGTCGCCAGTATGGTAGAGAGACATGCCGACAGAGGGGAAGTAGGCAAACTGTTGGGCGGTCTCTTCAACACGCTTCCAATATCCCATGGCCATCTGGGGACCACCAAGGCACAATTCGCCAACCATGCCTCGAGGTAGTAGATGACCGGCATAGTCCATGACGAACGCATGGAGATTGGGTAGGGGACGACCGATGGGGATGTTAGCCGTGGAACTCTTATTCACATCATGATAGGTGGCGTTGACCGTAAACTCGGTGGGGCCATAGGTGTTCAACAAACGTCCGCTGGTTTCTGGCACATGTGTCATCCTGTCGCCGCCAACGCATAAGTAGTCCACATCCAAAGGGTGTCCCTCGGTAAGCATGTGGGCAAATTGAGGCGTGTAGCACCCTCCTGTGATATGGTGATGTGCCAGATAACGGCGCAGGGCATGGAGGTCGTGGAGTATGGCCTCATCAGGCAAAAAAACGGTGCCGCCACAGGTGAGAACGGGATAGAGGTCTTCCACGGAGGCATCGAAGGTGAAAGGGGCATGGCAACTGATGCGGCTCTTATCACTCAGATGCCATAGGTGGGCGGTGACGTAGGAGAAATGACATAGGGAATGGTGGCTGACCATCACACCTTTGGGCTTCCCTGTGGTACCGGAAGTGTACATCAAGTAGGCCATATCGCCGACGCGGGAATAGTCTATGGTGCTCTCTTCGTGTGGTGTGGTGGTGGAAGAGACATCGACTGCTGCGAGGGTGGCAAACATTGTTTGGTCTATCAAGAGCCGGGCACAGCTGTCGGACAGTAGTTGTTGATGGCGGAGTGGGGGATGGTTGGGGTCAAGGGGCAGGTAGGAGGCTCCGCTGCGGAGCACGGCGATTGCGGCTACGAGGAACCGGCGGTCGTGGGGAAGGGAAATGGCCACGATGTCACCATGACCGATGTGGCGGCAATGAAGTGCGCATGACAGGTGTCCACTGGCCTGCCACAGTTGTTCATAGCTCATAAAACCATGGATGTCGTGGATGGCCGTGGCTGATGGACTGCGGAGGACTTGACGGTGGATAAGTCTTGTCAGGGTTTCTTCCTCAGGCCATGCTAAAGATTTCCCGGTACCGAGGGCTGTCAAAAATTGTTGTTCGGATGGATTGACAAGCGACAAATGGTCGAGAGGGGTGGTCTGTGGCAGGGTGGTCAGTTGTTCGACGATGGTTGACACTGCTTGGGCAAAACGCTTCAGGTAATCGGCGTCGTGCCAGGCGGAACTGCAGTCGACACGTATCTCGTAAGTGGAGCCGTGTACATAAATCATACAGCTCAATTCATTGCGACTCTCGGCATACTGCAATTGAACGCCAGGGTATAGATGACCATCCAAAACGATGCTCTCGGGTATCTGTTCGCTCTGGAAACCAAAGGTGACCGTGGGGGTGTGATGAAGGTTATTGCAGAAATGGGTGAGGGGGTAGCTGCTGTGGCGGAGGGCACGGAATTGCTCTTGGCGATTCTGTAGCAACAGACTGCCGATAGTGTCGGAAGGGTGGTGGCTCACCAACTGGGGTAGAGTGCTGACAAACATGCCCCAGGCGTTGCGCAAACGACGGTCGGAGCGACCATGGAAAAGGGTGAGGAACGCTGTTTCGCGTTCGCCGCTCAAACGGGAAAGGACAAGACTGAAAGCGGCGGAGAAAAGGACATTGGGTGATATGCCATTGTTCTTGCACCACAAATCAAGGGCTTTCCTATCCATAAAAGAACTTGACCGCAAATAACGTCCCCATGGGTTGGCGGGTATTCCGCATAAAGGGGTGAAGGGGTGATGACGGAAACGCTCATGGAAATAGTGTCGGTCGGCCAAGTATCGCGCAGTGCCATAAAGGGCTTCTTGCGACAAAGCGGCATCCAACATGCCATAGTCATCCTTATCTAGGGGCTGGCAGTCGTAAGCATGGGGAAGGTCTACACTGAGGAAAGCATGGGAGATGGTTACTCCGTCGCCAATCAAATGGTGGAGGTCAAACAGCAAATAGTGGTGCTCGGGAGTGCTCAGAATCTCAAAACGACATAGGGGCTGTTTGGAAAAAGGTACAAACGGCCGAACGAAATGGTGCTGGCAGTAGTCGAGAGCTGCTGATTCGCTCATCTCACGACAGGGTACGTCGATGGTGAGTGTAGGGTCGATGTATTGACGGGGTTGCCCTTTCTCGTCGACGGTCAACTGCAAACGTAACGTGGCACGCTGAGCGATAATGGCGTGTAATGCTTCCTGTAAACGAGTCCTGTCTATCTCCCGCCCGTAGGTCATACATATGGGGAGATTCCAACATGTGGCATCAATACGAGACATCCATGCATAATAAATGCCTTCTTGTGAAGGCAAAAGAGGATATGTGGAAGATATGGATGCCTCGTTTGTCATGAAAGAAGAAGATTTTCTTGCAAAAATAGCCTTTTTCCTTGAAAACAACAAATTATATCTTCTCTCTCTTGGCGTTTCGTTTTTTTTATGTAAATTTGCAACGTTTTAACAACATGACCATGAAATGTCCTATTTGTAATTTTGAAGTGTCTGAAGAGGCGACTTTTTGCTCGAGATGTGGCACCAAAATCGACAAAATACCTCAACAACCGATGGGTTACGATGACAATACGAGAGTTGTCTATAATCCTGAACCACAGACAAGAGGATCCAATAACGGAGTTCTCTATGGTATAGTGGGGTTTCTCGTGGCGGCAGTGATAGGATTGGGAATCTGGTTGCTCGTAAGGGGCACCAGCGACACGGAACAACCCCAGACGGCACAAGTGGCCCAAACAGCAGCACCGCAGACGACACCGCAGACAACGGACACACAACAGTCTGCTGCCCAGACTCAACCTGCTGTAACACCGGCACCCAGACGTACATACAGCATCCAGGGACAACATCGGATGCGTGGCTCCATATCGAAATACCCCATTACCATGGAGATATATGTTTCTGGCACACAGGTGAGTGGCACCTATTACTACCACTCGCAAGGCAGTTCCAACCGCATGACGGTCGATGGATATATCAATGGATCGTATATGGTACTTGAGGAATATGCGCCAAGTGGACTGAACACAGGCTATTTCCACGGAGACTTCAATGGATATTCCTACTCTGGACAGTTCACAAACTATTCCAAACAGTCGAACTTGTCTTTCAGTCTCACAGAAATTTAAAAACTGTTGTTTTCAACTCAAAATATTTAAACCATGCTTTGCTACAGATGTCATAGCCAAATTCCCGATGGGTCAACTTTCTGCCCGATATGTGGCGCTCAGTTGTCAAATAACCCCATGAACGATGACGCCACACGCATCGCTCAACCATCACAAAATAATTACCAACAACCTCGTCCATCACAGCCTAACTACGGACGGCAGTCCCAGCAACCTTACTATGCGCCGGCTCCACAGAAAAAGAGCAACGCGGGACTTTGGATCGTCGTTGGTATATTGGCGGCGGCGCTCCTCGGACTCGGTGGTTGGCTCCTCGTAGATACCCTTAACGACAAGGGAGTACAGCAACCATCAAAAGATGCCCAGGTGACATCGGCCATGGATAAAGCGGAGCAGAAACGGGCGGAGGAACAGACGACTTCACAACCACAGGAACCACAACCTCAACCTCAGACGGTGGCGCCGGCTCCACAACAAACAGTGGCAACGACAACACGTCGTCCTTCCGGAACGGTGGTGCTAAAAGGCAAACTGAATGGCGACAATGTCACGTTCACGCTATATCCGCAGGGTGGTGATTATTATGTGGGGTCTTTCCAAAATCATAAGGTGGGGGTGACCTGGAGCGTGGAAGGATACTTGACTTCGAATCGCTTCGATTTCACAAGCACGGGACTACCTAAAAACTGGAGTTTTGTGGCGGCCGCTGACGGTGAAAGCTTTGCCGGCACATCCTCTAACGGAAGCGTCACTTATAACATGTACCTTCACTACCAATAAGGCTTTCAATCCCTCATAGCTACAAACAAATCATCCCCATTGGTGGTCATGCCAATGGGGATGATTAATTTCTTGAATATCCTCCCTCTGGATTATCCTTTCCAGGGCGGCTTCTCTTCCTCATCTATCTTCAGTTTCTCCTTCTATCTTCCTCCTGGTATTTTTATTGGCCAGGTAACTCAAAGCCATCACCAACAGCGTGGGCATCAGAAGGATGAAATGAATGATGAAGGCTGCGAGACTCTTCTCGGGCATAAAACAGCTGAAAACAATGGCGACAACCAATTCCAAAACGAAGTTGATGACGGCCACCATGACGGTGGTAAGGTTCATCACACCGGCGCGTTCCTTGTCGGAATAGCTCGCTAAAACTATCAGACCGTAACTAAGCAGGACAAACACCAGTCCGAGACGTGCACATGCATTAGTCGACAAATCCGACAACAACAAAAACAAAACGGCTATGATGATAACGGGTATCAGCCAAGCCACTATCTTGATAATTCTTTCCATCGTCTAACTGTTTATATTTTCAATTTCCTTCCCCCTTTTTATCTTTAATGCTTGTTACCGTTAAAACAGTAGCTTCCAACCACTGGGCGCGGCTGGAAGCTTCTGTTTTCATAACCATTAATTATTTGTTCTTCAACAAGTCGCGAATCTCACCAAGCAACTTCTCTTCGTTAGAGGGCTCTGGCTCGGGGGCGGGCTCTTCTTCCTTCTTCCTGCTCAACTTATTCATTCCCTTAATCATCAGGAAGATACAGAAAGCAATAATCAAGAAGTCGATGATGTTCTGGATGAATGTGCCGTAATTCAACTTCGCGGCATTCTCACCTTCACCCAATGTGACGGCAAGACTGGTGAAATCAACACCACCGGTAATCTTGCCAATCAACGGCATCAATACATCGTCAACCAACGAACTGACAATCTTGCCAAAGGCACCGCCGATGATTACACCAACGGCCATGTCCATCACGTTGCCCTTCATGGCAAACTCTTTAAACTCTTTGATAAATCCCATAATTTTAAAAATTTAAATTATTTAATGGTGAATTAATACTCTTTAAATACACTTTATCCTTTTTTCAATGGTTTTCGATTGCAAATTTAATATTTTTTTTGTAACTTTGCACCCGAATTATAGAAAAAATGCCTATTGGGGTTACTTTTTTATGTTTCAGCATGGGAAGAAAGGCTCACGGCATCATCTAATGTAGTTTATATCTAACCCTTTAATTAAATAAATTAACAATGATCAAAATTGCAATTAACGGTTTCGGCCGTATCGGTCGTCTCGCATTCCGTCAGATGTTCGAGGCGGATGGTTATGAAGTGGTAGCTATCAACGACTTGACTAGCCCCAAAATGCTTGCTCACTTGCTGAAGTATGATACTGCTCAGGGTGGATTCGCTGGAAAATTCGGCGAAGGAAAGCACACTGTAGAGGCTACGGACAACTCCATCATCGTTGATGATAAGGAAATCACCATCTATGCCAAACCCAACGCTGCCGAACTGCCTTGGGGCGAACTCGGTGTCGATGTGGTGCTCGAGTGCACAGGTTTCTATACCTCGAAAGAGAAGGCTTCCGCTCATATCCAGGCTGGTGCCAAGAAAGTGGTTATCTCCGCTCCTGCTGGAAAAGATCTGCCCACCATCGTTTACAATGTCAACCACAAGACGTTGACTCCTGAAGATACTGTTATCTCCGCTGCTTCTTGCACCACTAACTGTCTGGCTCCTATGGCTGACGCTCTCAATAAGTACGCTCCCATTGCCAGCGGTATCATGTCGACCATCCACGCTTATACTGGCGACCAGATGATTCTCGATGGACCGCAGCGCAAGGGTGACCTCCGTCGCAGCCGCGCAGGTGCTTGCAACATCGTTCCCAATTCGACGGGTGCAGCCAAGGCTATCGGTCTCGTGATTCCTGAACTCAACGGCAAACTGATTGGTTCCGCTCAGCGCGTTCCCACTCCTACCGGTTCAACTACTATCCTCATCGCTGTGGTGAAGGCTAAGGACGTGACCGTTGAGGGTATCAACGCCGCCATGAAGGCCGCTGGTAGCGAGTCCTTCGGTTATACCGAGGATCAGATTGTTTCTTCTGACATCATCGGCATGAAGTTCGGTTCGCTCTTCGATGCCACACAGACCATGGTAAGCAAGATCGACGACGACACCTATCAAGTGCAGGTAGTCAGCTGGTACGACAACGAGAACTCCTATACCTCGCAGATGGTTCGCACCATCAAGTACCTTGCCGAACTCAAATAATAAGGAAACAAACTTATACGTAATAAAAAGTCGTCTGTCCTTGGGCTGACGACTTTTTTTTCGTATTTTTGCCAACAGAATGAAACAACTAGTGACCATACTCGGACCAACAGCGTGCGGTAAGACAACATTGGCCGCCCAACTAGCTCTCCTGTGCGATGGCGAAATCATCAGTGCCGACAGCCGACAGGTGTACCGGGGAATGGACATCGGAACAGGGAAAGACCTCGATGACTATCACATCGACGGGCACGATATCCCTTACCATCTCATTGATATTTGTGAACCAGGCTCCAAATACAATCTCTTCGAATATCAACGGGATTTTCTGTTGGCTTACAATGATATCCAAAATAGGGAAAAACAACCTATTCTTTGTGGCGGTACGGGACTGTATCTTGAATCTGTGCTGAGAGGTTACCAACTGTCTCCAGTGCCGCAAAACCAACCGTTGCGTGATAGTCTCGAGGGAAAGACGCTGGAAGAACTGACACTCACGCTTGAGTGCTTGAAACAAAAGTCGGGCTCATCCATGCATAACACTACGGATGTGGATTCACCGCAAAGAGCTATACGTGCCATAGAGATTGAGACGTACAACCTGCAACATCCTACGGAGAAAAGGAATTTTCCTAGCATCCCTTCGCTCGTCTTCGGTATAGATATCGACAGGGAAACACGCCGGGAGCGTATATCCAAAAGATTGCGCGAGCGACTCAACAACGGGATGGTTGAAGAAATAAGAAGAATACTTGACAGTGGGGTCACTTCAGAAGACCTCAAGTACTATGGACTGGAATATAAATTCGTCACTCTTTATGTCATAGGGCAAATATCTTTCGACCAAATGTTTCATGACCTCGAAATAGCCATTCACCAGTTCGCCAAACGACAGATGACATGGTTCCGAGGCATGGAAAGACGTGGCATACAAATCCATTGGCTCGACGCAACACTGCCCACCACCGACAAAGTGAATACTATACTCACCATGCTGTCACCCCCATAATTCCCTTTAATCCTCTAAACTTTATAAGCCAATAAGCCCTATACCAACTATAATTCCTTTAAAAAAATGAAAGATACAAAATGGGGCATCGTCTATTGCCCAAAGAGCGGTAGTTTCCGTCCCCAAAAAAGATGGGAGAAAATTGAGAAAATCCTCAAGCAATACAATGTCGACTATGATTTCGTTCAGAGCGAACAGTCATCGTCGGTCGACAGGCTCGTCACCATGCTCATCAACAATGGCTATAAGACAATAGTCATTGTGGGAGGCGACTCGGCCCTAAACGACGCAGTCAACTGTCTCATGATGGCCGACAAACCAACACGCGAAGGGATAAAACTGGGTGTCATACCCAACGGCAAAATGAATGACTTCGCACATTTCTGGGGCATCAAGGAAAATGATATTGAAGGGACAGTGGGAATGCTGAAGAAAGGACGTACGCGGAAAATTGACTTGGGGTGCATCCATTATGCCAATAGCAATGGTGAGAAATGCCACCGTTATTTCCACAACAGTCTCAATATAGGACTGGTGGCGTCGGTCATGAACATGAGAAGGAAAACGACGGGATGGATGGGTGTGAATACGGTGTCCATCATCCCCGCCTCTCTAAAAATGGTGTTTCAACGGCTCGAATACAAGATGCATCTCAAAATTAACGACGATACCATCAAACGCAAAATAATGTCGGTGTCGATAGGCAACGCCCAAGGATATGGGTTCACACCGAATGCCGTGCCTTATAACGGATGGCTCGATGTATCGGTGGTTTATCATCCCGAAGTAACACAACTTTTCGAAGGGTTTTACTTGCTTTATAGCGGAAAGATACTCAACCACCGCGATGTTCATCCATACCGCACCAAGGCAGTGGAGGTGCTAAAGGCGGAAAGGGCGAGTATCGGTATCGACGGAAGACTGATGAATACTCCCGTGGGACCTTTCCGTATAGAAGTGGAACAGGAGGTGGTGTCCTTCATTATACCGTAAAGATATGACTATTCATTTTTGCTGATTCATTAAATTCCTAATTGGGCGCTTTCGAATAACAAACTAGGATCTTCTATTTCATTCATCAACCGTTCCTTGTCAATCAGACGGATACACCTGCCCTGTGTCTCTATAAGTCCTTCTGAGGCAAATTGTGACAGGGTGCGGATGGCGTTGCTTGTATTCATGTTCGTAAGATCACCAAGTTCTTCACGTGTCAACCTCACATTCAAAGTCTGACCGTCTTCTTCCATACCGAATTTGTTGCTGAGATACAATAGCCCCATGGATAGACGGGCACGGAGGTTCATGCGGGCAATCACCTCCCCGCGCTTGTCGGAAATGCTTAACAGAATGGCAAACTGACGCAAGAAATATTGAGATACATATGGTTCTGTCTCTATCAATTCTTTCAAGACTGATAAGGGGATGGCGGCCACGATGGACGATTCCACACAAATGACACTTACATAAAAACGTGATGAGGTAAAATAGGGGGGATAACCGAAAAATTCTGAGGGCGCGAGCATCCGGAGAATACGGTCGTGTTTGGCGGTCTCACGGAATATCTTGGCCTTGCCCTCAATCATAAGGAATAGACTGCTGGGAAGTTCTCCCTCATGGTAGATGGTTTCTTTTGGTTTGTAACAGCGTATGGCGAGATGATCGCTTATCAGTTTCCTATGAGTGGGATTGGATATTTGCAGACAGGTGCAGAACAGGTCTACAACATGGTCTGAATGTGGCAGGTTTTTCGACATAGTATAGTATTAAGTATGTTGGTATAATAGAGGCTTGGAAATGGTTGGTGTGTTTACTTCATGGAAGTATAGATGATGGCAAATATACGGAAAAACATTCATATAACTCACTTTTTTCACAATTTTTCCTCATTATACCATAAAAAAAAACATTTTATCGAAAAAACTTATCCAATAATTGGAGACGTGAGAAAAAAATGCTAACTTTGAACAAACTTTTGACGGTGGGGCAATATATGGGCTCCTCCACAACAAAACAGAGAATTTATAAACCTTAATAAAACCAAAAAATGAGCTATCTTCGATTAGAAAAAGCATTGATGACCAATTTGCAGGAATCATTGCCCAGAGAACTGTTGCGTACCAACAGGTCGGGAGCATATTCCTGCTCTACGATCGTCGATTGCAACACGAGAAAGTATCATGGATTGCTCGTCGTCCCTATACCTGAACTGGATGATGAAAACCATGTGCTGTTATCGTCACTCGATGTTACCGTGGTACAGCATGGGGCCGAATTCAATCTCGGACTGCATAAGTACCAAGGAAACAATTTCAGTCCAAAAGGACACAAGTACATCAGACAATTCGACTGTGACAAAGTGCCTACTACTATCTACCGAGTGGGAGGAGTCATCTTAAAAAAAGAAGTGGTGTTCCAACATTATGAGGACCGTATTCTCATACGCTACACCCTTGATGACGCACACTCGGCTACAAAACTGCGTTTCAGACCGTTCCTGGCATTCAGAAGTGTACGCCAGTTCACGCATGAGAACTATACTGCTTCACGCGAATACCACCCTGTCGACAATGGTATAAAAACGTGTATGTACGCAGGGTATCCGGACCTCTATATGCAGTTCTCCAAGAAGAATGAATTCATCTTCCAGCCGGATTGGTACAGGGGCGTGGAATATCCGAAAGAGCAGGAAAGGGGATATGCCTCTAATGAGGACCTCTACGTTCCGGGATATTTCGAAATGGACATCAAAAAAGGTGAAAGCATTGTATTTTCTGCCTCTACCTCGGAAATAAAAAGCAATACGCTGAAACGACTTGTTCAAAAGGAGATAGAAGAAAGGGCTCCACGCGACAACTTCTTCCACTGCTTGGTCAATGCGGCTCACCAATTCCATAACAGGGCGAAAAACGATGACAGATACCTGCTCGCAGGATATCCGTGGTTCAAATGCAGAGCCAGAGATACGTTTATAGCATTGCCTGGACTAACGTTGGCCATTGAAGAACAGGACTACTTCGAATTGGTCATGAAAACGGCGGAAAAAGGACTGCGCGAGTTTATGAAAGGAAAACCGTTGTCTGTGAAAATATACGAGATGGAACAACCCGATGTCCCTCTTTGGGCGATTTGGGCCATTCAACAATACTGCAAGGAGTGCGGACGGAAAAAAGGATACCAGATGTATGGAAAACTGGTCGACGATATCGTCGATTTCATTATCGATGATGGACATCCTAACCTTTGGCTCGAAGAGAATGGGTTGCTGCGCACAGATGGGCGCGACAAGGCGGTGACATGGATGAACTCTACGGCGAACGGAAGACCTGTTGTGCCGCGCTCGGGTTTCATTGTGGAATTCAATGCATTGTGGTACAACGCCCTGAAATTCGCCGCCTCGTTGGCAGCTGAGAACGGAAAGACAGAAAGGGCGGAAAAACTCGAGGATATAGCGGAGAAATGCAAAACAGCATTTGTGGACACGTTCCTCAATGAATATGGCTATCTCTACGATTATGTCGATGGAAACATGATTGACTGGAGCGTTAGACCAAACATGATTTTCGCCGTAGCACTCGATTTCTCACCTCTGAACGCCCAACAAAAGAAAGGGGTTCTCGATGTATGTACACGTGAATTGCTCACACCTAAAGGATTGAGATCGTTGTCGCCGAAAAGCGGGGGATACAATCCCATGTACGTTGGACCGCAAACACAGCGTGACTATGCTTACCACCAAGGTACGGCATGGCCGTGGCTAGGAGGATTCTATATGGAGGCGTGCCTGAAATTATATAAACGCACACGGCTGAGTTTCATTGAACGACAAATGGTGGGATATGAGGAGGAAATGGACTATCATTGCCTCGGAACCATCAGCGAATTGTTCGACGGCAATCCGCCATTCCATGGACGAGGGGCAATGTCGTTCGCCATGAATGTGGCGGAAATTCTGCGCACGCTCAATTTATTGGAATCTTATAGTTATCAAAAATAATAGGAGGAGAAATCTATGAAAGTATTGATGTTTGGATGGGAGTATCCTCCTCATGTGTTTGGTGGACTCGCAACGGCCAACTATGGAATCTCGGAGGGCTTGCACGCTCAGGGAAACATGGATATCACTCTGTGCCTGCCTCATCCATTCGGCGACGAAGACCAATCGGCGGCGCGTATCGTGGCCATGAATGCGGTGCCTATAACATGGCGTGATGTCGACAGGGATTATGTCAGAAATAGGGTGGGGAATATTATGGATCCCGACTACTATTTCAGACTCCGTGACCACATTTATGCTGACTTTAACTATATGCATGTAAACGACCTCGGTGCCATGGAGTTTGCTGGAGGATATCCCAAAAACCTACACGAGGAAATTAACAACTATTCCATTATAGCGGGGGTGGTGGCAAGAACGGAGGAGTTTGATATCATCCACGCCCACGACTGGCTTACCTATCCTGCGGGCATCCATGCTAAAAGCGTAAGCGGAAAACCTTTGTGTATCCATGTGCATGCCACAGATTTCGACCGATCTAGGGGAAAAGTGAACCCAACGGTTTACTCCATTGAAAAAGATGGTATGGATAATGCTGATTGTATCATGTGTGTGTCGGAACTGACACGACAAACGGTCATCAACCATTATTTTCAGGATCCTAGAAAGGTATTTACAGTTCATAATGCAGTGTATCCTCTTAAACAGGAACTGCAAGACATACCAAGACCTGACCATACGGGTAAGGAAAAGGTGGTGACATTCCTTGGACGTATCACAATGCAAAAAGGACCGGAATATTTCGTCGAGGCGGCCACAATGGTGTTACACCGTACACGTAATGTCCGATTCTGCATGGCGGGGTCTGGAGACATGATGGACGCCATGATTTCTCTCGCAGCGGAAAGGGGCATCGCCGATAGGTTCCATTTCCCAGGGTTTATGCGGGGCAAACAGGTGTATGAATGTCTGAAAGACTCGGATGTGTATGTCATGCCTTCGGTGAGCGAACCTTTTGGAATATCACCTCTGGAGGCGATGCAGTGTGGTACGCCATCCATCATTTCCAAGCAGAGTGGATGTGCGGAAATTCTTGAAAACTGCATAAAAGTCGACTACTGGGATATTCATGCTTTGGCCGATGCAATCTATTCCATCTGCCACAACGATTCTCTGTTTAAGTATCTTCAAGAAGAAGGAAAAAGGGAAGTCGACCAAATCACTTGGGAAAAAGTGGGCGCATGGATCCTCACGCTATACCGACGCACCCTTGGATGGGAGAAGTGACAAACTCAATAATGTTATTTAAGTATATATAATCAATAACTCATGACCCAATTCCCCTATTTGGTCTTCCCCTTCGGGGGATTAGAGGGGGGCTATTTTATGAAAACAATCTGTCTATATTTTGAGATACACCAGATAATTCATCTCAAACGCTACCGTTTCTTCGACATCGGTACTGACCACTACTATTACGACGATTATGAGAATGAACGTTCCATATCTGATATTGCCGAACGCTCATATATGCCAGCTCTCAACACGTTGCTCGACATGATCAATGCCAATGGAAAGGCTTTCAAAGTGGCTTTCTCTCTGTCTGGCGTGGGCATCGAGCAATTGGAAATGCATGCTCCACAGGTACTTGAGAAACTGCAAGAACTGAACAATACAGGGTGTGTGGAATTTCTCGCGGAACCCTATTCTCATGGGTTGGCTTCGCTCATCAACGAGGAGTCATTCGCTGCGGAAGTGAAGAAACAGTGTACAAAGGTGAAGGAGTATTTCAACCAGGAACCAAAGGTGTTGCGCAACTCTTCGCTCATCTATTCCGATGACATAGGTGGGCAAGTGGCAGCTATGGGCTTTAAGGGAATGCTTACTGAAGGAGCAAAACATGTGTTGGGATGGAAATCACCGCATTATGTGTACAACTGTGCCATCGCGCCGAACCTTAAGTTATTGTTGCGTGATGTTACGCTCTCCGATGATATTTCGCTACGTTTCGGAAACACGGAATGGGAAGGATATCCGCTATTCGCCGACAATTACATGCAGCGCATTGCTGAACTGCCCGAAGAGGAACAGATTATAAATATCTTTATGGAACTGTCGGCATTGGGCATCGCCCAGCCATTGTCCACGAATATTCTGGAATTTATTAAGGCTCTGCCTGCATGTGCCAAGAAGAAGGGTATTACATTCTCCACTCCTACAGAAATATGCATGAAGATGAAGAGTGTGAGTGCCCTGGATGTTCCTGATACACTGTCATGGGTGGACGAGGAACGCGATGTCAGTTGTTGGCTTGGTAATCCCATGCAGCGCGAGGCTTTCAACAAACTCTATTCCGTGGCTGACCGTGTACGCATCTGCAACGACCCGCGCATTAACCAGGACTGGGATTATTTGCAGGCTTCCAACAATTTCCGATTCATGACAACAAAACCATCGAATGTGGGACTTGACCGTGGTATTTATCAGTCGCCCTTCGACGCGTTTACGAACTACATGAATATCTTGGGTGATTTCATCAACCGTGTCAACTCGCTCTATCCTGTGGAAATTGAAAATGACGAGCTGGAAACATTGCTCACCACCATCAAAAATCAGGGCGATGAGATTTCCATGAAAGATAAAGAAATTACACGCCTACAGGCGAAGGTGGCGAAAATGCAGGCTGAAGAAGATAAACTGAAAGCAAAACTCGATAAAGCTGCTGACAAGAAAACAGTAGTGAAAAAGCCTGTCGCCAAAAAAACGCCAGCAAAAGTAAAAAAGGAAGAAACTCCTAAAGCAGAATAATATCTCACCATTCTCCAATAATAAAGGAAGGCCCAACACGAGTCTTCCTTTATTCATCTATAGCAACCTTGGTTTTTGCCTATCCTTCTCTATCTCTTTACCACCTTTTTTCCACCAAGTATATATATGCCTTTGGGAAGTGAGCCCAAGTCTTCTTCACTTGCTCCACGTTTCACCAACCTGCCATCGATGGTATGCAAGTCACTACTGCTCGCCATGGGAACGTAAATCTCGGCTATACCCGTCGAGGCCGGTGTATAAAGCGTGATGTTCCAAACCACTTGTTGCCCCTTGGGCGTGAAAGTCAACTTGCTGTTGACTGGCGATGCCAAATCCACGCTGTGTGTCACATATTCACCGCCACTGCGTGGGGGGAATACGTATTCTGTCTCATCAAACGTAACCCCATCTAATTCACCAAGGTAAGCTCCTTCGTCGTTCACATTGCTGAAACCAGTAAAGTCTACTCTCGCTATGCTGATACCGTCAGGTATATTGATGGTATATTTCGTGTTGCGTGAATACTTGATACCTTTCATGCCACATGAATTGCCCTCGGCATATTCCTTGTTGCAACTGATGCTGAAACCATCTTCAAAGGCCCAACCTGTCTCATGGGTGGCGGGCGAAATCTCGTAACTGGTTTTCGCCTCTTCGCCTCCTTCTTCGATAATGGAACCCATCACTTCGCCGTCGGCATATTCAGCTTCGGTAATGTCGGCGACCAATGAATTGAGGTAGTTCTCCAAATTGGTGTAACCGTTAGCACCGACAATGGCTCCGTCATCACCATCGTTGGCATCCAGGCCATGGGCGTTCTCCCATGTGTCAGGCATACCGTCGCCATCGCTGTCGACAGGAGCTGCTTCACTCTCCAATGTGGGCCAGGCACTCCAGTCATCATCGGCATCAGCAGGTTTGTTCTCATTCTGGCTGTCGATAATGCCTTTTGTGCCGTAAGTGGCCACGCCATTTTCCACGTCATTCAACATCAACTCATCGTAACTGTCACGGTGCAGACAGGCTCCCACATATAAAAGCACTTTCTCGTAGGCTTGCTCGGCACTGTGGGTGGTGGTGCTGATGAAGTTGATAGGCTCCGACAAGCGAATCTGGTTTTTCACTTCGTCGGTATATAGACCATCGTTGCCGCTTGCGTCAATCTGGTTGTACATGCCGTAGGTCCAGTTATCATTGGTCACGTCGCTGTATTTCTCGTTCACGTTGCCGTCTACAAAATAGGTGCCCCACATGTGAAGGGTGGGGGCGTAGTCGGGATAGCTGGCGATGTAACTGTTGGTGCGGATGCCGATGGAGGCAATTCGCTTGCGTTTCGTCGTGCTGATTTGCATCGTTCGTGGACCGGGCTTGTAGTAGTTGTTCACGATGTTCACATGCATGGCCTCTCCACCATAACAACCATTGCCGCCCCAATTGTAAAAAACATTGTTGCGCATGTCCATACGCTCGTCCAACTGAGTGGTGTAACGTGGACCCAAACGAGGCTCGCGGCTTTCGTGATGGGCCATAAGGTTGTGGTGGAACGAGGCCCCACTGCCGCCCCAGTTGCCACCATAGCCGTGTGCTCCTTTGGAATGACCTGCATTTTTCAGACTCTGTGTAACCAAACACCACTGAACGGTGGTATTCTCACAACCATACACGCTCAGACACTCGTCTATGCTCCAACTGACAGAACAGTGGTCGATGATGATGTTCTTCTGGTCCATGGCTCCTAGTCCATCCCAACCATCGGCACCGTCCAATGTAACGTTGTTGTTACCCAGACGGAAACGCATATACCTCACAATAACATTGTTGGCAGCGATACTGAAGGGATAGTCGGCCACGCAGATACCATCGCCAGGGGCGGTCTGACCGGCTATCGTCACATTGCCGCTGCTCACACTCAATGCCGATGTGAGATGGATGGTGCCACTCACGTCGAACACGATGGTGCGCGTACCTGTTTGGTTCAATGCCCAACGCAACGAACCGGTGCCGCTGTTGTTCAGATTGGTCACATGTACCACCTTGCCACCACGACCTCCGGTAACGTAACGTCCAAAGCCTTCTGCTCCGGGAAAAGCAGGGGTCTTTTCCTGTGCCATCGCCGTGCCTGCTGTCATCGTCAGCCCGCAGAAGAGAAACAGTATCACATATAATTTCTTCATCTCATGAAAAATTCTTTATAGCCTCTATACTTTCTATAGCTTCTATAGTGCCTATTATTTCTATGGCGACTATAGTGTCTATTGTTCCTATTATGAAACCACAGAAGCACAGAACAGCCTCCACTGCTCTGTGCCTCTGTGATAAATAGGGATTTTTATTGCCACATCGGAGCACCAAGCCCGCTCTCAGGCAGGTTGGCCATGATACGGAACTCACCCTTCTCGGGAGCACTCCACAGGGTCTTCTCATCCATGCCTAATTCTTGCAAGGCATCAATAGGATAGGACACGCCTTTGTCGTTAGTCCACCAGCCGAAGTTGGTCTTGAAACTCTTCGACACACTCACCAGTGGTACTGGAAGCGGGGTATCTTCTGCACCGGTATTACCGTTCAGGAAGATGCTGCCAGCTGTGCCGGCTGTATAGGTGTGAATGGCATCGCCTTCCGACTTCTCCGTAGCCATCGAAGGACCGAACAAAGTATTGCTGATGTTCACGGAGATGGTATTCTTGTTGCCGTTCAGTCGCAACAATGGAGTGTTGGCATTGGCGGTAGTCTCCTTAGGGGCATAGCAGAAGGTGCAGTTCTCGATATTAAACGTCAGTGGATTCACAGTAATGCGAAGATCACACAGCATCACGATGTTAGTAACGGTACTGTTCTTCAGTGTAATCTGTTTCCAGTCGCCGGCTTTATTCGTCGTGGTGAACACACCCTGGTCGCCGATACAGTTCAATGTACAGTTATCAACAACAATTTCGTTGATGTTGTCTCCGTCTTTCTGCGAACGGACAAAAGCACGATAACCGGTAACCGTACATCCCTTAAACGATAGTTTCTTCAGCGTCGAGTTAACACCGTTAATGTTGAATACCTGACGACCACCCCATGTGGGATCCGTGTTCTCTTTCACGTCATTATCGCCATTCAGGGCCTTGTCGCTGATGAAATCTACATTCTCAAACTCCACCCAATCGATTTCAACGTTCTTGGCCATCGTGATACCGCCACTGCTGATGAAACGGGCATTGCTGCCAAGTGTCGAAGCGGTGACAAAACGGACACTCTTGTCCAAAGCGATACTGTTGTTAACCTTGTAGTCAAAGTCGCCACGGAGAATGATAGTCATGCCGTCTTGTGTAATCACTTCGTTCCAGAATGTTTCACTCTTCAACGTGTCTTTGGCTTGCTTCTCGTCATAACCGCGGATATCTACCCACATACCGGCACCATATTTCTCGTCAAAGTCAATGGCCTTACCAGTGGTGGCCGACAAACGACCGGCATAGGTGGAGTTGTTAAACTCGCTCTCGTCGTCAGTAGTGTAGGCAATGAAATAATACTTTGTCTGGGGGGCCAATCCCATAATGTCGGTTTGGCCTGCTTCGAAGACACTGCTGCTGATAATCTTTACAATTTTCTCTCCACCATCAACGGGAACAGCAACGATGGCTTTGATAATGGTAATAGAACTTTCTTCACTATCGGCAGAACTGTCATCCGTTTCCTCTGTCTCTTCCTCTTCTGAGGATTCTGAAGCTTCTTCTTTCTTGCCATTGTCCCACGTTACGCGTGCTGCGTTATCAATGGTTTTCACGCTTTTCAACGTGGTGGGATATGGAATGCTCGCATCGTTGGTTTCATATTTACCCGAAGACTTGGTGGGACCATTGCAGGTGATGGCAACCTTGTATTTCTCATCCCATTCCAAATCATCGAATGTGTAGGGCGACGACTCGCAAGTCACGGTCTTATACAACTCATAGATGTTTTCTCCGGCTTCATCAGTGCCCGTCACCTTGTACAGTTCCAAGGTATAACTGGTGGCTCCGGCAATGTTGTCCCATGAGGCGATAATCGAGTTGTTGTTCGTTTCCAATGAGGCCACAGGACGGAACAGACGAGGGGCGTCGCCGTCCTTTAGGTCATCATCGCAACTGCTCATGAAACCTGTCATCAACAGGCCGAACAGCGATAGAATGAAATATTTAAATGATTTCATAGTCGTATATTGTTTGTATCTTTTCTCTGTATGCTATTATGTCTTGTTAATTGATGGGATGGCTATCGTCCAGCCTTCATTGTCCGGCCTTCATCACTCATCCCTTAGCACTTTTACGGATTCAGTATGCCGTAGCCATTGTTGCTCAACACACCGCCTGATGACATGATGCGGTCTGAAGGAATAGGCAGGACATAGGGGGTAACTTTCGAACGAATCGGGGTGAGGTCTTCGACACCGGTTTCCAATAAACCACCGGTCAAACCAATCCAGGAGTAACGGATGCGTTCATTCAGGATACCTTTCTTGATGGTCACCTCTTTGCCGTTTTCGTCAGTTGTCGTTCCATACTTTTCTTTGGTCTCTGGATTGGTGTCGCTGACACTCATCAATGCCTCCATGAAGTTCACATACTTCAAACCGCTGTAGGTGGCGCCGGCGGCCTTGATGTCGTCGTCGGCCAGACGCTCGGCGGTATTATACGGGCTCTCGGTGCGGTCACGGTAGGTGAAGTAGTCGTTTTCAAACACAACCTGCCCCTTCTTGTAGTTGTAATACAAACGATTGGCAACATCCATAGGCACGATCTCTTGATTCTTGTCATACAGGAACTCGCCGTTCACAATGCTCGTTTGGCTGTAGTTCATGGCAACATCGCGAATCCACTCAATGGCATCCACCACTTTCTCGGAATAGTTATTCCAACGAACCAGGTCGAACTTGCGGATGTTCTCACCGCCAAACTCCCACGCGCGCTCATTGATAATAGCCTCTTTGAATGACTTGTAGTCGCTCAATCCAGCGATGTAATTGTCAACCTTCTCACTTTTCTGCTTAGAATTGGCGAAGGCACGATCGCGAACAACCTTCAGCATTTGACGTGCCAAATCAGTAGGCCCCCCGTTGATCTCGTTGTCGGCCTCGGCCAACAGCAGCAATACATCGGCGTAACGCAATACGGGCCAGTTGATACCGGTACCCTTCGAAGCGACGCTGGTTACGTTCAAGTCCAAACGGCACCACTTGGCGGGCTGGATGCCCAAAGCGTCGGTGGCGGCCTGTTTGTCATCGTACAGGTAACGGTAGTTTACGCATGTCACGGGCAGACGCTGGTCATCGGGGTCGAACGAGCAGGCATAGCTCGGCATCAGATTTGTATAAGTGGTGCCGGCTCCCTTGGTGCTGGCAACGACACTCAGACCATGACACCAACCGATATCACCGCCACTGTTGGGAACAAAGCCCATCTCGAACAACACATCACCATCTGCTGGGTTGCAGCCGTTGATCTCGTTGTCGAATATTTCTTTGTATTTCGCCAGAAGGGTATGAGGCTTCAAGTTGATGAGCTTAAGGGCGTAGGCCTTGGCTACCTTATAATAGTCGTCGGCACTGCTGGCGGTAGCTGCATTGCCGTTCTCGTCAACATAATGGACGGTGTATTCCTCTCCAGTCCCGTTGCAACGGGACATCGAACCATCGGCCTGCATGGAATAACCTGCGCGGAACATGGCGAGCTTCACGATGAAACCCAAGGCGAAGTCGCGGTTCATACGCTCAACAGTCACCTCGCTGCTCCACTTCATCTCGGCCTCATGGTCAATCAGGTCTTGAATCATGTGGGTGTAGATGATGTTCTTGTCGGTACGAGGATCGTTGTGCATGTCGTTGTTGGTCGTTGGCGTCGTGGCAAAGGGGACGTCAGCCCAGAAATTGCACATCAGCCAATACCAATAGGCGCGCAGACAATAGGTCTCACCCAACAACTGTTTCATATCACGGTCGCCATTCTTGTAAGCGTCGCTACCTTCGATGCCCACGATAATCTGGTTTGAGAAGTCAATGGCTTTCAAAGCATTGTCCCATGCATTCTTGATGTCACTGAACTGATGGGCATTCAATGACCAAATACCACGACGGGTGGCTTCCTCGGTGTTGGCCTTGGTAAGGAAACCAACTTCGATGTCGGTATTCTGCATCCAGTTTGTGCTCATACGCGAGGTGTATGTGTCTTCGCAGAAATACGAATACACGTGGTCAATCATTTTGCGGGCATCGGTGGAGTTGGAAGTCAGATATTCCAAATTGTCTGTCGACAACGACTCGGTGTCGAGCATATCCTCGCAAGAACTGATGCCCATCGTTATGGCCAGTGCTGCAATATATAAATATATCTTTTTCATATCCTTGTTTATAATATGGTTTAGAATGTGATGTTGGCACCTATCGTCCACGAGAACGATTTGGGATAGGCCGAGAAGTCGGCACCGGGAGTTAGGCCGCTGGTCTTAGAGTTACGGATGGCGGAGTTCACCTCAGGGTCGTAACCACTGTAGTTGGTCAGACAGAACACATTGTTCAAGGTGCAATAGATACGGAATTGCTGGCAGGCAAAACGCTGTATCCATTCCCTCGGGAAGGTGAAGCCTAAGGTGATGTTTTGCAAGCGGAGGAACGAACCATCCTCAATAAAAGCGGAATTCGGGGTGGGGTTGTTGTCCGACATCGTTAGACCCGACCAACGGGTGGCACTGGCGTTCATGGTTTTCAATGTCTCGTAGTCAGTGACTATCTCTCCAGTCTTTTGGTCCAAATAGGTCCACGACTCACCACCAAGGGTCACAGGAGCCATCTCTTGACGAAGAGCTGCCCATTGGTTACGGTAACTCTGCGAGGCAACCATCTTGTCCATGTTGTAAACATCGTTGCCGACCACAAAGTTGAAGTTGGCACTCAAGTCAAACCACTTGTAGGTAGCGTTCAGACCAAAACCGCCGGTGAACTTGGGCTGTGTCTTGCCGATAATGGTACGGTCATTGTCAGCATCAATCTTGCCGTCACCATTCTGGTCCTTAAACTTCATGGCACCAGGACGAAGACCACCACGGCTGCCGGCAGTCAGGAAAGTGTTGTCTACCACACCTTCTTTTAGGATGTAGTTACCCGACTTGTCAAACTGGAACTGTATCTTGCAGTTCTCGTCAACATAAGTCTCGAAATCGTCGACACCATAGATGCCGTCATACTCAAAACCCCAAACCAAGCCGAGGGGTTGGTCTACAATAACACGGTAATCATCGGCACCACGCATATCGGTTGAGAAACCGCCCGAATTGAACTGCATCGATGTGACACCATCGGTCAACTTATCCACATTGTTTTTGTTGTAACCAATATTGAAGTTGAAATTCAACGAATAATCTTTATGCTGCAAAGCTACGGCATTCAACGTCAACTCAACTCCTTTGTTAGAAGTCTGACCTACGTTGCGTTGCATCGAGGTGTAGCCGATGGAGGTGATGGGCACTTCCACCAACAGGTCTTTCACGGTGTTCCAATAGAAATCCAGGCTACCGGTCAGACGCTCATGGAAGAAACCGAAGTCCAAACCGATGTTACGGGTAATGGTGGTCTCCCACTTCAGGTCGGGATTGGCCAACTGGGAGTTGTTCAAGGTGAAGTGGGGGTTCTGCTGGTTGCCCGCGCCATAATATTTCGAACTGGAGTAGGCTTTATAGGTGGTCTCAAACATGGCAGAACCGATACGGTTGTTACCGGCGGTACCGTAAGAGGCGCGCAGTTTCAGGTTGCTTAACCAGTTGCGGGTGCTCTCCATCCAAGGCTCCTCGGCAATGCGCCAACCGAAAGCGAAGGCAGGGAAGAACCCCCAGCGGTTGCCACGGCTGAACTTCGACGAACCATCCTCACGCAACGTCACGGTGAACAGGTAACGGTCCATCAAGGTGTACATGATACGACTCAGGAACGAGATGGTGCGGTCTTCCTGTCCCAAGGTGGAGGCCAAAGTCTGCGCTCCCGTGGCATGGCTGTTGTTTTGTATCGAGGCAAACATCTTCTCAGGCGTAATGTCCTTCTGGAAATATTTGAAGGTCAGCGTACCCAACTGCTCGTAGTTGGTGCCCACATATTCCTGACCTACCATCACATTGAAATCGTGGATGTCGTTAAACTTCTGTTTCCATGTCAAAGTGTGGGTGCCGCGCAACTTCCAAGTGTCGCGCTTATACCACTCACCCATAGGTAGACTGCCTCCGTCCTGCACAGCCTTGTTTGAACGGGCTCCATACCAGTCTTTCTGTTGAGCAAATAGATACTCATAACCGCCTTCGGCACGATAGGTGAAGTGCTTGGTGATCTTCCAAGTCAGTGCAGCATTGAAATTGTAACGTCTGTCATCCTTCCTGCGCCAATAGTCATTCACCCTGTCTTTTAAGGTTCGAGTACTACTGATATATTCCTCGTACTCTTCCTCTGACATCATGCTCGGGTCAATTTGAATCTGGTCGTACAGACCGAACACGGGGCCGGTCATAATGGCGTCATACGAACGTAACTTGTAGCTGCCGCCGCCAGTACCCATACCCTTGACCTCGGTGTCGGCCAGACGGAAACCAAAGTCCAAATCAAGATTCTTGTATAACTCGTGCTTCAACTTAGCACTGAGGTTGTAACGACGGTAACCGTTACCTTCCATCAGACTGTTGTCGTTGGCGTAGCTTCCGCTCAACGTGAACTTCGTCTTCTCCGTACCGCCGCTGATGCTCAGATTGTGGTTCATCGAGATATCGTGGTTGCCGAACATCTCGTCTTGCCAATCATGGCCAGCTTGGTAGTCATACAGGTCAATATCATCCCAGGCTCCAAAACGCTTCTCGTACGAGCTGATGCCGCTGCTGCCCTGTAATGCTTGGCGCTCATACAGGTAACGGACATACTGGCTCGGAGTCATCGTGTCTAACTTCTTGCGAATGGTCTTACCTTGGATGTACACGTTGTAATTCACCTGAGTCTTGCCTTCCTTGGCACTCTTTGTGGTAATCAAGATGACGCCGTTGGCACCCTGACTACCATAGATGGCGGTAGAGGCCGCGTCCTTCAGCACAGTGATGTCCTCTATGTCACTCGAGGCGATGTCGCTGATGCTTGATACAGGGAATCCGTCTACAATATAAAGAGGTGAATTGTCGCCGGTAATGGAACCACCGCCACGCACGCGAATCAACATCTCGGCATCGGGGGAACCGTCGGAGGTGGTAATCTGAACACCGGCCAACTTACCAGTCAAGGCTTCGGCAACATTGGTTACAGGAACCTTGGCCAGGTCCTGACCCTTCACTGTACTCACGGCACCTGTCAAGTCTTTCTTCCTCACTGTGCCGTAACCAATCACAACCACGTCGTTCAAAGTGGTCGATTCGTCTTCGAGAGTGATGTTCACGGTTGACTTGCCGGCAATATTTACCTGTTGTGTCTTCATACCGATGTACGAGACGGTAATCTGATTGCCTTTCACATTGCTCAAGGTAAAGTTTCCGTCAATGTCGGTCACCGTGCCATTGCTTGTGCCGGTCTCCAAAACCGTGGCACCGATAACGGGTTCGCCGCTCGAATCGGTCACATTACCTGTGATGTTTTGCGCGGACATGCCTCCGGCCACCATGGCCAGAATGAACATGAGCGCAATCCGAAAGATTTTAAATTTTCCAGACATAAATAATATTTTAGGTTTAGTTAAAATTGTCTTAGGTCTATTATCGCTTCAATAATACACGATGATTTGTCCCTATTTCAAGTAGTTTGTAACCCTCACGGGCGATAGCTTGTTTCAGTATGCAAATATAAACATTTTTTTTCAAATAAGATTATTATGTCAAAAAATAATCTGTTTTTTCATGAAAACGTTTACTTAACAGGTTCCATGTGAATAGTGACATGGGTTTGGGAACCAAAACGCTCCTTCAACGCGTTCTCAATGGCGGTGGCGCGGTCGTGGGCTTCATTCAACGAGAGGGTGCCATCCATGCGTATATGGGCTTCTATGGCGAAATGGTTGCCGATGCGACGGGTACGAAGGTCGTGGGGATGACAAACATCGGGTATGCTCTCCATCAATTGGAGTATTTCGTCTTCTGTGTCTGAGGGTAAAGAACTTTCAGTTAGTTCGCCGATACTCGTCTTCAATAAACTGATGGCTACTTTGATAAGCATCAGACCGACGACAATCGAGGCCAAGGGGTCGAGCACCACCCAACGGTTGCCTAACAATATGGCACCGCCAATGCCAATAGCGGCACCTATCGACGAAAGGGCATCGCTGCGGTGATGCCACGCATTGGCAATGGTTGCGGGCGACTCCAAGGCTTTTCCGCGACGGACGGCGTAACGGTAAAGGAGTTCCTTTACGGCTATCGAGATAAGGGCGGCCCACAAAGCCAACATGCCGGGGGCGGATAAAGACTCACCACGGTACCAATCAGCCAGCTTGGTGCCGCCGGAATAGATGATACCGACAGCGGCACCTGCCAAAGCCAAACCGATAAGAAAGGTGGCAATGGTCTCAAATTTGCCATGGCCATAGTCATGGGACGCATCTTGTGGCTTGGCACTGATATGGACGAAAACAAGAACGGCCATATCGGTAAGAAAGTCTGACAATGAATGTACGGCATCGGCAATCATAGCCGCACTGTGACCCAATGTGCCGGCGATGAACTTGAACACCATCAACGCCACATTGCCTGCACTGCCAACGAGTGTTACCTTATATATCTCTTTTTCACGTGTCATCTAAATCGCACATGGTTTGCAATTGCAAAATTATAAATAATGGGCGAATAATTCTTGTATTAACAGCTTTTTTTTCGTATTTTTGCAGGACAATAAAAAGATTGTTGGAATGGCACAGTACGAGAACGATATCCAAAAGGCTGTAAAAGTGATGAGAGAGGGTGGGGTGATACTTTACCCCACAGATACGGTGTGGGGCATCGGATGTGATGCGACAAACCCAATGGCCGTTGAAAAAGTTTACAAAATAAAAAGAAGAATTGATTCGAAAGCACTCATCTGTCTCGTTGATAGTGATGCGCGGCTACAGCGTTACGTTAGAAATGTGCCTGATGTGGCATGGGATATCTTCGATCTGGCAGAAAAACCGACGACCATTGTTCTTGATGGGGCCGTGAATCTGGCGCCAAATCTTATAGCGGAAGATGGTACGGTGGCTTTGCGCATAACAAAAGAGCCCTTTTCTAAAGAACTGTGCTACCGATTCCAAAAAGCAATAGTGTCGACAAGCGCAAACATCAGCGGCATGACACCGGCACAAAACTATTGCGATATCGACCCCGAATTGTTGGAAGCGGTAGACTATGTTTGTACGTCACGTCGGCAGGAGAAAAAACCGCATGTGCCGTCTTCCATCATTAGACTGACACAAGAGGGGCTGATTACCATTATTAGAAAATAATATTATTGAAAACTACCATGGATAAAACAATAGCTTACAGTAGAAGATGGCGGTCGATATATGCCAACGTGTGTATGTTCATCGTGGTCGTATTGTGCGCAGGGTGCTTCAATTCTTCCGGCAATAAGAAAAGACTAAGACAGGAGATAGCGAAAGCAAATGCAGAATTCCCTCAAGAAACGCCTGGGATCGGAAGAGTTGATAGTGTAGGACTCGTTGACAACGACAATGTTGTGGTTTATTATTATACCGTCTATGAGGGGACGGAAGTGTTGTCGGTGGATGCTGTGAAGGCAAATACAGACATCGTCAAACGCAAGATGATCAATACAGCTTTGGCTGGAAACCGAGAGTCCTTGGAAATATTCAAACGATATCGTGTGGGGGTGCGCTACATCTTCTCTGAAGAGAATACGGAGAAAAAGGCAACGGTGGATATTCCCCTCGAAGAAATAGTACGTGCGTTGGATCAGAAAATCTCAAAGACGGAAGCGGCGGAACTGGCGCTAAAGGATGACCTGTTCATGTCGAAGCAGTCTCTGCCTATCCAGATAGAGGAGGGGTTGAAGATTGTCGATCTCACCCTTGACGATAACCAATTGTTTTATATCATTGATGTGGATGAAAAAGTATACCCAATAAGCTCCGATTTTGACAAAGCAGCGGTCAAAGAAGGGATTATTGAGGAGCTGAACTCGCCGGCACCAGGAATGATGTCTACATTGGACAACCTTGTTAAAACGGCACGTGGCTTAACATTCAGGTATGTGGGAAATAAGTCGAAAAGACAAATAGATATAGAACTGTCCACTATGGAACTGAGAAGTGTTCTCACCAATATCTGACATTTTATATGGCTAGGAAAAAAAAGAAAAACAGCATATCTCCCGATGAACTTTTGTTGAATTTTGCCGATTGGACAGAAACGGCAAATGACGAAAAATCAGAGGTTACTCTAACCTCTGAACAGTCTGTGTCTTCAGACGATCACAAGTTGGAGCCAGAGTCCGAACCGAATGTTGATGTGATTTCTTCTGATGGCTTCAAATCAGTCAAAAAGACTGTGGCACCGACGGAAACAGATGCTTCGATTCCCGCCGACCTTCAATATATGGAAGATACAATGTTCTGGGCTTTGAGACAGATAGATGGAATTGACGATAAAAACCAGACTAGGCTCATTGCCATGGAAACGGCATCGATGGCGCTCACAGGCATAGCATTGCATAACATCTATGAACTGCAGTCGTATGCTTACGGACGGGTGGACGGATACCAACTTGTCGCACTCTATTATGCTAGTTTTGCAGTGGCTTTTCCAAACATGTTGGAAAGCATACCATTAAACTATGACCCGCAGTTCCATGCCGCACAAGAGCGGTTCAATGAGTTTATAGCGAATCACTCTTGAATGGCTATAACGGGCTATTTCTTGGGCTTCTTTTTGCTGGTATACAATACAACGGTGAAATAACCACGCATCTCACCCGTGTTGTCAATCTTCAATGTATATTCTTCGGTTCGCGGTGATTCGAAGAGGTAGGTGTCGCCGTTGCAAAAATCACTGGCAATGACGGAACCTTTCGAACTGATGAATGAATATTCCATTTCAGCATAGCGGTCTTCTGTACTCACGGAAATAACAGCCACCTGTCCGCCGTTCAGCCGAATGCTGTAACTGATGCTATGGCCACCGTCCAGGCTACTGCTCGAACGGTTCATGTCCCAATAGTCTGAGGGGTCGTCGCCATGTTGAGAACGGGTTTGCGCTTGCGAATACGATGTTATACTGATAAACATCAAAAGGGTTAGTAGATAAATTTTCTTCATGATGAACAATCTTTAATTGTTGCAAATATAATAAAAAATTATTATGTAACAACGTTCTTCTTCTTTTTTTTATTATTTCCACACTATTACCATAAATCATGGTCATCTGTCCAGCTGATTTTTGACCGTTCATCTAAAGTTACCGCTCAATTAGGAATTTCCCTAATAACATTTAGGGCAAACCCCTCGCCTCGAGTGGCATTCCTGAAGTATCTTTGCATCGTGAATTATTGTTGAACCAAATTTTTATAGTCATGAAAAAAATATGTATTCTATCCATGATGGCCATGCTTTGTTCACTTACAGCATCGGCACAGTTCTATCCCGATGGACGCCCTATCCATCCCAGCAAAAGAGGTGGATACCACCAACGTTATGAGCGTCCTCGCCATTCAAATCCCGACACATATTCTGGAGTTCGTTTCGGTCTTGGGATGGCTACGGTCAACTCTGACTCACCCTACCTCGATGGTAATGAGGTAAAGACTGGGTTCTATGGGGGATTGGCATTCGGTGTTAGTTTGTCGTATAATACACCCATATTTTTTGAAACGGGTATTTACTTCTCGCAAAAGGGAGGAAAAAGCGAATATGATGGTGAAAAGTTTACCTATAACCTTGATTATTTGGAATTCCCTGTTGTTTTCAAATACATGGCTCCTGTTGCGGATAAGGTGACCATCGAACCGTTTGCAGGTGGATTCTTATCTTGTGGAGTTGGTGGCAAAATAAAGGATTACCAAAATCGTGCCGCCTACAGTAGCTTTAGTGATGAGTACTACGACAACTTCCGTCGTTTCGATGCAGGCCTTCGCATAGGATGCGGCCTCTCCGTCGACCAGTTCTATGTTGAGGCGGCCTACGACTTCGGTTTGGCCAACGTGGGCAAAAATGATTTCGAAGATACCCACACAGGTGCTGCTAACATCTCCGTAGGTTTCAACTTCTAAACAAGGCTCTTACTCTACCAAAATAAACGGTGCCCAATAAGCGGGTTCCTCATAAGGTCTTATAACTATGCCGTCATGAAGTGTTTCTTCATGGCGGCGTACTGTTTCTTGTGCACGGAGAAAAGCATCCAACAGTTCAAGCCCTTCTTGATGCAATCCTTGGAAAAAAGTCAACATAAACAGTTCAGAGGCTGGGTCGTATACAGGCCATAGAGTGGCCAACACAGTCTTGGCTCCGGCTTTCTTCAAACCGCGCAACACACCGGCAGGGCCTTCGTCGCTGCTGTAACCCTGTGCGGTTTGGCAGGCGGACAACACAACCAACTCAAGACCATCCAAAGGCATGTCGATTATTTCGCGGGCTGACAACAGTCCGTCTTCATGACGGGCGGAAAGAAAGGCCTTCCGTGCACCGCTCATCGCTAAACCGGCGGCATAAAGGGTGTTGTCACTCATCAGACTGTCGCGATGGGCTAATGGAACACGTGGCATGTTTACCTGAAAACTGTAACCATGGGTGGAGAAAATGGCTTGGCATACGTGGGGTAAACGTTGTTTTACATAAGTTTCGTTGGCATCGTACAGTACTTCGGGATGTGCGAACAACAAAGCAAGACTGTCTACTTCGCTGCGAGAATGCGAAAGTGTAGGAAAGTGGAAACCTCTGCGGAAACGGCTGTCCAAAGTGATTAGGTAGTCTGCTGCGGCATGGTTGGCATGAAGACTATCTGTCGCCGATGGCAAACGGGAATAGTCAATACCGCCAACGATGAGCACGTCGCATTCTTCAGATTTCAGACAATCCGACAGTCGTAAATCAGCGGTGTTCACCACGCGATGCAGACGAAGACCGGACAATTTGGGGTAGGGCATGTATTCAATGGCCAATTGGTGAAAAATGCCATCGGGGGCGAACCATAATTGTTTGATTCCGGTGGGGAGAGCCTGTGAAATGGGTTCCCATACCATCTGTGCTAGATGCTTGTCGGTATACAAGCCATTTTTATCCGTATAATTGCGACTTACCACACTATCGAGCACTGTACCATCACCTATGGGATAATTATGCAACTTGGATACGGGAAAGAGTCGCACAAAACGGGTTCCGCTCTTCGAAGATGTTACTAGGGCTCCGTAATACGGCACACTGTCGCGTTCATATACCACCAACTCTATTGCGGCACCATTTGAGGGCAATGCTTTGCGTACATCGGCGGCATGGAGAGACAACAACGATTTGGGTGACTCATCATGCCGCAAAAAAGTCATACCCCTACGAAACAAGGCCACATCATACAAAAAATCGTCGTGATCCAACTCCAAAGAGAAACATTCGCTCACAAACGATTTGTGGGTGTACCAGAGGTCTAATCGAGACTGGGGGTCGAGGGTCTCGTAACGGGAAGCCAACAACTCTGTTTCTTTATCAAAAAACAAACGGAAAGCGTCGGTAGCTTCTTTCTTGCCAGAGAGTAGCATTATTTCGGCACGCTTGCGCAAGGTGACAACCACGTCGGGATGGCTGTCGCCATATAGTGTGCGCTGGCACGACAAACATTCGTTAATGGCGGCAATGGCTTCGTCATATTTTCCTATACGGGCAAGTAACAAGGCTTCATTGCCAAGGGTGAGGAGACGGACGTTTTCGTCGGTGGTGGCCGCTTTGGCCTGACGAAGCAAACGAAGGGCTTCCTCATGACGCCCCATCTCTTCCAATAGGTAGCCTTGGTTGGCATACAGTGAGGCTGAACTGTAACAGGTCGTGCCTTCCAACTGACGATATCGTTCCAAAGCTTTGTCATACTCCCCAAGATAGGTATAGGCCTCGGCTTGATGGTGGAGCCAAATACATCGTGAACGCTCGTTGGGTGGAGGGGTGTTTTCCAATAGGTTTAATGCACTCTCAAACATGCCGCGACGAAGGTACAGTTCACACTGGTTCATCTTAAGCGTAAAACGGTCAGTGGCGATCTTCTCGGACAATAGGGTGCTGTCGACGTCATCATATTCTCTCAACGCCATGTCATAGATATTGGCGGCACCGGGGTAGTTTCCGGCATTCTTTAACTCCAAAGCCCAGGCGCTATACGCTCGAGCCATTTGACGCATCTGCAGAGTGTGGTATACGGCGCCTGCCTGAGGATTGTCGGCCATTTTGGCCTTAATCGACGCAATACGACCAGCGTAGTCTTCACCCACACTGTCTCCTCTTTCCATCCCAACGTGGGCGGAAACATTACTGACTGTTGAAACACACACAACCAGCATAAAGACGGATAGGATGAACTGTTTGTTCATGGATTTTTACCTTCTTCCCTAAATACTGCCTTTTTTACCCCTCCCCAATTACTTTTCCCCATTTTTTTACCCTTTTACCTTTTTACTTTTTTACCCTTTTACCCTTAATTCGATGCTACCACCACACTTACAGCTTGATTGCCGGGGTTGGTGATGCTTAGCCGCACCTTTCCGTCACTATTCATGCCCCATGAGAATTGTCGGACGCCATCGGCAACCGTGTTCGAGCATTGGTGGTGGATGCCCGAGCTCGCCACGTCAATTTTGACGCCAAGTTTCTGTTCGCGTTCACAAACAACCAATAATTCCATCCAGTTCGAACCGTCATATTCATAGGTGCAGGTGCGATGGGCGGGTATCACACAATGGACGGTAAAAAGGGGGTCTCCTGTGGGTGTGGCGCGAAGGGTGTGCTCGTCTTCCTCAACAACAATCTCATCCATTTTGCCTTCTACATAATGGCTTAGATAGTCAACGCTGAATTGCAGGTGGCCTTTTAATGCGTCTTTCTTCATAGGTTGTAGAAATCTGAACACCCCGTCGGCAAAGTTCAGAATATTCATTTCGCTGAACATGGCCAAACAGTCGGCCATGCCGTCTAAGTCATTGGCTGCTATGCTGCTACGTTCTAGGATGCAGATGTCACGAAACTGTGCCAATTGTCCATGTACTTCCTCTTCCTGTGCACACAAAGGAACACAGGAAAATAGCAAGACAGTGAAGACGATATGTCGTAAGATAGATTTCATGATACTATATATTTCTTTGTATGATTTTTGATGGGTTATATTTTAGAGATTGACAATACGATTGTCCTATCCTCTTGAAAGAAACATCATTGTCTGTACGAGGCGACAACAACGCTTACGGCTTCCTCGCAGGGGTTGCTGATGCTCAATTGGACTTTACCTTCGTCGTTGAGAGACCATGAATGATAACGAATGCCATTGGGCTCGTCGTTTGGACATTCGTAGTGGAATTCTTCGCTCGGCACATCGATGGTCACTCCGAGCAGTTGTGCACGCTCGCAAACAACCAATAATTGCATGTCCATCGTGCCGTCAAATTCATAGACACAGGTTTGCTGGGCGGGAATCAGGCAATGAGTGACTAACACGATGATAGCTCCTTTGGTGGCATTACGGATGATGTGGGAATCCGTGGCAACACTGACCGTTTCCTTTTCCATTTCATCTAAGATGTATTGGTCAAGATAATCCGCACTGAAAAGCAGATGCCCCTCAAGTGCTGATGTGTCCATGGGTTCCTTGGTAACAAAAGAATGGCTTTTGAAATCCTCAATGAGCAATTTGCGAAATTGGGCAATGCTCGACGCGATGCCGTCTAAATCACCTGAGGCCATACTCTCACGTTCCATAATACATGCTTCGAGAAATTTGGACAGGGGATAGCCTAAATCGTCTTGGGCTCTCACATGTCCACTCAGAAACAATACTGACAATATGAACAATAGGCGTGACATATTTGATGGATTTTTTGCAAAGTTAATTCTTTCTGTCGAATAAATCAAGTATAGGGGATAAAAAATGAGCGACCACAAGGGTCGCTCATCAGTTTATCTTATGGTATGTCTAGTCCATTTCCAACGCTTCGGCGGCAGCCTTTAGTTCCGCATCGTTCTCCAAAGTCGATGCGACACTTGATTTCGAGGCTTCTTCCATAATCTGGCTGAATAATTGCTGAATGTTGGCGTTCTCCTCGCCAATCTTCATAATCTCTGCCAACTTACTCGGGTCTTTCTCGGCTTCAAGTGCGAGGTTCTTCATCTTTTCGGCCATAGGCTTCACGGCTTCAATGGCCTCCATTACTACGCTCTTCCATTTGGCGGCATCCCATTTCGCACCATCAGCCTTTACCTGCTCGACAAGACTCTTCAACTTGGCCTCGGGATTATCACTAGAACAACTCACAGCAAACATGCCCATCAACATGATGAACATACCTAAAATGATTCTTTTCATAATTAAGACGTTTAGGGTTAATGTAACATTTCTAATAAAACCGTACAAATATACGTAATAATTTTAATAATACCAAAATTATATTTGCTTTTCATTTATTCCCTTGGTTCATTGTTTATCGCCCCCACAACCATACTCGCTAAGGTAAAACCAAAAATGGCCGTAATATGTGCCACGGTACCATTTATTTGCTTTCCTTCTTCCTGTGCACTATCGTTTTCCAATCGCTCGTCGGAGAACACGCACAGGAACTTTTTAGCGGGCCATTCTTGCTTACGCTTGAAACGGTAGCGCAAAGCACGGGCTAAAGGGTCACCATGTACTTTCCAAAACTCAGCAACCTGGATGCGACTGGGATCCATTTTCAAAGCGGCACCCATCGACGAAAAAAGATAAGCGTCAGTCTGACAGGCCATAAGGATAAGTAATGCCTTGTCTTTCACCGAGTCGATGGCATCGATGATGTAATCGTAACGGCCAAGGTTGAACGACGAGGCGTTTTCCTCCGAAAAACGTTCCTGCATGGCATTGATATCCGCATCGGGATTGATGGCTAACAGCCGTTCGCGCAGCACTTCTACCTTGGCACGGCCGATGGTATCCATCGTTGCCACCAACTGGCGGTTGATGTTGGTAATGTTTACAGTGTCGAAATCAACTAGCGTCAGATGACGGATGCCACTGCGAACTAGACTCTCCGCGCACCACGACCCTACACCGCCTACACCAAAGAGGATGACTCGACATTTACCGAGACATTCCATTTTCTCTTTTCCTATCAACAGTTCTGTACGCTGAAATATCGTTTCTTCCATGTCTTTGGGTTTATTGTGTTCTGAACAAAAATTTGCCTCCAATATATTCACAACTCACCACACCGAAACGTATTAACCGAGCCATGAGCCGAACTACCCGTTGACGAGACATATTGCTTTTACGCACTAACTGGTTAAGTGGTAGGGCCGATTGACCATCCAACAGATGTAAAAATGTGGATTCTTCATCGGTATATTGCAAGACCAAAGGACGAGTGGATTCTTCATCGCGCCATAATTGGAGGTGGACGGGCGTGGCGATGATGTTTTCGTCGGAGATACGTATATAGGCCATCCGGCGACCGTCAGGGGCAACTCCCATCACAGGACGGTGCTGTGAACGGGGGACTGTGGCCACGACGACGGTATGCTTGCCCACATGATAGGTGTCGAAATGGATATTTGCCGACGGGCGACAGTATTCATTGGCGGCAGCATGAAGCATATAAATCTCTTCCTCACTCCGAACACCGGACACCACACCATCGTCACGTACTCCGACAAGCAACCTGCCACCACTGGTGTTGGCGAAGGCGGAAACACTGCGTGACAGTTTCATGGCATCCGTCACTTTATACTTGAAGTCTTGCTGTTCGTGCTCGCCCTCGGAAATCAAATCCTGTATATAATTGCTGTCGTCCAAACGTTTTCAATCTTTATTGCTTGTAAAAAAGGTAATCATTATGATCCTGTTTTTTCTTTTCTGCTCTTCTTGCCTCCTTCTCCTCCAAGATGCCCACGTCCTTGGCCATCTCGATGACCTTTGCTAGATTTTCTGCCGTGACCTACGCGTTGCCCTCCATTTCTATGTCTGTTTCCTCTTTTCAATCTACCTCGTTCCATGGCCTTGTATTCGGGCGCTTCGCCCAAATTCTCGGGCAATGGCATTTTCTCCACGGCATAACCCAAAAACTTCTCAACCTGCATGAAGTCGCCTATCTCGCGACCGCGGACAAAGGTGATGGCGCGGCCATCTTTATCGGCACGGGCAGTACGACCGATACGGTGAACATAGTCCTCGCTGTCATGGGGAACATCGTAATTAATCACGATGGCTATGTCGTCGATGTCGATGCCGCGAGCTACGATGTCGGTGGCCACCAGCACGTCTATTTGGCCGGTCTTGAATTTATACATGATGTCGTCGCGCTGACTCTGGTCCAAATCGCTATGCATTTCGCCGCAGTTGATGTGCATGTGCAACAGAGAACGATTGATTTCGCGCACTTTCAGTTTGCTGCCAGCAAATACGATGACGCGTTTTAACTCATTCTGGCGGAACAAGTGGCGCATGATGCCTAACTTCTGGTTCTCGTGACATACGTAGGCGGTCTGAATAATCTTGTCGGCGGGTTTGCTCACGGCTAGTTTCACCTCCACAGGGTCTTTCAATAAGGTCTTTGCCAGCTGCTCTATTTTGGGAGGCATAGTGGCGGAGAACATCACAGTCTGGCATGTTGGGGGCAAGTGTTTGGCAATGAGCAGGATGTCTTCGCTGAAACCCATGTCGAGCATACGGTCGGCCTCGTCCAAGACAAAGAAACTAACTCGGCTCAAGTCGGCATGCCCCATGTTCAGATGACTGATGAAACGGCCTGGGGTGGCGATAATGACATCGGCCCCCAACTGAAGACCACGTGTTTCTTGGTCGTAGCGGTTACCATCGTTGCCTCCATATACGGCTACGCTGCTCACATCGTCAAGGTAATAGGCAAAGCCTTGCATAGCTTGGTCTATCTGCTGTGCCAACTCGCGCGTCGGACTCATCACAACACAGTTGATGGCGTCGCGAGGACATACTCCATCATCCAATAGACTGAGGATGGGCAACAGGTAGGCGGCGGTCTTACCTGTGCCGGTCTGGGCTACGCCTATTACATCGTGCCCATCCAGTATCTCGGGTATGCATCGCTCTTGGATGGGTGTGCATTCTTCAAAACGCATGTCATCCAAGGCGTCAAGTATATTGTCACTTAAATATAATTCGTCAAATCTCATTTCTCAAATAGTATTCTTATACACCCTCCCTTGGGAGGGCCGGGGTGGGCTTGGGCTGGGGGTGGGTATGGGCCGCGGTGGGTTTAATTAGGCGCCTTCCTATAGCACAAATATGCAATCAACGTAAACAGGATGTTGGGCATCCAGGCGGCAAGCATAGGCGGGAACCCGGCATTGATGGCAAATGATGCGGATACGGTCTGCAGCATAATATAGCCAAAAGATAACACCAGACCAATACCCAGATACATTCCCATGCCGCCCTTGCGCTTACGTGACGACAACGAGACACCAATGGTCGTGAGGATGAACGAGGCAAACGACGAAGCGATGCGCTTGTGGTATTCCACCTCATACTGTACCACATTGGTGGAACCGCGACGTTGTTGCATGCTGATGTATTCACGCAACTGGCTGCTCGTAAACGTCTCTTGTTGGCCCTTGGAATAAACTAAGTCAGTGGGTTCCATGAGTATCGTGGTGTCCTTTTTCGGACCACTGGTAATTTGCTCGCGCATACCTCTCAGGTCGCGGATAGTCCAGTTGAAAGCGGTCCAGTGGTTCTTAGAGTCGGAAATTGTGTCGTACTGTATTTCATGGGCGGTCATATGACTCACCAATTTTTTGTTCTCAAATTTGTCCAGACAGAAACCATAGCCTTTCTTCATGTGGTTATCGTAATGCTGTATGTAGGCAATGACACCATCGCCTACCTGCAACTGAACGTTTTCGGCGGCCATCACCTTGGTCTTGTTCTTGTAAAGTGCCTCGAAATTCTGACGGATAACCGTGCCGTGGGGTATGACGTAACCGCCAAGATAATAGGTAAGCAGTGAGATAAGCACGCAGGATATCATATATGGGCGCATCAAACGACGAAAACTCACACCAGCGGCTAACATGGATATTATCTCACTGTTGCTAGCCAACTTCGATGTGAAGAATATCACGGCAATAAACACAAACAGGGCACTGAACAGATTGGCGAAGTAGGGAACGAAGTTGACGTAATAATCGAATATGATGGCTTTCAGTGGAGCATGGTACTCGGAAAATTTGTGCAGGTTCTCGTTAACGTCGAACACGATGGAGATGGAAATGATAAGGATGATGGCGTAGATGTACGTTCCTATGAACTTGCGGATGATATACCAGTCCAACTTTTTCAGGTAGCGACTAGGACTGATCCAAGCCAACACACGGCACAAGCCCTTCCACCCCTTCTTCAACAAAAGAAAAAGTTGAGTAAAAAATGTCTTCAGTTTGGCCATTAATGTGCTTACTTTACTATCCATATAAATTCCAACTTCTTATACCTCAATCAATAGTTGTTCATCGCTTTTTACTCATCACACTCTCTTCCCCAGTTGCCCAATGACTGATGCTTTCCACTTCACATAGTCCCCTTCGATGATATGGCGGCGGGCGTCGCTCACTAAACGGAGGTAAAACGCCAAGTTGTGGATGCTGGCTATTTGCATGGCCAGCAGTTCCTGGGCCTTGAACAAGTGGTGCAGGTAGGCTTTCGTGTGTAAGCGGTCAAGACTACAGCCAGATGGGTCGATGGGACTGAAGTCCGATTCCCATTTTTTGTTGCGCATGTTCATTGTGCCTTCATAAGTGAAAAGCATGGCGTTGCGCCCGTTCCGAGTAGGCATTACACAATCGAACATATCTACACCACGCTCAATGGCTTCCAAAATGTTCTGTGGGGTGCCTACACCCATGAGGTAACGAGGCTTGTCTTTCGGCAGGATGGAATTCACCACTTCTACCATCTCATACATCACTTCTGTGGGCTCACCTACGGCAAGACCGCCAATGGCATTGCCGTCGGCTCCCTTATCGGCAACGAACTTTGCCGATTCTTGACGAAGGTCCTTAAAGGTGCATCCTTGTACAATGGGGAACAGACTCTGTTCGTATCCATAGGGACATTCTGTGGCGTTGAAACGGGCGATGCATCGGTCTAGCCATCGGTGGGTCAGGGTAAGACTCTTGCGGGCGTAGCTGTAGTCACTCTGCCCAGGAGGGCACTCGTCGAAAGCCATCATGATGTCGGCTCCAATTACTCGCTCGGTGTCAATCACGCTTTCCGGAGTGAAGAAATGCTTCGAACCGTCAATGTGAGAACGGAACTCACAACCTTCTTCACGTAACTTGCGTATGCCAGTCAGAGAGAAAACCTGAAATCCGCCAGAGTCTGTCAAAATAGGGCGGTCCCATGTGTTGAACTTGTGAAGTCCACCAGCCATGCGCAGAATCTCAGTGCCGGGACGGAGATATAGGTGGTAAGTGTTTCCCAAGATAATTTGGGCTTTCACCTCATCACGCAATTCACTGAAGTGAACACCCTTTACGCTGCCACAGGTGCCAACGGGCATGAAGATGGGTGTCTCTATGCGTCCGTGAGAGGTAATGATCTCACCGGCACGGGCATCGCTGTATGGATCATTGTGAACTACGCTGAATGTCATTTCTCTTCTTTCTCATCTATGGTGAATTGGATGGAATGGGGTACCAATTCGTTGGTAAGGGCGATGGACCATACATCCTGCACATTCTCCACATAGTGGAAATGTACTCCTTTCAAGTATATCGAGGGTATCTCGTCAATATCTTTTTTGTTGGCGGCACACATCACGATGTCGGTGATGCCGGCACGCTTGGCGGCAAGAATCTTTTCCTTGATGCCCCCAACGGGTAGTACCTTGCCGCGGAGTGTTATCTCACCGGTCATGGCGATGTTCTTGCGCACTTTGCGTTGCGTCAAGGCAGAGGCTATTGACGTGGCTATGGTGATGCCGGCGGAGGGACCATCCTTCGGGGTGGCGCCTTCGGGCACGTGGATGTGTATGTTCCACTGTTCAAAGATGCGGTAGTCAATACCCAAGGCGTTGACGTGGGCTTTCACGTATTCCAAAGCGATAATGGCAGATTCTTTCATCACGTCGCCCAAATTGCCGGTAAGGGTGAGTTTTGAACCTTTGCCTTTGCTCAGAGAAGTCTCGATGAAGAGTATTTCTCCGCCAACGCTCGTCCAAGCTAGGCCTGTAACAACACCGGCATAGTTGTTGCCTTGGTAGATATCTCGGTAGTAGGGGGGCTTTCCTAAAAGGTCAATTAGCTTGTCGGGGGTAATCTTCGTAGAGGGGAGGACTCCGTCGTGGGCCTTCAGAAAAGCTAACTTGCGGAATGCTTTGTTTAGCTGCTTCTCCAATTGGCGCACTCCGCTCTCACGGGTGTATTGCTCTATCATACGCTCAATGGCGCCTTTGGTGAAAGTGGGCTTGGGGTTGATCTCCGACAGGCCGGTATTCTTCAACTCGCGGGGGATGAGGTGGCGTTTGGCTATCTCGATTTTCTCTTCTGTGATGTAACCGCTCACCTCGATGATTTCCATTCGGTCGAGCAAGGGACGGGGGATGGTATTCAAGTCGTTGGCTGTAGCTATGAACAGCACTTTTGACAAGTCGTAGTCCACATCGAGGTAATTGTCGTGGAAAGCGTTGTTCTGTTCAGGGTCCAGCACTTCCAACAGTGCCGAGGCGGGATCTCCATTGATGGTGTGCTGGGTCACCTTGTCGATCTCGTCAAGGATAAACACTGGATTGGAACTGCCAGATTTCTGGATATTCTTAATGATGCGGCCAGGCATGGCGCCTACATAGGTGCGGCGGTGGCCGCGTATCTCCGATTCATCGTGTAGGCCCCCAAGCGACATGCGCACGTATTTACGCTTCATGGCGGTAGCTATGCTCTTCCCTAAACTGGTCTTGCCCACACCCGGAGGACCATATAGGCAGAGAATGGGCGACTTCAGGTCGCCACGAAGTGAAAGCACGGCAATATGTTCCAAAATGCGCTCTTTCACTTTCTCCATGCCGTAGTGGTCATGGTTAAGAACACGTTCGGCCCGCTTGAGATTCAAATCGTCGGTAGTATATTCGCACCATGGCAGTCCGACCATCGTCTTAAGATAGTTTACCTGGATACTGTAGTCGGGACTCTGTGGATTTAACGTGTCCAACTTGTCCAACTCCTTGTAGAACACTTTCTCCACTTCTTCTGGCCAATGCTTGGTTTCGGCTTGGTGTATCAAGTCCAGACGCTCTGGACTACCTTCGCCGTTGCCAAGTTCCTCTTTGATGTTCTTAATCTGTTGTTGAAGAAAATACTCGCGTTGTTGTTCGTCAATGTCCTCACGAGTCTTGGTGCGTATATTGTGCTTTAACTCCAATAACTGCAACTCCTTGCTGAATATTTTCAACAGAGTGAACACGCGCTCCTTGACAGATTCGCATCGCAACAGCGACATTTTGTCTGACAAGTCGAAAGGCATGTTCGAACAGATGAAATTCACGGCTATCACATTGTTCGTGATATTGTTCAGGGCGAACTGCGACTCGTCAGGAATGTCCTCGTTTTTTTTGATGTATTCTATTGATGTGGAACGGACATCATCTACCGCGGCGGAAAATTCCCGGTCGCGCTTGGCTGGGAATATCTCGGGCATAGGTTCGGTACGGCCGATGAGGAAAGGGCGGCTCTTAGTGATACCCGATAATTTGCATCGGCCAAGACCTTGCACGATGGCAGTCATGTTGCCGTTCTGACCAGGCAATTCCAACACTCGGATGACACGGGCATATACACCGTAATCGTAGAGGTCTTTCACCGTCGGGGAATCGACAGAAGGGTCTTTCTGGCAAAAGACCCCAATGATGCTGTTTTCTTTTTCATAGACTTTGCGCACCAGATTGACACTCGAGGGACGACCTACTAAAATAGGGGAAATGACACCAGGAAACAACACCATGTTGCGGGTAGCTAATATGGGAATGTCACTGTCTACTTGTATATCAAACAATGATTCCACATCGCCTTCATAGTCGGCTATCATCTGAAAGGGATTATTCTGATTTTTATCCATTATTTCATTTTTTTGCTTTCTCCATGACATTTCACTTCAAAGGATAATGCCATTCTTATATTTTGAGTTGCAAAGGTACTAAATTTACATTATATAATGAACATCTTTAAATTGTTTTTTGTGTTTCAATCGATGCCTTTGACCTTTTTTTGCTATTTTTGCAGACAGAATGGATTCATTTCAATTTAAACAGTTCTGCATACAACAAGATCGGTGTGCTATGAAAGTAGGTACCGATGGGGTGCTCTTGGGCGCTTGGGCAGACGGTGGGCAACATATTCTCGACATAGGTACGGGAACGGGCGTGGTGGCGCTGATGATGGCGCAACGTTTTCCGAAAGCGAAGGTGGTGGCGGTGGATATCGATGACAATGCATATTGTCAGGCTTCAGCCAATGTGGCAAATTCTCCGTTCAAATCACAGGTCGAGACATACCATGATTCCATTCAAAATTTTACAGAACATTGGTCGGCTCTTAATCCTTTTGATAGTATCGTCTGCAATCCTCCTTATTTTGAAAAATCTTTAAAGAATCTGGATGCAAAAACCTCGTTGGCCCGACACAACGACGAATTGTCATGGAACGACTTGGCAACGTGTGTAGACCAACTACTCTCTCATGATGGGATATTCTCCGTTATTGTTCCGATTGACGGGTATGAGAAATTAACGGAAAAACTTTATATTAAGTGTTTTAAGGAATACCGTTCGTGTAAATTGTTAACAAAGGAAAACAAACCGTGCAAGCGAATATTAGCTTCTTTTACAAAGGATTTGTCTCGTACTTCCTATACCGAACGGCAAATTCTTATGACTCAGGATGGGAAACGCTCTCAATGGTATGAATCTTTAACTAAAAATTTTTACATCTATTGAGAGGCGCCCAAGCGTAAACAACAGGTTTTTACACTTTTGAAAATTGCCTCTAGACTTTTGATCTTTTCATCTTTCCTCGCAATTCGCTGAATTCGTTGAACAGATCGCATATCACATTCTGCATCTTGTTTGGCTTCAATGACTTTGCATCCGGATTGACCACGATACGGATGCCATGTTTCACAATCTTTACATCGATGTCTTCACCCATCATCACTGGGTCGCCGTCATAATGCACGGGTCCTTCTTCCTGACGGTGTACGTGAACATGGTCGGTGCGGAACGTTTGTACTTTGCTGCTGCGGTCTAATGTCTTGTTCATCATGTCGAAACTCATTTCAGGCGCATCCAAAAAACCGAAAGGATCCATGACAATAACGTCCAACAGGCCATCGCTCATCGATGCTTGGGGGGCAATATAAGCATTGTTTCCATATTGAGAGGCATTGGCACACGACACAAGATAGGCAAAATGGTGCAACTCCTCGTTGCCGATAGTGATGTCGTAAGGCTCTCCTTTATAGCGTAATCCTTGACTCAATACCAACTGCATATATTTCAGTTTGCCACGCTTGCCGCCCTCGGCAAATTTTTGGCTGATAAAGGCATCGAAGCCCATGCCGCAGGTACAGAAAAAGGGATGGCCGTTAATGGTGCCATAGTCTAACTCATGTATCTCGCAGCGGTTAATCAGTTCTATGGCTTTCTTGATGTTCACGGGAATTGACAGGTGGCGGGCCAGACCGTTGCCACTGCCGCAGGGTATGATGCCAATGGCGGTGGACGTATGGATCAATGCACGGCCCACCTCATTAATCGTTCCGTCGCCACCTACGGCCACCACAATGTCGTAACCTACATCGCAGGCTTCTTGGGCTATCTCTGTGGCATGACCAGCATACTCCGTATAACGGATGGCGGAATCAAAAAGGGTGTGGTCCAGATACTTCTCCACCATATTGGGAATACCGGCTTTTTTCACAGTGCCAGATATGGGATTGAGAATAAACAGAATGCGTTTCTTTAACATGATGGTTATGACTAAATGGCTTCTATACTGTGCAAAAGTACGCAAATTCGTCCATTCATTAATGATGACATGATGTGTTTTTTTACTTATTTCAAGAAAAATGGGAAAAATGTACGCTAATAACGACATTTTTTGTATCTTTGCAGCCTAAAAACAATATTTTACTCTTATTTCAATTAGATAATGGGTCTTTTACAAGAAAAACTGAGCGAGTACCGGGTTCCGCAGCATTACATGGAAAAAGGGGTATATCCTTATTTTAGAGAAATCTACGGAAAGCAGGGAACTGAAGTGGATATGGGTGGACAGCACGTTCTAATGTTCGGTTCAAATGCTTATACTGGTCTCACAGGTGACCAACGAATTATCGACGCAGCCAAAGCGGCGCTCGACAAGTATGGGTCAGGGTGTGCGGGAAGCAGATTCCTCAATGGTACTCTCGACCTGCATGTACAACTGGAAAAAGAACTGGCTGAATTCGAACATAAAGAGGATGCCTTGTGCTTCTCTACTGGCTTTTTTGTCAATTCTGGTGTTCTTGCCGTCATTTGCGGTAGGGAAGATTATATCATCTGTGATGAACGCGACCATGCCAGTATTGTCGATGGACGAAGATTGTCGTTTGCGAAACAACTGAAATTCAAGCACAACGACATGGAGGACTTGGAGAAACAACTACAAAAATGCGAACCAAACGCGGTGAAATTGATTGTAGTCGATGGTGTGTTCTCTATGGAGGGCGACTTGGCCAAGCTACCTGAAATCGTTGAGCTGAAGAAAAAATACAATGCATCCATTATGGTCGACGAGGCTCATGGATTGGGTGTCTTCGGAAAAGAGGGAAGGGGAGTATGTGACCATTTCGGCGTAACCGACGATGTTGACCTTATCATGGGTACTTTCAGCAAGAGTCTTGCCAGCATCGGTGGTTTTATTGCAGCCGACTTCGATACCATCAATTGGTTGCGCCATACCTGCCGCACATATATCTTCAGTGCATCAAACACACCGGCTGCCACGGCGGCTGCACGCGAGGCGCTTCATATCATGCGTAGTGAACCTGAAAGAATGGAAAAACTTTGGAAGGTGACCAACTACGCGTTACGTAGGTTCCGCGAAGAAGGATTTGAAATAGGTGACACAGAGAGCCCCATCATTCCACTTTATGTAAGGGATGTGGAGAAGACGTTTACCGTTACTAAAATGGCTTTCGACAATGGCGTGTTCATCAATCCGGTAATACCTCCAGCATGTGCTCCACAAGACACACTTGTGCGATTCGCACTCATGGCTACCCATACCGAGGAACAGGTGGAAAGGGGCGTAAGGGCACTTAAGAAGGTGTTTACCGAACTCGAATTGCTGAAATAAAGGAGTTTGGGTGTTCCTGGATGAAAAATAAAGGAACTTTATTTGCAAAATCCAAGGAAAGTAATTACTTTTGCAGCTGATTTTGCAAAACGGGGTGTAGCGCAGTCCGGTAGCGCTCCTGGTTTGGGACCAGGCGGTCGCAGGTTCGAATCCTGTCGCCCCGACTGATACCTGAAAGGCAATCGTCAAAATAGAACTGACGATTGCCTTTTAGTTTTTCCCTCTTCACTTCCATTCTGAATCTTCAGAAGAAGAGGAATCCTCAAGACTCCAACTTCTTTAATCTTCTCTTCGGTTCACGAGCTTCGGGGTACAATTCTAAGGCCTTGCGGTAATTGGCGATGGCGGCGTCGATCATATGCTCGCGCTCACAGTCCTTGCCCATCAGCGTATATTCAGCGGACAACTTCTTCAAGAAACGTTCGCGTTTGTGCATTTCTTCCCGAAGACGTTCGTTCTCGAGACGTAACTGGTTCACAACGTCGAGTTTACGCCTCAGGAAACGCTGTACAACGGGTTTCTCTATGTCATAACGCAGATGGATAGCCTTGAAGAAATGTTGAAGAAACAGTTGCATGTCGCCTTCATCGAAACTCCTCAAAGCCTCGATGTACTCGCGGTCAGCCTCACTGTATGAGAGGGCGCTGCTATAGAGACGACCGTCATTGAACTGGGCGGAAAAACGGAGAACATCGTTCTTTACAAAGATGTCGCCACGGCGAAGGGGTTCGAGAAGACTGATGCCTTCCAACGATTGGCAGCGTGACAAAGCAACGTAGGCTTGACCAGCGGCAAAAACACCACCGCTGAAATCTATCTTCACCTGACGGAATGTTAGCCCCTGACTTTTGTGAATGGTGATGGCCCATGCCAGGCGGATGGGAAATTGGGTGAAAGTACCGATTTCTTCTTCCTCAATCTTCTTCTCTTTCTCGTTGAAGGTGTATCGCATATTGCTCCAACGTTCTTCCACAACGTCATAGCTGTCACCGTCTTCGGTGATGATGGTAAGGAAAGGCAGGCCGTCATCGGCAGTTGACATAGAATCTATCATGCCAAGCGTTCCGTTCACCCATCGGCGGTCTTTGTCGTTCTTTACGAAGATAATCTGAGCACCGGGTTTCAGGTCGAGGACTTCAGTGGTGGGAAGACTGGAAGAGGGAAACTCGCCAGTGATAACGCCATGATAACTGATTGCTTCACCAGGGAGGGATGCCAAACGCTGCTCGTTGATATAGTCGACGGTATCGCGACGCGCCGAAAGGGTTATCGCCAATTGGGAGTCGCTATACTTTAGTTCGGCACCAACACGGCTATTCAGTTGTCTAAGGTCGATGTCGCTTATCTGATTGGTGCGAATGTGGTCCAGCATACGTATGAAGTGGGCATCATTCTGACGGTACACGGTTTTCAGTTCGATGCTTACCAACGGTAACTCTTCAAATACGTGAGCTCCGAAAAAAAACATACTCTTGTAGTAGGGAAGCAGTAGTTGACGGTCTTCCTCACGGACCACGGGCTCCAATTGGAACACATCGCCGACGAGTAACAGTTGTTTGCCACCGAAGGGTACTTTCATGTTGCGTGAGTAGATGCGCAGCACCTTGTCAATAAAATCGATGATATCTGCACGTAGCATGCTTACTTCATCTATAATTATCAACTCCAACTCACGCAGCATCTTGCGTTTTTCACCGTTGTATTTCAGTGTTTCCTTGATATGGCGAGGTGAGTATTTAACGTCATCGGGTAATAAGGGGTGGAAGGGAAGTTTGAAAAAACTGTGAAGCGTACTGCCGCCAGCATTGATGGCCGCGATGCCTGTAGGGGCTAGCACTACATGTTTTTTCTGTGTTTGGCTGCAAATATAACGAAGGAACGTGGATTTCCCCGTGCCTGCTTTGCCCGTGAGAAACAACGACCTGTTGCTGTGCTCCACTAGATGAAGCGCAGCCTGAAACTCATGGTTTTCCAGGTCAATATGTTCAGTGGTGTCTCTCATAACCTCATAAACACGATTCATCTATATTGCCGTAGATGGCGGCTTTGCTGTTACCCTTATAAATCCTTATACTGAATCTCCTTTGGCTCCACGCCTTCGGAGGGCGATCGTTTATCGTTACGACGAGTGTCTCGCTCCTCTCTTTCTGTGGGTGGCTCGTCCGACGGGATGCCATACTGTCGGTACAAGTCCCGTTCGTCGTATTCATCATAAGGCATGATGCCTTGAACGGGATTGCCATAGGCATCATACAATGGCTCGTCGTAATTCGGGTCGCCCTCATGGTAATAAAGTGTGTCGGGTTCGACAGGACGGGTATAAGTGATGGAACAATCATACCATTCGGTCTGCACTTCTTCGCCCTTGGGAATCATGAAACGGCCTCGGTATTTCTTATAGGCTCCGTCGCCAAGGACCAGACGGAGGAAACGTCCGCATATGGGAAGGGCGGCACGACCGCCTGTTCCCAATGCTCCTGTGCGGAAATGAATGCTTCGATATTCACCACCTACCCAAGCTCCAACCACCAGTTTGGGTGTCACTCCCATGAACCAGGCATCACTATGATTGTTCGTGGTGCCAGTCTTTCCGCCGATGTCGGTCATCTGGTCGGAGACGTATGTGGTGATGCTGCGTGATGTGCCGCGTGGATTTTTCACTCCACCCATCAACATCTGTTGCATCAGATAGGCGGTCTTGTAGGGTAGGGCGCGGGGCTGCTCATCGTTGCCTACGTATATTTCCTTGCCCTTGCGGTCCAAAATACGGGTCACCAGAATGGGCTTATGGCATTTGCCGTCATTGGCTATGGTACTGTAGGCGGTGGCCATCTCGTAAAGAGTCACATCACTCGAACCCAAGGCCATGGAGGGGTGGGTACTCAGTTCACTGGTGATACCCATGTCTTTGGCCGTGCGGATAATGTTGCGGATACCCATCTCTTGGCTTAATCTGACAGCAATACTGTTCAGACTCCGTGCGAAGGCATCTTTCAGGGGGATGGAGTCATAGGAAAAATGTCCACCAGAATTTTCAGGCTTCCATTCCACCACTTCGCGAGTGCCATAAACCACGGGCACTACTACGGGCTCGTCGCGGCGTTTGTCACATGGAGTGAGTCCTTGGTTCATAGCTTCGGTATAAACAAACAGTTTGAATGTGCTGCCCGACTGACGCTTGGCGGTCACCTTGTCATAGTTCCACGTGTTATAGTCAATGTCGCCTACCCAGGCTTTCACCTCGCCTGTCTGAGGCTCCATGGCGATGAAGCCGCTGTGAAGATATTTCACCATGTGGCGGATGGAATCGAGAGTGCTCATGCGGGTTTCGTAACGTCCGCGATCATAACTCCACAGGGTGACGGTGTGGGGCTTGTTCAGGTAATACATGATGGAGTCGGGATGGCGGGGGAAACGCTCTTCCAACTCCTTGTAAAGGGGAAGCTTCTTGGCAATGTCTTCAATGAAATGGGGGATGACCTTGCCTTTCTCGTCTCTCCACGGCACTTCCTGCCCCCAATGGGCATTGAAACTTTGCTGCAACGAGCGCATATGCTCCTTCACTGACTGTTCAGCATAGCGCTGCATCTTACTGTCCAAGGTGGTGTAGATTTTCAGACCACTATTGTAGAGGTCGTAACCGTAGTCCTTGCACCAGTCGGAAAGGTGATGCGCCACAGCGGCCTTAAAATAGGGGGCGTAGCCTTCGGTGGCGGCTTCGGGGGTATACGTCAATTTCATGGGCTCCAAACGAAGGGAGTCGTAGGCTGCCCGTTCCAGGTCGCCATGTTTGTACATATTATGCAGCACCACGTTTCGCCGTTCCAAACTGCGGTCGGGATTCATCACGGGATTATAAATAGTGGTAGCTTTCAACATGCCTACCAAGAGGGCGGCTTGCTCAGTGGTAAGCTCGGCGGGGGTTGTCTTGAAATATACTTTTGCGGCGGTCTTGATGCCGTAGACGTTAGGGCCGAACTCCACCGTATTGGCGTACATTGTCAAAATCTCTTGTTTGTTGTATACCAATTCCAACTTTGTGGCCAAAATCCATTCCTTGCTCTTCATCACGATGATGCGAAGACCAGGAACCTTTCCCAGCAACCCAGTGGAATACTGGGTGCGAACATGAAATAGGTTTTTGGCCAACTGTTGAGTGATGGTCGAAGCTCCGCGAGCTTCATGTACGATAGCATCCTTCACCGCACCTGCCAAACCAAGGTAGTCGATGCCGTGGTGGGAGAAATAGCGCTCGTCCTCGGTGTCGATGAGTGCTTTCCAGAATACGGGACTGATATCCTCGTATTTTACTGGACTGCGGTTCTCGTTGTAGAACTTACCTATCAGCTTGCCATCGGCACTATACAATTCCGACGCCTCACTCTGAGGGGGATGCATGATGCTGTAAAAACCGGGGGAGTCACCGAAAAGCCAAAGAAAATTGATGTCGACCATGCCAAGATACACAATCAATCCCACCACCATCGACACGAAAGCAATCATCACTTTCGTGTACCATCGCCGGCCCTTGTACAGACGGGGATACCAGGTGAAGAAATTACATATCTTACGCCATAGCCATTTCATCCTGTCGCCCTTTATCCTTTTCAACGTACAAAAATACGAAAAAAGTATGACAACACGCTCTTTTTTGGGAACATTAACTTCTGTGTGTTTCTGAGATTTCTGTGAGAAAAAAGTCTCACAGATAGCACAGATATTTCATGTTCATTCCATCTGATTGATGTAATTGAGAAGGAAGCCCTCTATAGCAATGTAAAATGACCCTTTTTTTGAAGCACTTAAAGCATAGTAGGCACGTAGAGTCTTATCGTTCATAGCTGCAAAAATACAAAATAATCATTAGAGAACCCCAGATTATTACGTTTTTCTCATTTTTTTGTTCATTGTAAGCATTATTTCCAAAACATTTTGTATATTTGCTACGTGTTCTCTTCATGAGACATGACATTTAATTGCTCAGATTTTCCAGTCGAATCACCACCTCGCGAAGAAAAGAGAGCAAACCAAATACGTATAGGAGTTACGCTTAAGAGCGTGGACTTCTCCATGACGTATTTGGGGCTTGTGGTGAGCCTGACTGGAAATATGGCGGGTCTGCGCTCTCTCCGTATCAAAGAGTTTGTGCAGTTTTGACCAAAGAGAGAAGATAGTACAAACTTAAAACAGTATAGTTATGAAATATTATATTTTTTTATTGGCACTCTTGAGCTGTACTGCAATGTGGGGAAACGATGGTGACACTTTTGTGGCAAAGTCAAATGAAGGTGTTGATATTACCTTTATGGTAGTTAGCGAGGCCGAAAAAACGTGCAAAGTGGGAGTTGGCGATTTAAATATCGCTGCCATTGACAAAAATCAAGAAGGGGTTCTGACAATCCCCGAGTCTGCTAACGGCTATACAGTCGTGGCGGTTAGTCGTGGGGCTTTATCTGGTACTAAAATGAGTGCGTTTTACTTGCCCAACACAATCAAAACAATAGAAGAGTGGTCATTTGACTACAATTACAATCTAAAAGATATTGACATACCAGAAAGTGTAGAAACTATTGAGGAGGGGGCTTTCGCTTATTGTCGAGGTATTGTACACGTAAGTTTCCATGAGGGTCTGAAAACAATTGGGGAACTAGCATTTAACGATAACCTTCTGACATCAATAAATTTACCATCGAGTTTAGAATTTATAAGCCCCAAATCCTTTACCAATATACCACATCTTGCCTCTGTCACAGTCCGCTCATCCAAGCCCATCTCTTATGATAGGTGGAAACATTTTTTTGACGATGAAACCTTTATGCGGGCCACTTTATACGTACCAGAAGGTACGACAAGCAGTTTCAAAGCCGATGACGAGTGGGGACGTTTCAGGATTATCAAGGAGGGTGAACCCCTATTTGAACATCCTACGGACATTGCCTATCCAGAGGATTTTGGCCGACAATATGTTGTTCATGGGAATCCAGTGGCTTTCAATATTAATTTTATAAATGAGAGAACCACCCCGGTTTCTAGTATTTCCTATATTCCAATAATCGATGGCATTGAAGGAGAGGAACAGACATACGAATTCCCACAGCCCATTGCCGCCAACGGTAAACCTTTCACGCTATCATTCTCTCTTCCTGACTTTGATGAGCCAAAGGAAGTGGATGTTATTTTAGATATTATCAAGATGAATGGTATTCCTGTGAATTATGGAGCAGACATCCTGCCGAATACTCGTGGAACAGCTTGCGTTTATATCCCTGTGCTTGACCATAAAGTACTAATAGAGGACTATACTAGCACTACATGTATTTGGGCTCTTCGTTCTAATATAGGATTCGAGAAACTTAAAGAGAAATATGGCGACAAAATTATCCGAGCGTCTAAGCATGTTGGTGACATTATGTGGTGTGACCCATTCTCGTACACTCCTGTTACTCCTGCCTGTCAGATAAATGGTATAAATGGGTGGTGTGATGAAAAAGGCGACTACCACCATTATGATCCTTACTATGGAGAAGGTTCAGAACCTCTTGGAATTCTTGACCTTATAGAGAAAAAAATGGCAACGCCACATTTTGGTAAAGTGAAAATTCTTTCAGCTCAATGGGCCGATGCAGAGCAGACGGAAATAAAAATCGTAACCGAGTCGACAATCAATATGAGCCACTATTCAAAAGAGAAAAGACTTTTCCTAATTATATACACACTTGTGGAAGATGGTATGAAAGGAGAGGGCCCAGATTGGGAACAACTTAATGGCTATGCAGGTATGACTACAGACGACCCCTATCTTCAATCGATTACTCATTTGCCATATACCATATCCGATATGGCATATCCTGACGTTGCAGTAGGTTATTACGATAATCCATTATGGGGGGAATCCTTCCTTTTTGGTGTGCCGCAAGTGCAAACATACACCTTGCGACTATCTGAAAAGACTCAGAGCCTTTGTCAGGACAAAAATAAACTGAGTATTGTGGCATGTCTTCAAGACCAAGACGAATACACTCGAATGTTTTATGAAGGAGACTTTATTGATGCTGACAATTCTCCTATTACTTCATATTCATCTGGTGTTCAAAGCATCATGAAGGATGCTGTTCCGAATGACGTCTATGACTTGAGCGGAAGAAAGGTGAAGTCTGCAGCATTTACTCTGGATGGCCTTCCTAAGGGTGTATATATTTATAGAGGCAAGAAAAAAGTGATTAGTAATAAATAGGAACATTCAGTTTTAAACGACCTTTTTTTGAAGCATTTAAAGCCTATGTGGCGTAATTTATTGAATCAAAGTTAGTTGAAATATCTGGATATTCCAAATTAAATGGAGTTTTTTGCATTTTTGCTTGATTTCTTCTTTTTTTTCATAACTTGACTGAAAAATGGCTAAACAAACTATCGTTTTTGAAAGTCCAAGGAACTATCGTTAAAAGAGGGGATGCTTGTTATTGCCGACAAGGAAACGGGCAACTTGACGTTACGATTATTAGAAGATATCCAGATGGCTATAATCGACAATCATTCTGTCAGGCTCACTGTTCCCCTGATTGCCAGATTGTCGAAGTTCATTTAGGCTTTTATCCAGCCAAGAATCCCTTCAACATCGTCGGGATGGAACCATTTTGTCGACGGGTCTTTCTTGAACCAAGTAAGTTGTTTACGGCAGTATTTTCGTGTGTTGTTCTGGATGCGCTCAACGGCATTGTCCAACGTGCATAGACCATCGAAATAGTCGAACAACTCCTTGTAGCCGACAGTGTTCAGGGCATTCTCATTACGATAGGGCAACACACGCCTCGCTTCATCAAGCAGACCGGATTCCATCATTATCTCCACTCGTCGGTTGATACGTGCATATAATTCTTCACGAGGACGAGTCAAACCAATCTTTACCACTTTGAAAGGATGCTCCTTGCGTTCCTTTCGACGAAAATGACTGTAGGGCTTGCCGGTCATATAACATATTTCCAGCGCATGAACCACGCGACGGGGATTCTTTTTGTCAACAATGGAATAATAGTCGGGGTCCAACACACGCAATTCCTCACACAATCGCTCCAGTCCTTCAGAAGACAAACGTTCTTTCATCAATGATCGTGTATCAGCATCCACTGTTGGAATGTCATCAATGCCTTCGCACACAGCATCGATATACATCATGCTGCCTCCACTCAACAAAGCGTAAGGAGATTGGGTAAAATGACTGTCCTCCGATAATAGACGGAGGACATCGTTTTCATACATTGAGGCACTGTAATAGTCGCTCAGATGTAAGGTGCCGACAAAATAATGCTTCACTCGCTGCTGCTGTTTGGGCGTAGGGGCGGCTGTGCCGATGGGTATCTCCGCAAATAATTGACGTGAATCAGCATTGATAATAGGTATTCCCAATCGTTCTGCCAAGACAAGAGTGGTCTCTGTCTTTCCAACACCGGTGGGACCTAAAACAACAAAGAGTGTCATGAAAAACTAACGGATGATACCGCGCTTCGAATTCTCCACAAAGTCAAGAATGTAGTCTATCTCAGGAGTGGAGGGCAGCACACGGCGCACCTCGGCTATTCCTTCGGCCATCACTCCTTTGGAATAGAGGATGCGATAGGTTTCGTGTATCTGGTCAATTTGCTCGTTGGTATAACCGCGCCTACGCAGACCGATGATATTGATGCCAGCATAACGGATGGGTTCTTTGCCTGCAATAATATAAGGTGGTATATCCATACTTGTCCTACTACCGCCTTGGAACATGACATAACCGCCGACATGACAGAACTGGTGAATCAAACAAGTGGCACTAATGATGGCGTAGTCGTCTACAACCACCTCACCGCCAAACTTGGTGCTGTTGCCGATAATCAAATGGCTGCCAAGGACGCAGTCGTGGGCAACATGCATATTTTCCATCAATAAATTGTTGTTCCCAACGATGGTTGTTCCTTTTGAAGCAGTACCACGAGAGATGGTCACATTCTCGCGGATGCTGTTGTTGTCTCCTATCTCGCAAAGAGAGTCCTCACCACGGAACTTTAAATCTTGAGGTTTCGTCGAGATGCTCGCTCCTGGGAAGAACTCGTTGCCATTGCCGATACGTGCTCCGTAATGGATGGTGACGTTGTTCAGCAAAGTGTTGTTGTCACCCAACACCGTGTTACGGTCTATATAGCAAAACGGACCTATTACATTGTTGTCACCTAACTGGGCCTCCGGATGGACATACGCCATCTCACTGATTGTATTCATAATAATCGATTTAAAATTCAAATCTCACCCTTCACCTCACTTCTCACCCCTCACTTCTCATTTATTCTTCACAATCTGGGCTGTGAATGTGGCTTCCGACACAACCTGGTCTCCAACGAACATATAACCGCGCATGGTGCTGATGCCATGACGAAGCGGATGAAGCAATTCCACACGGAAAAGCAAGGTGTCGCCGGGAACAACCTTTTGGCGGAATTTCACCTCGTCAATCTTCAGAAAATAGGTGGACCAGCGCTCTGGTTCTTCTACAGTGTTCAGTACGAGCAGACCGCCACACTGAGCCATGGCTTCTATTTGGAGTACTCCAGGCATCACAGGTTCCTGGGGGAAGTGTCCAGTGAAGAATGGCTCGTTGCTGGTTACGTTCTTAACACCAACGATACTTGTCGGACCCAAGGCTATCACTTTATCCACCAACTGCATAGGATAGCGGTGGGGTAACAACTCACGGATACGGATGTTGTCCATCACTGGGGCGTCGTTGGGGTCGTAGATGGGAGCTTGTATCTCATGCTTGCGTATCTCACGGCGCAACAGACGGGCAAACTTGTTGTTGATGGTATGGCCAGGACGGGTGGCGATGATACGACCTTTTAGGGGCTTACCGATGAGTGCCATGTCGCCGATGACATCTAGCAGTTTATGACGAGTACACTCGTTTTCCCAAACCAAGGGCTTGGGTTGGATATAACCCAGGTTTGTGGCATCCATGTGGGGCACGTTAAGCAGGTCGGCCAACTGATCTAACTGTTCCTGTGTGATTTGCCGCTCGTAAATGACGATGGCGTTGTCCATATCGCCTCCTTTGATAAGGTTGGCTTTCAACAATGGCTCAATGTCGCGTACGAAGACAAATGTGCGGGCGGGGGCAATCTCTTCGCTGAACGTGGAGATATTGTCCAATGTGGCAAACTGGCTGTTGATGAACTTCGACTCAAAAGAACACATCGCAGTGATGCTGAACTCTTCATCAGGAAGGATAGTGATGCAGGAGCCGCTCTCCTCATCCTTCACCTCTAGTTTGTGACGGATGATATAGTAGTCTTTGGGGGCGTTCTGTTCTTCCACTCCCACTTGTTTGATCTTCTCCACATACATGGCACTGCTGCCATCCAAGATGGGAAACTCGGGACCATTTACCTGGATTAGACAGTTGTCAATGCCCAAAGCATATAGGGCGGCTAGCCCGTGCTCAACGGTAGATACCCTCACATCGCCACTCTGCAACACTGTGCCACGCTGGGTGTCCACCACCTTTTCGGCCACAGCATCAATGGTGGGCTGGCCATCAAGGTCTATGCGCTGTATTTTGTATCCATGGTTTTCTGGGGCAGGATTAAATGTCACGGTCAAACTTAAACCAGTGTGCAACCCTTTGCCAAAAAGGGAAAAACTGCCTTTTAGTGTCTTTTGCTTGTACATATTATGTTTATCGCTCTTGTTTCTTTAACAATTCTAACTCTTTCTCCAATGCGCACAACCGCTTGTACATGTCGGGCAGACGACGGAACATGGCCTGCGACTTGAAATAGGGAACTTGCTCCATCGGGGGGGTGCCTATCAGCTTTTGGTCACTCTTCACGCTACTTGGTACGCCTGACTGGGCTCCAAACCAAACCTTGTCGCCAATGGTGATATGGCCGGAGATGCCGACCTGTCCGCCAAACATACACCACGAACCAATTTTAGTGCTGCCAGCCACGCCTACTTGCGAAGACATGACGGTATGTTCCCCAACTTCGGTGTTGTGGGCCAATTGTACCAGATTGTCCAACTTCACACCGCGATGAACGATGGTGCTGCCCATAGTCGAACGATCAATGCAGGTATTAGCTCCAATCTCAACATCGTCTTCGATGGTCACAATGCCTATTTGGGGAATCTTGTCGTAACCGTCAGCGCCAGGAGCGAAGCCAAAACCATCGGCACCAACAACACTGCCACTATGCATGATAACACGATTGCCCAATTTACAACCGTGATACACCACGGCATGTGGATAGACAATGCATCCGTCGCCGAGAGTCACCTCGTCGCCTATATAGGCATTGGGGTATATTAGGGTACCCTTGCCAATAGTTGCACCTTCGCCAATATAAGCGAAGGCACCGATATAGCATCCTTCACCCACGGTGGCTGTGTCGGAAACGAAGGCCAAACTGTCGATGCCACTCTTCTTGGGTTTCATCGACTCGTATAGTTGTAACAGTTGGGCTACAGTCTCGTAAGCGTTCTTCACACGAATCAATGTGGGACATATGGGACAATCCACCTCGAAATCTTCGTTCACTAGAACAACACTTGCTTTGGTCTCATAGATATAATGGGCATACTTGGGATTGGAGATGAAAGAAATTGATCCTTCCTCGCCTTGTTCTATTTTTGAAAAAGTATGTATCAGGGTGTCAGGATTGCCTTCCACGCGTCCCTGTACCATATCGGCTATTTGTTGGGCAGAAAACTCCATTCGTAGATAATGTTTTCAATAATTTTGCAAATATACGGTTTTTTCTTCAAAATCTTTGATAACAAAGATAATATTTGCGTATTTTTTTGGAAAGTAACGAAACATTGAGTATTTCCGAGGCCTCGGCTATGTCTTTTGTACTGCTGTCATTATATAATATGCTGATGTGGTCGTCGGTCACATCATACATGTCTTTCTGAATGGTGTTCATGCTATATAGGTAGTCAAGGTCTCTACCATGAATGTCTGTGGCTTTTTCCATCCGTGACAGAATGTCCGACACGTAGTCGTCTGGGAATGGCTGCTCATTGATTTCAACATGGAAAGGACGACGTTCCACGATGTCACGCGACAACATCCTCAATACGGGGTCGGCATGACGCGACCATTCTTTCACGGCACACCAAATGTCATTGTCGTCCAAACGCTCATAATGTTCAAGGGCTTCGGCATGGTTCAAGAAATAGTCATGGTCCACATCATGTGTGAGAAAATAATGCAATGAGGGTGGGGCGAACAAATCCGCTCCTGACCGACAGAGAGCCTTGGCACGTAACAAGGTATTAACCAGAACCTTCTCCATGGCAACCGTAGTTTTATGGAGGTACACCTGCCAATACATTAGGCGGCGAGAGGTGAGGTAGTTTTCTATCGAATAGATACCTTTAGAATCGACAACCAACTCGTCGTCCTTCACATTCAGCATCTTGATGATGCGGGCACTGCCGATGTTGCCTTCCGTCACGCCTGTAAAAAAACTGTCGCGGCGTAAATAGTCAAGGCGGTCCATATCCAACTGGCTGCTTAACAGCTGATGGAGAAACCGCTTGGGATAGTTGCCCTTGAAAATCTGTATGGCCAAGGTGAGAGCCCCTTTCAGATCGTTGTTGATTTGTTCCATCATCAACAAGGAAATCTCCTCGTGTGAAATGCCGCTGATGAGGGTATTTTCCAACACATGCGAGAATGGGCCATGCCCGATGTCGTGCATTAGGATGGCGGCTTCCACGGCTTCGGCCTCACTGTCGAAAATAAAAATACCTTTTTGCGAAAGAGATAGAATGGCTTCCGACATGAGGTAATAGGCACCTAACGAGTGCTGGAAACGAGTATGCTGTGCCCCCGGATAGACCACGGAAGCCAATCCTAACTGCTTAATGCGTGAAAGTCGCTGGAACAGCGGATGTTTCACAATATCGAGCAACGGCCCCCTCGGGATCTTGATGAAACCGAATACTGGGTCGTTGATAATCTTATGCACACTCATCACTCAACCCTCCTCATTCGTAATTCCTCATTAGTAATTCGAAATTATTAATGCCATTTCTTCCTGTAAGGAATTGGCTGCTGCGGCTGCAGCTTCGGCGAAATCTTCTCCTTGACTGGCATAGAGAATACCCCGGGAACTGTTGACAAGGAGTCCACAGTCTGAGGTCATGCCATAACGGCACACCTCTTCCAGGCTGCCTCCTTGTGCTCCCACTCCGGGAACGAGCAGGAAATGGTTGGGCACCACCTTGCGCACATCGGCAATCAATTCGCCACGCGTAGCTCCCACTACATACATCATGTTATCGATAGTGCCCCATTCCGATGACACGCGAAGTACTTTCTCAAACAGGCGCTCGCCGTCTTGGCTCTCTGTGAGTTGGAAATCCAAAGAACCGATGTTGCTGGTCAGGGCCAATAGCACCACCCATTTGTCTTTGTATGTGAGGAAGGGCGTTACGCTGTCAATGCCCATGTATGGGGCGACGGTGACGGCATCTACACCATAGTGGTCGAAGAAACTGCGGGCATACATCTTCGATGTGTTGCCAATGTCGCCACGTTTGGCATCGGCGATGATAAAATGCCTAGGATAGTGCTCTTGTAGATAACTCACTGTCAACTCAAAGGCTTCCATTCCACTCCCTCCCAACTGTTCGTAAAATGCCAGATTTGGCTTATAAGCCACACAATATGGTGCGGTGGCATCTATGATGGCGCGGTTAAACGCATAAATGGGATTGTCCTCTACAAGTAGATGCTTGGGCATCTTGGACATGTCGGGGTCTAGTCCTACACAAAGAAAACTCTTCCGCTCAAATATTAGATGGACCAGCTCTTCTCTTGTCATATTTGTATCATTTAGTTTAGCACTAACGTTTTTTTGCTTTCTCCCCCTCCCCATAGGAGGGCTAGGGTGGGTTCCTACATTTCCGCCTCTTTCATTCGTTCTGCATTCTCCGCAACCGTCAGGGCGTCAATCATGTCCTGAATGTTACCGCCGAGAAAACCTTGCAGGTCATGAGTCGTATATCCAATACGGTGATCGGTAACACGCCCCTGCGGGAAATTATAGGTGCGTATCTTCGCAGAACGGTCACCCGTCGACACCAACGACTTTCTGCGACTGGCGATATCGTCCATGTATTTCTGATGTTCGCGGTCGTAAATGAAAGTACGCAGACGTGACAATGCCCGTTCTTTGTTCTTGGGTTGGTCACGGGTTTCGGTACACTCGATGAGAATTTCCTCCACTTCGCCTGTATTGGGATTCTTCCACGGATAGCGCAGACGAACGCCCGATTCCACTTTGTTCACATTCTGTCCGCCGGCACCGCTGCTGCGGAAGGTGTCCCATTTGATGTCGCCCTCGTTGATGGTCACCTCAAACTTGTCAGCCTCAGGCAAAACGGCCACTGTGGCGGCGCTGGTATGCATACGACCTTGTGTCTCCGTGGCAGGAACGCGTTGCACGCGGTGAACCCCCGACTCGTATTTCAAAATGCCATAGACACCATCGCCACTAACAGCAAAGTCTATCTCTTTGTAACCGCCGACGGCTCCTTCACTGACACTGGTAACAGAAAGGTTCCATCCTTTCGAATCGCAGAACTTCTTGTACATCGAGAAGAGGTCACCGGCAAAAAGACACGCTTCATCACCACCAGTACCTGCCCTAATCTCCATTTGGACATTCTTGGCATCCTCGGGATCTTTGGGTACCAAAGCGAGTTTGATTTCTTCTTCCAATTGAGGTTGTAACGCTTCGTTCATCTGCAGTTCCTCACGGGCCATTTCGCGCATTTCGGGGTCGCTCTCATTGGCGATGATGTCCTTGGCCTCATGGATGCCAGTCAGGCAAGCTATATACCTTTTTCGGGCATCCATGATGTCTCCTAACTCCTTGTATTCGCGGGTGAGTTTCACATAACGCTCCTGGTCGGCTATAACATCGGGGTCGGTAATAAGGGTGGAAATCTCTTCGTAACGTGCTTCCAGACCGTCAAGTTTCTGTAAAATGCTGTTGTTTTCCATTGACGCAATTTATTGATAATCAAATTTTCCGTAGGCACTTTCAATCGTCAACCCACGCTTTCCTTCTTCGATATGACCAACCACCTGGGCGTCAATGTTGAAACTTTGGCTGATGTCAATGATGCGTTGGGCCATCTCCGGGCGAACATAGATTTCCATCCGGTGTCCCATGTTGAACACTTGGTACATCTCACGCCAATCTGTGCCGCTACATTCTTGGATGATGCGGAACAAAGGAGGAACATCAAACAGGTTGTCTTTCACCACATGACAGTCGTCCTTCACAAAATGCAACACCTTTGTTTGGGCTCCGCCTGTGCAATGCACCATACCGTGAATCTCTTCATGCATCTCGTCCAGCACTCGGCGTATCACGGGAGCGTAGGTGCGGGTGGGGGAGAGCACCAACTGACCTGCGTCCACGGATGTTCCTTCGATGGGGTCAGTTAACTGGTATTTGCCACTATACACTAGTTCGTTGGGAACGGCGGAATCAAAACTCTCTGGATAGAGCGTGGCCAAGTATTTGGCGAACACATCGTGACGGGCACTTGTCAGACCGTTACTGCCCATACCTCCGTTGTATCGGTCTTCATAGGTAGCTTGTCCTGAGGATGATAATCCTACAATGACATCGCCTGGACGGATATTGGCATTGTCGATGACATCGCTGCGGCGCATACGGCAGGTAACTGTGCTGTCAACAATGATGGTCCTTACCAAGTCGCCCACGTCGGCCGTTTCTCCACCGGTGGGATAGATGCCGATGCCCATCTCTCGCATTTGCTTTAACAAGTCATCTGTGCCTTGGATGATGGCGGAGACAACTTCACCGGGGATGAGCATCTTGTTCCTACCAATTGTACTCGACAAAAGAATGTTGTCAACAGCTCCCACACACAACAGGTCGTCGGTGTTCATCACAATGGCGTCTTGTGCGATGCCGCGCCATACACTTAGGTCGCCTGTGGCTTTCCAATACATATATGCCAATGACGACTTGGTGCCTGCTCCGTCGGCGTGCATGATATTGCAATATTCGGGATCGCCACCAATGATGTCAGGGATGATTTTGCAAAAGGCATGGGGGTAAAGCCCCTTGTCTATGTGCTTGATGGCGGAGTGCACGTCTTCTTTCTGGGCACTCACACCACGCATCATATAACGGTTTTTATTATCCATGTATTTCGTATTATTGTTTCCTGATAAATATCTTTTCATTCCTCCCTCATCATTCCTCATTTTCACGTTCATTACCAGCACACTTTCTTTGAGGGGATGGGTGAATTACTGGTTTTCGCTTCTAAAGGGAAGGGGGACTCCCTTCATCACTCATTCCAAAAATCCCAACTTGCAAAGGCCTGCAAAAGCAACATCTCCAAACCATTCTTTACAGTGGCTCCCTGAGCGGCCCCCTTGCGCATGAAAAGGGTTTTGTCGGGATTGTAAATCAAGTCGTAAAGCAGGTTGTGGTTGTCCATGGCCTCATAGGGTAACAAAGGGCACTGGTCGGTGTGGGGATACATGCCACAGGGCGTACAGTTTACTATCACGTTGTATTCTTTCACATCCTCAGGGGTCAGTTTGTCATACTGGATGGTACCAGGTCGCTCGTAACGACTTACGAATACACTCTCCACCCCCAAGGAATGGAGGCCGAAGGCGATGGCTTTCGATGAGCCGCCAGTTCCCAATACGAGAGCTTTTTTGTGGTGGCTTTCCAATAATGGCTCAATGCTCTGGGTAAAGCCTATAACATCGCTGTTGTAGCCTTTCATGATGGTCTTAGTCCCTTTGCGTTCAATGCGGATGACGTTCACCGCACCAATGGCGCGGGCCTCGGGAGAGATATAGTCGAGGAAACTCATCACTTTCTGCTTATAGGGTATTGTCACATTCAAGCCGCGGAGGTCAGGGTTGGTTTCCACCACTTCAAGGAAATTATCTATCGAGGGAATTTCGAAATTCTCATATACTGCGTCAATGCCTTCATTTTTGAACTTCTCGTTGAAATAGCTGATGGAGAAGGAATGCCCCAAAGGGTAGCCGATAAGTCCGTATTTGTCCATAATCAAGGGGTTATTTGGTTGCGAAATAGAGCGTGCAAACACCGAAAGTCATTCTGTGGAAACGTGCTTCGCTGAAACCGGCGCGTCTCAAGATATTCACCATCTCTTCGCCTTGGGGAAAGGCTTCAATCGTGGCGGTCAAATAACGGTAGGCACTGCCGTCCTTGGAAACCAACTTACCATAAATGGGGAGGATGGTGTGTGAATAGAGCCAAAACAACTGACGCATGGGGAATCGGCGTGGAGTCGTTAACTCGACAACGCTTAAGTGGCCACCGGGTTTCAGTACACGGCACATCTCACGAAGTCCAGCGTCGAGGTCGGAAAAGTTCCTGATGCCGAAGGCGGCGGTGACGGCATCGAAACGGCCATCGGGAAAAGTCATCTTGAAACAGTCTTCCTTGGTGAATTGTATGATGTCGTCAAGTCCGGCGGAGTGTACTTTCTGGCGGCCCACCTCCATCATGCCTTCACTAATGTCGGCACCAACAACTTCCTGTGGATGAAGTGTGGTGGCCAACTGCAGGGCGAAATCACCCGTGCCAGTGGCTACGTCGAGGATCGTGGCAGGAGAGTAGGGGGCCAACTCTGCAACGGCACGCTTGCGCCACCTCTTGTCGATGTTCCACGACAATAGATGGTTAAGTTTGTCGTAAGTGGGAGCGATGTTGTCGAACATCTCCTCCACCTGGGCTCGCTTATCGCCTTCTTCGTTGTAGGGTTTGATACGCTCCTGCTCGTACATTATTATTGGCGTTGGGATAGGTAGTTGCTTACGTTCTTCTCTATGCGAGCTGACAGATCGCTGGCATGATCATCTTTCAAGAACTTTTCGCCGGTGATGTGTTCGTACAACTCGATGTAGCGGTCGCTCACGCTCTCGGCATAGGCATCGGTAATCTCGGGCATCGTCTGCCCAGGTTCGTTCATGAAATCATGCTCTATCAGCCACTGGCGCACAAACTCCTTTGACAACTGACGCTGGGGCTCGCCTTTAGCGAAACGCTCCTCATATCCGTCGGCATAGAAATAGCGGCTGCTATCAGGAGTGTGTATCTCATCGATGAGGTACACTTTGCCGTCGTGCTTGCCAAACTCATATTTGGTGTCCACGAGAATTAGACCACGTTGAGCGGCAATCTCCTGACCACGAGCGAACAATTTTCGGGTGTATTCTTCCATCACCGCATAGTCCTCGGCATTCACCAACCCTGTGGAAATAATCTCTTCTCGGGAGATGTTCATGTCATGTCCCTCGTCTGCCTTTGTGGTCGGTGTGATGATGGGCTCGGGAAAACGTTCGTTCTCCCGCATTCCGTCGGGAAGACGAACACCACACAATTCGCGACAACCTTCTTCATAGGCACGCCAAGCGCTTCCGGTAAGGATGCCGCGGATAATCATCTCTACGCGGAAACCTTCACAACGTAAACCAACGGTAACCATGGGGTCGGGGGTGCCCAATTTCCAGTTTGGACAGATGTCACTGGTGCTGTCAAGCATCTTGGCGGCTATCTGGTTTAAAATCTGACCTTTAAAAGGAATTCCCTTCGGTAAAATGACATCGAAAGCAGAAATGCGGTCGGTGGCTACCATCACAAGCAGGTCGCCGTCAATGTCATACACGTCACGGACTTTCCCGTGATATACGCTCTTTTGTCCAGGAAAATGGAAATTGGTTGTTGTCAATGCTTTCATTTCTTTTCTTGTCTTATATTTCTCTTTATTTCTGTTATACTAATCTGCCCCCTTATTCTTGAGCTTTATCCACCCTTTCATATGCTTGTACAATCCTTGTTACTAACTTATGACGCACAATGTCTTTCTTTGACATCTCAACTACAGCGATGCCTTCAATGCCACTCAACGTGTCCAAAGCCTCACGCAGGCCACTTTTTTGGCCCTTAGGCAAATCCACCTGTGTCAGGTCACCAGTAATCAGCATCTTCGTGTTCCAACCCATTCGGGTGAGGAACATACGCAACTGTGCAGGTGTTGTGTTCTGTGCTTCGTCAAGAATCACCACAGCATCGCTCAACGTTCTACCGCGCATAAAAGCAAGGGGGGCAATCTGGATGACGTGCTTTTCCATCATGTCCTGTAATTTCACTACTGGTAACATATCTTCCAGCGCATCATATAGGGGCTGTAGATAAGGGTCAATTTTATCTTTCATGTCACCGGGCAGGAAGCCTAACTTCTCACCTGCTTCCACGGCGGGACGACAGAGTATTATCTTTTTGGCAGTCTTCTCCTTCAGGGCACGCACAGCCAAGGCGATGCTCAAATAGGTCTTGCCTGTGCCAGCGGGTCCTACGGCAAATACCATGTCATGGGTGTCGTACGCATCAATGAGTGCCTGTTGGTTTTCACTTCGGCTCTTGATGGGCCGCCCTGACATACTATATACCAACACTCCTTTCGATGATTCGGAAGGAGTGCGTTCGCCCTTGATGATTTGAAGAATGTCTTCCGACGTAAGCACATTATACGTCAGCAGATGATGACGGAGGTTTTTCATGTGGGTTTCAAAACGCTCCAATTCATCTTCTTCGCCCAAAACACGTATCACATTGCCGCGGGCCATGATGCGCAACTTCGGGAAGAGCGACTTAATCATCTGTAAATGAACATTGTTGGCTCCATACAGCATGATGGGGTCAACATCTTCTATTACTATGTGTTTCTCTACCAATTTTTGAATTTCGTTATTTTCCTGCAAAATTACTGCAAGGCGAGCGAAATACAAAACAAAATACGAAGTTTTTGTTTTTATAGCCGAGCCGTAGCGTGATTTATTCAAAATTACTGCAAGGCGAGCGAAAAACAAAATATGAAGTTTTTGTTTTTAATGCCAAGGCACCGCAATTGGGCCGTTTTTCACAATGGAGAAATTTGGATAATCACAGTGGTGAATAGAGTAAATGTTTCATATCCTTTTCTTTTTTGATGAAAATATCGTATCTTTGTGCCGTCTATGGGCGATTTGAGAAAGATTATATCCAAAAACAGATTCTTGCAAGGCTTTGTGGCGGTCGTGCTTGTCTTGGCCTTAGTAAGGTGCATCTTCCCTTCCGTGGCCGGTCCAAGAACGGTTGGGGAAGATGTTGCGATCTATGAGGATAGTGTAAAGATAGCCACGGCGGATACGATAAAACCCACAACTCAAGCTGCTGTGAATGATACTGTAAGCTCACTTACGCCAACTGCGACATCCTTGCCCGTTTACACTGATAAAAAACACCCTATCATGGGCGTCTATAACTATAAGGAGGCTTTTCCCGATTCCAACGATGTACAGCTGACGGCAGCTTTGGCTTATGGCATCTCTCCTCTCGCCAATAGGGACGAGCTGGATAGAAGGAAAGGTGAAATGGTTTATGTTGGAGCTAATCCTTATTTCCGACTCGACAACCTCAAACGCAGTATCCCTTATCTGGTTCCTAGGGCAGCTGTACTACTTCAGGACATAGGTCGTAGCTTCCTAGATAGTCTTTATGTTAAACACGTGCCTCTCCACCAGATGATTGTCACCAGTGCCACACGTACTGCCGACGATGTGGAGAAATTGCGTGGACATAACAAAAACGCTACGGAAAACAGTTGCCATCTTTATGGTACCACTTTCGATATTTGTTACAATCGTTATGTCACGGTGCAACCTCCACAAGCCCCCGTTAGAAGGGCCGTTCAGAACGATACGCTCAAATGGGTGTTGTCTGAAGTGTTGCGCGATTTGCGACAACAACAACGTTGTTATGTGAAATACGAGGTGAAACAGGGGTGTTTCCACATCACTGTTAGATGATGGCTTACAGGTCAAACTTATGACCAATGGTCAGCATGAACAGTTCATAGATTTCTGTTACATTCTTCAGATTCCTTTATTGGCGATGTCGCATGACTCTCTCATGATGTTTATGATGATCACCAGACTATCTTAGTTAAGTAGGAAAAAGTTTTTCTTCATATTTTTGCTCGTTAGAAATAGTTGTTGTAACTTTGCAAAATACATCAATAACACTAACTTATGAAAAAATTATTTTTGGCAATGACTCTTATCGCCTCCATCACAACAGGCTGCGCTCAGAAATCAAAAACGTTGATTCTCTATTATTCTGAAACAGGAACGACAAAGACTGTGGCCGAAGAATTGCAAAAACAATTAGGCGCCGACATCGAAAGCATCGAAGCCGTGGAACCTTATTCTGGTGATTTCCAGCAAACCATGCAACGGGGACAACGTGAGATGCAGAGCGGACAGACACCTGAAATTAAACCGCTCAAGTCCAAAATCGCTGATTACGATACCATCTTCCTCGGATATCCCATCTGGTTCGGCACCTATGCGATGCCTATCGCCACACTGGTCAAGAACAATGATTTCGAAGGAAAGACCATCATACCATTTTGTACATTCGGTAGTGGTGGATTGAATACATCAACCGATGCTCTCAAGAAAGCACTCCCTAAGGCAAAGATACAAGAGGGATATGGAGTGCGTACGGCAAGGGTTGCTGCTGCTGCAAAGGAACTTGACAGGTTCCTAAAAGAAAATGGATACAAGGCGGGCACGGTGGAGAAACTGCCCGATTACTCTGAACAGCAACCTGTCACCGACGAGGAGAAAGCACTATTTGATGCGGCATGTTCCAGTTACCAATTCCCTCTCGGCACACCCTCCACAGTGGGAAAACGACAGACTCCTGACGGCACCGATTATAAGTTCATGGTCAAGAGCAGAGGGTTCGATGGCAATGAGGCCACCTCTACCATCTACGTCACAGTCGGTAAAGATCAAGGATCAAAACCAGAATTCACACAGGTGGTACGCTAAATACAGATAGTTCCATCAAACAATGGCGTTGCCATAAAAGGCAACGCCATTGTTTTCAATGAATCCTATCCCTTGTCATTCTCCTATTTATCATCCATCAGTACCTTTATTTAATCTCATCCTTCTAATCTTTTAATTTTCTAATCTTTTAATCTTTCTTTTCCTCCATGAAAAAACGGAAAACATGGCTATTCATAGTGTTCGTTATGGCATCTATGGCCGTACAGGCACAGACATCGAGGGCAGAACTGCTGGCACATCCAGAATTGGCAAGCTCGAACTATTGTAATTATCCCAATCCGTCGGGGCATGTTACTCCACCGCCAGCTGGATACGAACCATTCTATATCACTCATTATGGTCGGCACGGCGCTCGCTACATGACCGATGATGACGTGTACAAAAACCTCTTCAATAAACTCGATTCGGCACATTCCATGGGATTGCTTACACCAACAGGTGAAGAGACCCTGCAGAAAATGAGAATCGTAAACGAAGATGCCAATAAACGCTATGGTGACCTGACACAGCTGGGAGCACGACAGCATCGGGCCATTGCCCATCGCATGGTGACTAACTATCCATCGCTGATGACGAAACCGCTGAAGGTAAAGGCCAACTCTTCGACAGTGAGACGATGTATGCTCAGCATGGCAAATTGCTGCTTGGAACTGTTGACGATGAACCCGCTGCTTGACATTGAGATGAATGCGAGCGAGCACGATATGTATTACCTCACACCCAACGACAGCATCGCCATTCCCAAGTCGAAGAGAGATGGTGAGCTGTACGACATACTGTCAGATTTTAAACACAGGATGCTTAACGGGAAACGTTTGATGACGCTCCTTTTCAACGACACGACCAAGGCGAAAAAACTTGTTGATCCTCATATATTGGCTGATAACTTGTGGGAGGTCAATGCTGACTTGCTTTGCCTGCCGGAACTTCAATTATCGTTTAATGATGTGTTGACAGACGATGAGATTATTGATGGATTCAGGGCATACAACGCCAGCTGGTGCCTATGGGAGGGACTCATGCCGGGAGCGCAACCCAATTACTATGCCATATACCCACTTCTGAGAAATTTCATTGACGAGGCACGACAAATGGTGAATTCGGGCAAAGAGGGGGTTCGTCTGCGCTTCGGACATGACAGCGTGCTGTTGCCTTTCGCATACATCATGGGGGTGGAGGAAGCTATTCATGCTACCGACGACATGGAGAACCTGCACAATTCATTCGCGTTGTACCGATTGATTCCCATGGCGGGGAATGTGCAATGGGTATTCTTTAGAAAACAAGGTGGCGGCGATGTTCTTGTGAAATTCCTGATGAATGAAAATGAAACGTCAATACCTATTCAAACGGATAGTTTCCCCTTCTACCACTGGACGGACGTGGAACGTTATTACAGTGAAATGCTGGAAAATGCCAATATAACCTATAAATCCAATGACAATGAAAAACAATAGGATAATGGTTGTGGCCCTCGCGTTGATGATGGCGACGGCCACTTGGGCACAGACCACCAAAAAAGAAATGCTCAATGACATCTACAGGACAGGTTCCAACTACTTTGCTTACCCAGGGCCACGACAACAGAAACTCTCTCCGCCACCAGCGGGATATGAGCCTTTCTATATTTTCCATTATGCCCGACATGGATCGCGTTATATGTCGAATAACCAATACTACCTCACAGCTATTAATATGCTTGATAGCGCACAGAATGTGGGATTGCTTTCGCCAAAGGGAAAGGAGGTTCTCGAAAAACTGCGTATTGGATATGCCGACGCATGGCACCGAGATGGCGATTTGACGGAATTGGGAGGACGACAACACCGTGAAATAGCGCATCGTATGTATGAACGCTTTAATGACCTCCTTTCGCAACCGTTACAAGTTGAAGCCAAATCGTCGACATCACGAAGGTGTATGCTCAGCATGTTCAATTTCTGCATGGAAATGCAGTCGCTGAATCCGGCAATGGAGATAACACTCGATGCCAGCAAACACGATATGAAATATGTGGTGGAGGACTTAAGTCTCAAACCAGGGGCTTCTCCAGAAAGCGATGCGATGTGGCAACAGGCGAAGGTGATCTTTGAAAGGGCTCACAATCCACAACGTTTGGTGGCTTCTTTGATTACCGATACTTCAAAACTAACATCCTCTTTCAATGGTAGGGAACTCATGGAGGCGTTGTACAATGTGGCGGAAGACTTGCAGAACGTGCCGGAACTGGGTATTTCGCTCATTGACATTTTCACACCCGACGAACTGTTCGATATGTGGCAAGGCTACAACGTGTCGTGGCTGCTCGATACGGGACTGGTACCGGGAAGCGCACCATATTACCATATCCTCAACGAAGTGGTCGACAGCATCATGGCTTCCGCTGACAAGGTATTAATGGAGGGAAAACCGGCCATGACGTTACGTTTCAGCCACGACAGCTCTGTGTTACCGCTGGCTTACGTGCTTGGACTGAAAGAGGCTATGGGGGCTACGAACGACTTGGAAAACCTATATAAGTACATCTCCATCGATAAGATAATACCCATGGCGGCGAACATTCAGATGGTGTTCTATCGAAAGAATCAATCCAACGATATTTTGGTGAAATTCCTTCTCAACGAAAATGAGACCACTATACCTGGCATCAATACGAAAACACCTCCTTATTACCACTGGAATGATGTAAGGTCGTATATCAAATCACGACGGCAATGAAACGGAGGGGTCGGGAGGGCTCACCCCACATTGCCTAAATATACGTGTTTGATGCCTTCTTCCTCAGCGATACGTTTGGCTATAGCCAAGGTCTTCAACGGGGTAGGGGGAATATGTCTCATCTTGTACTGTGGGAAGAAACGACTGAAATGGAGTGGAGCTCCTTCCAAATGATGGTTAACTAACCATTTGCACATAGAACTTATTCCGTCGGCATCATCGTTCACTCCAGGAATGACCAGGTTGGTGATTTCCAACCATACACCGGCATCGCGCAGAGCGAGAATAGTGTCTAACACTATGGACAACCTACCGCCGCTCACCTCCCTATAGGTAGTGTCACTGAACGACTTCAGGTCGATATTGGCTGCATCGAGAAAAGGCAAAAGGTCACGTAGGGGTTTTTTGCAAACATATCCGGCGCTCACTAGGATATTCCACAATCCGCGTTCGTGGGCAAGTCGGGCGATATCCGCAACATATTCTATATAAGTAAGAGGCTCAGTATAGGTGTAGGCAATGCCGGGACAATTATGTTCGATGCAAAGATCGACCACTTGTTCGGGTGATAAGTCTACTACAGTTACCTCATTAGGTGCAGCTTGTGAAATATCGTGGTTCTGGCAGTTCAGACAATGGAAATTGCAGCCCGTGCAAGCTATGGACAGACATTTCGTGCCGGGATGGAAATGATACAGGGGCTTTTTTTCGATGGGGTCAATGGCAACAGCACAAGGACGGCCATAGACCTCACTGACTAGACGATTGCCGTCATTCCGACGACTGCGACAGCGTCCTGTCTTGCCCTTTGCAATGTGGCAGTGGTGGGGGCAGAGCAGACATTCCATGACTCCGTCGTCCAACAGTTGATAATAATGGCATTCGTGTTTCTCCATCAGAAAACGACAGCTTCATAAACATATATCTCGGCAGTACGCCAACCATCCCAACCAAGACCTGCTTTGTCGCGGGAACAATGACCGAGAAACTCCTCTTTCGTCCAGTTCACTTCGTCTGCCACTTGAGGAAGGAACGTGCCGCTGCGATGACCTTTCACAATATAGATGCCGTGGCGATGCAACTCAAATTCGTCAATACTCTTAATCCTACGCATCGGACTGAGAACAGAAATCTCAATGTCTGTAATGTCCATTTCCTCACGACGTAGGTCGGGAAAACGTGGGTCTTCAAAGGCGGCTGCTTTAGCCATCTCAGAGATAGTTTGGTAAAGGGGTTGGGTTCCACTGAGCATACCAATGCAACCGCGAAGCCGACCCTCTTGGGTGAGGGTGACAAAAGCGCCGCAATGGTGGGCAAGGGTAGGATTTGTCGTTCTAAGATGTTGTCCATCTGGATGATAGGTCTTGTGGTCAAAAACAGACAGTATGCTTTCCTTTGCGATTTGTTTTAACTGTTGGCGGTCACTGTCTGTAAGGGTGAATCCAGTGGGCGAATCTTGTTTCGTGGTTTTCGCTTTTCGTAGAATGGCAAATGAATGGTAGCCCACCACACGTGTGGGGTCATGGTGGTCGATGTCACCAGAATTTTGGTACAACAAGTGTTTTATCTCATATTCGTCATTGAGCATGAGCATCAGGGTGACGATGGGAAACTCGCCGCAGGCACTGGTGGAGAGGTTCTTCTTGCCAAGACGGCTGTTGCTTTCTATCGTGGCAATGAACCGGCCTACATCACCGCTAAGTATAGCATCGCGTGTATTCCCGTCTACCTCGTAAGCGTCTTTATATGAAGGGTAGTGGGAAAAGTCACTGCTGATTACAAAGAGATTTTCTTCGGTGAAATAGGGCTTCAGCACCTCGGCCATTCGCTGCAACTTCGTATAGTCATTCGTAGAGATGATGATGGGAACAATGGGAGGAACTTCTTTCATCCGCCGCTGGAGAAAAGGCAACTGCACCTCAAGGCAATGTTCACGGTCGTGGGCTTTCTTGTGATACGCGAAAACACTATCTTCATGGGTCAGTGCCAGTGCGGTCTCACAGTCTATCTTAACCCTACCAAGAGGAGTGGCGTAGTAGTCCGCTTCTGTATTTACGCTCGCACCTTCAAGCCATTCGTAATGGCTGGGACCCAACAGGAAAATGCGCTTGTAATGTCTATCAGAAGGGATGGCCATATAGGCAGAAGCAGCTACGTTGCCGGAGAAATAATGCCCGGCATGGGGTACGATAACAGCGGCTAAGTTGTCATAAGAGCGCTCTTTGGCATGACGGCGAAGAAAGTCGTCCACTTCTTGTCGCAACACGTTGGGGTCGCTCTCATAAAATCGTCCAGCCTGTGTGGCGGGTCTGACAATCGGGGATTTTCGTTGGGCGAATATAGGCATAGTTGAAATGGTTAGAAAGAAGGCAATAAGCCAATTCAATCGTTTCATAAGTGGTCAGCCTTAGGTGAAATCCACTAATATCCTAAATACCTTGCCGGGTGCTTCAGACCACTTTTGCATGGCTGTGGCGGCTTCTTCAGGCTTGACCACACGACTGATAAGGGAATCCACAGGGCAAGAGCCTTTCTCCAAATAATGAATTACAGCACGGAAATCACTGGGCTCGGCATTGCGTGAACCACGGATGTCCAACTCTTTCTGGACGAAAAATTTGGTCTGGAAAGATACCTCGGCCTTGGCGTAGCCGATGCAAATGACGCGCCCCGTGAAGGCAACCTCGTTAACGGCCATCTGGTAGGTGATGGGACTGCCGACAGCCTCTATCACTACGTCGGGGCCGAAACCAGAAGTGATTTCTAGCAGACGGGCATGGACATCCTCTGTCTTCGTGTTGATGACATAACAGGCACCCATCTCCTTGGCCAACGATAGTTTTTCATCGTCGATGTCGGCGGCGACAACGGTGGCGCCGCGTTGTACGCTACGGACAACGGCTCCCATGCCCACCATGCCGCATCCGATAACCATCACTACGTCGATATCCGTTACCTGCGCACGGCTCACTGCGTGGAAGCCGACACTCATAGGCTCTATCAAGGCACAGGTGCGGGGTGTGAGTAATCCTGCTGGAATGATTTTCTCCCATGGCAATGCGATGTATTCGCGCATGGCACCATTACGCTGAACGCCCAACGTCTCGTTATGCTGACAGGCATTGACACGTTTGTTTCTGCACGAGGCGCATTTGCCGCAGTTGGTGTACGGGTTCACCGTAACCACCATGCCTGGCTTCAGACCTTCTGGAACGGAACGGCCCACTTTCTCTATCACGGCTCCTACTTCATGACCTGGTATCACGGGCATTTTCACCATGGGATTCTTGCCCATATAAGTACTCAAGTCAGAGCCGCAAAAACCGACATATTCCAAACGAAGGAGCACTTCATTTTCTCTCATCACTTCCTCTGGAATTCCGACGACTCCCATCTCCCTTAATCCACTTATTTGTATCGCTTTCATATTTTTTATTTGTCAAACTATAATTTTCGATGTCCAACGTTCAATATCCTTCACTCTGCCATGTGCTTAACGTACGGTAGTTGCGGCAACACTCTAAAGCCGTAGAACTCTTTCGCATTACCACCCAGCAGCATAAATTTCTCCTTCCACGTCAATTCATTAGACTTCACAATGAAATCATACGACATGCGATAGGTGATGGCGGCGATGGTGCGGGGATAGTCGCTGCCCCACATAATCTTGTCCATGCCCACTAACGATGCAGCCTCTCGGATAACACGTATAGCGGTGGGGTACGGGTAAAACTCAGAATTGTATAACCACGTGATGCCGCCAGTCTCTATTTTCACATGCTCGTGGCTTGCCAATTTCACTTGTCGTCGCCATGAGGGATTCTCCCAGGGGGATATTACAGGCGGATTGGCCATGCACAGATGACCGATGGCAACACGTAGTCGGGGACATTCCTGGATAACATCTTCCAGTTCGCTCACTTGTTGGTCGCCATCGGCAAGGGTAATGGACAATAGTATGTCTTTTTCTTCCATCAAATGAAACATTTTCATCAGCTCGTCACTCAATAATGATCGCCCCAACAGACGGTGACCAGGGATAGCCATCCCCTTGAATCCAGTTTCTATCAAAGAACGTGCTTGTTCGAAGAAATCTTCTTTCAAGTAGTCCACCATACCGCAAACAAGGAATCGGTCGGGATAACGTTGACGTACAACGTTCAGATAGTCATTTTGGATGCCGTCGATAAATTCTTGCACAACGACGGCTCCGGCAACCTGTGCAAAATCCATGTTGCTTAGGAATACTTCGGCGGTGTTCTTGCCGTCAATCATGAACGGGGGGAGCATCTGCACTTCTTCACCAAGAAACAGGGAACGGCCATTCTTGGTGGTGCGAATTACCTGACCATTCCAACTGGTGTCCTGACGCAACCACAAGTGACTATGAGCGTCAATTATCAAGAGTTCTTCCATCGCACAAACATTTGGTCGCCAATAATCGCTTGTACCTCCTTTACCAAGTCAGCATCCATAGGCTCGTTCACATAACTGATGTTTTTCAGTACGTTGGCGGGGTTGGCACTGCTGAACAAGGTGCTCGTGATGCGGGGGTTAAGGCTGGTAGAGAATTGGATGGCTAACTTTTCTATGGGATATCCTTCTTTTTGGCAGAAGGCAGCAGCTCTTGCACAAGCGTCTTTCAATGGTTCGGGAGCAGGATGCCAATCGGGCGTGCCACGACTAGACAGTAGTCCCATTGACAGGGGGGAGGCGTTAATGACTCCCACTCCGTGATTCTCAAAGAAATCGAGGTATTCGGTGAGCAACGTGTCGTTCAATGAATAGTGGCAGAAATTCAGGATGCTCTCGACAGTGCCATCGTCACAACGCTCAATGACCCATTTCAGGTTCTCGGGCTGGAGGTCGGTGATGCCAACATGACCCACCACACCTTTCTTGCGGAGGGCTACCAAGGCGGGCAAGGTTTCGTCAACAACCTTTTGCAAACCGCCATCCATACTAGCCTGAAACTCGATATCGTGGACATTGATTAGGTCGATATAGTCCACATGTAACCGTTCCATGCTCTCATACACACTGTCGGTGACGCGTTGCGCGGAATAGTTCCATGTGTTCACGCCATCTTTCCCATAGCGCCCCACCTTCGTTGATATGTAATACTTGTCTCTCGGTATTTCTTGCAGCGCTTTTCCTAATACCGTTTCTGCTTTCAAATGACCGTAGTATGGAGATACGTCGATGAAGTTGATGCCGTTGTCTACTGCCGTATGGACGGCACGGATACCTTCTTCTTCACGAATACCACGAAATACGCCACCCAACGACGAAGCTCCGAAACTAAGATTCGACAAGCGCAATCCTGTCTTCCCTAATTCATTGTATACCATTACTATATTGTTTAGAGTTCAGTGCCTAAATTATTTGTCTATAATCTTTTAATTCTTTAATATTTTAATTTTATAATCTTATAATATTATAATCTTACAACGTTATTGGATTCTTGTAGCCGCGACAACAAACTCAGATTCTATCATGTCTTTTCCCCAGTAGGCGATAAGACGTTTCTTACCCTTGGTGATGGTGACAATCTTAGTGCCTTTGGCCACGTTGAATCCCATATTATCGTCTTGGGGACTGTCGTAGTAAATGGTTAGTTTGTTCCCCTTTACTTCGGCATATACGTTGGCACGTACCATGCACTGCCAACCGTCTATAGACATGGAGCCGTAATAGGTACCGTCATGGTCAATCTCAAAACTTATGTTATAACAGATGCTTGTGCCTCCGGCGGTCGTTCCGGCGCAATGCGAAGCGATATAACTGCCCGTCCAACCCTTTTTCTGGGCGTGAACTTGAACACTGAATGCGAGAAGGGCTACTAACAGCAAACCCACCTTCTCAATTTGTTTGATATTCTTCATAATGGTCATTAATGATATATATAATACTACCGATTCTTCAGCATAATCTCATCTCCTTTTTTTGTGTCGATGTCATATTCATACACTTGACGGAGAGAAGTTGAAGGCGCCTGCGACAACTCTTGGGAAACCATAGGCTGCTTCACTTCGGCACCGCTCAACAGAGGATTAGGACAACTGCCCTGTGCGGGCCGCAACCCCCTTCCCTCCAAAGGCAGATAAGAACGTAAACGTAACACTCCACCATGGGTGGATTTAACCTTCACCTTTAGAGAAACTTGGCCATCGACCGACCATTCCTCATCTACGATGAATCCGCCACGAGCTTTCAATCCCGTCACTTTGCCTTTGCTCCATGCTTCGGGAAGGGCAGGCAATAGATGAACGGCACCATCATGGCTTTGTAACAGCATTTCTGCCACACCAGCGGTGAAACCGAAATTGCCGTCAATCTGGAAGGGGGGATGGGCATCAAATAGATTAGGATAGGTGCGGCCCATAGCCATCTGTCTCCTGCCGTCTTCACCGAAATAATAAGACTCTCGTCCTTGCGATGGTAACAGATGGAGCATATTCGAGATGATACGGTAGGCATGGTTGCCATCAAGCATGCGGGCCCAGAAATTGATTTTCCAACCAAGACTCCATCCTGTTGCCATGTCACCGCGTTGAGCTAACGTGGTGGCAGCGGCGGCGAATAACTCTGGGTGGCTGAATGGTGAAATCTGATTTGAAGGGTACAGTCCGTAAAGATGAGAGATATGCCTGTGCTCATCCTTGGGGTCATCACCGTCGATGAGCCATTCTTGTAACTGTCCGTGACGACCAATCATCATGGGTGGTAATTGGGCGATGGTCTGGCGAAGACGGTCTTGGTACTCCGATGATTCTCCTAAGACACGGGCGGCAGACAACGTATTGCTCAATGCATCGAAAACAATTTGGTTATCCATCGTGCAACCCGCGGTGACAGCAGTGCGTTTGCCCATGGGACCGTGTTCGGGAGATACGGATGGTACAGCCACCAACCAACCATATTGAGGATGGGGTTGCAAATAGTCGAGATAGAAATCTGCAGTGCCTTTGATGACAGGATACCACGTACGCAAAAACTCCTTGTCGCCACTGAACAGGTAATGTTGCCACAGGTGGGTGGCCAACCATGCACCACCATTGGGGAACATACCCCACTGGGCCCCATCGATAGGTCCTGCAATACGCCAGAGATCAGTGTTGTGATGGGCTACCCAACCGCCACAGTGGTACATCTGTTGGGCGGTCTTGGCTCCAGTCTCACTTAAATCCTTAATCATCGAGAATAAGGGTTCCTGGGTCTCGCTAATATTACACACCTCTGAGGGCCAATAGTTCATTTCGGCATTGATATTGATGGTATATTTCGAGTCCCACGGGGCATTCAACTGGTCGTTCCACAGTCCTTGCAGGTTGGCGGGCTGCGTGCCTGGCTGTGAACTGGTAATCAGTAAGTAACGGCCATACTGGAACATCAAAGCGACGAAACTGTTGTCCTTACTTTCTGAAAAATGTAACAGACGCTGGTCAGTCGGAGCGTTTTGGCTCTCGTCTGCATAACCCAGTTCCAGACTCACCCGGCGATATTGCTCTTGGTATTTGGCCAGATGACGGTCTAATAGCGTGCGATAGGGAACACCTTCAATGGCTGCAAGGGTGCGAGCATTCTTGGCACTGGCATCGCCGCTGATATCATGGTAGTTCACGTAGTTGGTGGCAGCGACAATATATAAAGTTACCTCTGAGGCGTTGCTTATGGTAAAACTCTCTGCTTCTTCCTGCAACGCACCGTCAGTAGTTACTTTTATCCTGCATTCGGCACCCAAACCGGCTTTTATGCCCTCATGGTCAGCTCCGTCGACATGGGCGATAAGCACACCTTTTTCTATGTGCTGACGAACGGGCAACTGGCTGCGGAAACCGACAGAGAAGGAGAGTGCCTTCCCTTTGTCGGTAGCTAATCGAACGACAATCACGTCGTCGGCCATTGAAGAGAAGACGGTTTCCGTGCAGGTGGAGGCCCTGCGCTTCTTAGGATTGGTCAATACCTTGTAGCTGGCTGTGGCCATAGCGCGGTCAAGTTCCAAACGACGCCCTAAATAGGTGCTATCACCAGATGACGCAAAACGAAGATACAATTCCCCCATAGGGAGGAAACGCATACCATGGGGACCCTTGATGAAATATTGGTCTATCAACCGACTTGCTTCTTCTTCATGACCATCGAATATCAACTGACGTACCTCTTCAAGATGGGCATACGACTCCGAAGAGTTGTTGTCATGGGGAGAACCGCTCCAAAAGGTGTCTTCATTCAATTGGATAATTTCTTCATGGTTTCGACCATATACCATGGCGCCTAGATGACCGTTACCCACTGGCAGGGCTTCAAGCCAATTGCTTGCAGGCTGGTCGTAACGTAATTGGTAGTCCTGGGCTTCGACACCCATACTCTTCGTTAACAATAGCATGAGCACCAAGATACCGATAAAGCTCTTTTTCTTTCGTGAAATTGTTCTATCTATTAAGCATTTCATCATTCAGCTATTCAAATTATGTTTGGGGGAATATTATTCAAATTATGATAATCGCTTACCTTACAAATCCCATCCTCTCTCATCCTGCAAAAATAAACAAAAAATCGCTAACTCGGTAAGAGTTGGCGATTTTTGTTGTATAAAATACACAGTTCACTTCGCTTTTATGGCCTCAGAGATAATTTTAGCCATGAAACCCACTCCTTTGTCATTGGGATGGATGCCGTCTTCCTGCAACAATGTTTCAGGGTTGGTGAAGAGTGCGTGCAGGTCAATCAACTGCAAACCATATTCTTGTGCCACTTCTTTCTGAATGGGGATAATATCATTGGTGATGATAGCATCGTTGATGGCCCATGAAGACTTCAATGCGGGTGGGGGAGTGCAGAGAAATATACGGGGCTTTGCCGATGGATTCATCTTCACTACCTTTTTGCCTTTTTTCTGGCTGGGGAACGACAGTTTGGGACGCAGTTGGTTAATCATCTGTAACAAGTCGTTCTTAAACTCGGATGAATACTGCCAGTTCTGGGGCTTCGAGTCATTCGTGCCTAGACCGATAATCACAATGTCTGGGTCAAATGCCAAGGCATCACGCCATGCCTGCTCGTTCATATAAGGCAGGTCGCCCTTGTTTAGCATAGTACGTCCGCTGACTCCGAAATTCCTTACCCAATAGCCTTCGCCAAGGGCTTTCTGCAACTGTGCGGGATAACCATGCTGAGTGGCCATGTCTATGCCATGACCATCTGTGATGCTGTTGCCTATACATGCCACACGGAGAGCGTCGGCTGCGGGTGTCTTGCGAGCATCAAGCCAATTGCCGATGTCGGAAAGCAACTGTTGATGATACGGGAACCAAGGACCGAAGCCGAAACCGTGGTCACCTGAAGGATAGATATACATCGCGCACTCATTGCCTGCATTGCGCATGGCGGAATAGTATGCCACACCATTGGTCACAGGGGGAACCAAACGGTCGTCATTGGCCATGACAATAAGCGCAGGAGGTGTCAAGTGACGTTTTACGGCATTTTGAGTCGAGAAATCATAGACCAACACGGGGTCTTTCTGCCCCTCTTCACCAAGGAAATTGATACAGGAGTATTTGTGTGACACGCGCTCGTCCATCGAAATCACAGGATAGAATAGTATTGTAAAGTCGGGACGTACCTCATATGCTGAATGGGTGGAGATGACCGAGGCCAAATGACCACCTGCCGAAAAGCCCATGATGCCGATATCGCGAGGATGGATATGCCACACAGAGGCAGAGTCACGAACAATGCGGAAGGCTTTCTCCACATCACTGATGGGACGTGTCCTGTCACCATTGGGCAATCGGTAGTTCACCACAAAATAGGAGATACCGCGCTGATTTAGCCATCCGTGTGCCATGGTGCCCTCATGGTTGTTTGACAATACGGAATAACCGCCGCCGGGAATACCAACAATAGCTTTCCCCGTGGGATTCTCTGCTAAATAACAAACCATTTGGGCCTGACCGTCGTCGGTCAGGTCCAAAGTAAACGTTCTATCTGTCTGGGCAAGTGCTGATAAACACAATACCAATACACAGCTGGTCAAAAAGAATCGTCTCATTTTATATAGACAAAACGAATATAAATGATAATAGTCTCGCCAATCTCATGCATTTTGATAAAACAATCATTTGGCTTAACTACTTAACTCCTTTAATTACTCATAATAAGTAATGGTGCGGGTCTGCTCCATTTCCTGACCCATCATGCTGCCCTTGCGACTGATCCAGTTGCCATGGTCATCGTATTTATAGTCAGTATAGGGGGATACCATCTCATTGCCACCGAAGTTCATGCTTTCCGTGGCGGGAGCTCCCTGTTCATTGTAAGTGCGGGAGATGGTGAACCCTTGGCCACCCATGTCCATCGTTTGACTAACCACTTTGCCGTTTTCCCACTTATAGGTTACACTCATCTCCATACCTTGCACTTCCATCTTGAACGACTGGAGATAACCGTCGGCATCATAAACAGGATTGCTGATACCCTCGCGTTGCATTTTCCCGTCCTCACTGAATAAAGTGGTCTGGAGGTTGCCCATCACATCCTGAGTGATTGACTTCACGGGACCCGTGGCTTCGTTCAACTCTACGTCGTGGTACTTCACCTGACCTTGCATGGCCATCGGAAGTGCCAACAATGCAAACATCATCATGAATGCTTTTTTCATCGTTTTTTTCATTGGTTGATAAATTTGGTGAATATTAATAAGTTAGTAAATGAATCAAGCGTTGATATGGTAAACATTACCTAATAATACTATATAATAATATGGTTTATATTATGGTTTTTTCCCGATTTCTTTTTTGACGTATTTTTTTGCAAAAGGTTTAATTGTAGATTTCTTTAAAAAAGGCCATTCATTATTTAATAGAGAAGAAAAAAACAAAAATAAGCCCAGTGAAATGTATCAAAAACTATTCATTATATATCATAATTATTATAATGATGAATGCGAACACGATTCTTCGGAAAAATAATGTTAACTTCGCAATCGTAAACTATAATCTATCAATGAGAAATGAATAAACTGAAGTTATTATCCTGCGCCTGCTTGATGGCAACACTTTCCGTCAATGCGCAAAAGTCTATTAATAATCCTCCTGCAGGTGGCAAGGCCATAAGTGACGAATTAATCGGAATCTTTTTCGAAGATATCAGTAGTGCCGCCGATGGTGGACTTTACGCGGAATTGCTGCAAAATGGCTCTTTCGAGTTCAGCCCTGCTGAACGCGATGGTTGGGGCGCAGGAACGGCATGGCGTACCATTAGGCCGGGACATTCTTTGGGTTATATCCAACCATTGGGAACCAACCCCATACATCCAAACAATCCTACTTATATGAGGTTGAATGTCGAAAGAGTAGGACACTACTATGACTATAAGGGATGGACGGGCTTCGGCATACAGAATGACGGATTCAATGGCATTTCCGTCAAGGCGAACAAAGACTACTGTTTCTCTGCTTTCTTCAGAAATGTGGAGGGTGGCGAGAAAACGGTGCGTGTGGCACTCGTCGTACCACAGCAGGGGTGGGGAAAAAACCCCATACTGCTGGCGGATGCTGAGGTGAAAGTGTCGTCAAACAGTTGGCAGAAATACGAGGCACAATTGTCGGTTTCTGAAGACGCTACCAACGCGGTGCTACAGATTCTTGTTCTCGACAAGGGCATCATAGATGTTGATATGCTGTCCCTTATGCCAGGAGAGACATTCAAAGGACATGGGCTTCGCCCCGACTTGGCACAAGCTCTGGCCGACCTGCACCCGAAATTCATGCGTTTCCCTGGTGGATGCGTGGTGCACGGAGGTGGCGATGGTTTTTGGGACACATATCGATGGAAAACAACGGTCGGGCCGAAAGAACAACGTCATGGGTTGAAAAACACATGGGGTTACCACCAGTCAATGGGTCTTGGTTACTATGAGTATTTCCAATTCTGTGAAGACTTGGGCATGCAGCCTGTGCCCATCCTTCCGTGTGGCGTAAGTTGTCAAGGTACTAATGGTGGATGGGGAATGAAAGATCAGGCACAGGACTGGGTTCCTATGTCGGAAATGGACGAGTGGGTGAATGAAGCACTCGACCTCATTGAATGGGCCAATGGCGACGTGACAACTAAATGGGGACGCATACGCGCTGAAGCGGGACACCCGGCTCCATTCAACCTCAAATACTTGGGATTGGGTAATGAAGAGCGTATCTCGCCCGAGTTCATCGAACGATTTAAATACATTTATGAAAGAGTACACAAGGCACATCCTGAAATCGTCATCGTAGGTACAGCGGGACCAGGCTCACATCCAGGGAATCGTGACTTTGAGACGGGTTGGAAACTGGCGGAGGAAATAGACTTGCCCATCCTTGATGAACATTACTATGAGCCTCGCGACTTCTTCCTTAATAACCGTCAGTACGACAATTATCCTCGTGATCGCAAGACAAAGGTCTATCTGGGTGAATATGCGGCTAAGGACAAGAAACTCATTGATGCGTTGGCAGAAGGCCTCTACCTCCTTCATGTCGAACGCAATGGCGACGTGGTATGTATGACATCATACGCTCCGCTTTTCGCACGCAAGGACAACACTAACTGGAACCCCGACCTGATTTATTTCGATAACGAACGTCCGTACCTTACTTGCAGCTACTATGTGCAACAGATGTTCGGCCTCTCTTCGGGAGACTACTTCTACGGCGACTGCGTAAACATCAACGATGCTTCAAACCATCAAGGACAGTCGGTAATCCTCAACACGAAAACACGAAAACTGTTCGTTAAATTGTGCAATGCCAGTGCAGACAAAAAACAGGCCGAAATCGACCTCTCCCGTTTCAAGGGCATGAAAACGACAGCTGTAAAAACGGTTATCCAAGGCAAGGCTGAGGATGAAAATAACTATGACAGCCAACCTATTCAGCCCCAAAAGGAGAATGTGAAAATACAGAAAAAGATGAAGGTTGACATGCCACCGTACTCTATCCAAATGTTTGAGATAAATCTGTAATTCTCAGATTATCTAAATAGTTAAGGCCTTTCCCTTTCATATAATACCCAATCGGGCAGACCAGCTGGTCTGCCCGATTGGGTATCAATACTGTTGACTTCTACCCTTTATTTCTTTTTTATCTTTTTCACCTTCTTCAACAATGCTTTAGAAGGAATGCATTCTCTCTCATATGGCATGAGGTGCCAACGAACAGTCCATTGTAACTGTCCGCCTGGCTCAAGCGTGGTGTACGTACCTTGGCTCTCCAATTCAATATACGTTTTGCGCATGTTCACATATACCTGTATTTCAGCCTCACCTGGAGCAGGCTGTGAGGGAGTGAGGTCGTCGAATTGTTTCACCATTAATAGTCCGTTGCTGCAATAGGCCAGCCAGCCCTTGCCGTCGGCATTGATCTTACGGTTTTGAGGCGCCTCGTCGGAACGATACCAAACGGCACCGTGCTTGGCTTCAAAGGATAGCAAACCGGCTGGAGTGACACTGCTTAACGGAGCATCGAAGAAAACGAGACCGCCATCATTTGCCACACGGGTAATTTCCCACGGGGCAACTTGTCGAGTCTCGTCTGATTCGTTGATGATGGTATAGGTAACCACAATAGCATTGTCAGAGGCGTCAACAACGAAATTTTTACGAATGCGGTATTTCATACGTTCAGACATCTGACTAGTCAAGGCCAGTTCTGTGGCACTATAATGATTCACCGAATAAGGCATCTTGTCATACTCAGGTACAGGAGGCCAGTTCCATTCCTTTTGGGGACTGGTCCAAAAAGTGCTGCCAAAGGATTCTCGCCAAGACGATTGTGAGATGATTTCCTGATCCTTGTATTTATAGGAGAGAATCTTGCCACCATGGGCGGCATCAATGGTCATAGACACGTCACCCATACATAATACATATTTCCCTTCACCTTCTTCTTGATTGGTCGTGGTTTGGGCCAATAGGCTTGACATGCCTGCGGCCATCATGAGTAATATTAAAAATCTTTTCATGCTTTTTTTATTCTTCGGCTACAAAAATACAGTTTTTTTTTGTTACTTTGCAGAGATAAACAGTTTTTTTATAAACGATGTGTTCAATGACTGAAAAAGAAAAAATGATAGCCGGATATCTCTATTCGGCTGTTGATGATGAATTGCTAAGTGAACTGAATGAAGTGAAGGAGATAATCTGTCGATATAATACTCTTCCACCAAATGATACGAAAGCAAAAAAGGAATTACTCAAGACGTTGCTTGGTGAAGTGGCCGACGATGACATTATCATCAACCAACCGTTTTATTGCGATTATGGAAAACAGATAAGAGTCGGCAAGCGGTTCTTTGCAAACTTTAATTTCACAGTCCTCGACGAAGCGCGAGTTACCATTGGCGACGACTGTTTCATAGGGCCTAACGTTAGTATCTATACGGCATGCCACAGTACAAACCCTATGGAAAGAAACAGTAGAAGGGAGTGGGCCAAGCCGGTATCCATTGGGAATAATGTGTGGATAGGGGGCAGTGTGGTTATCTTGCCAGGGGTGACTATTGGCGACAATGTGACGATAGGGGCAGCTTCGGTCGTCGTCAACGACATCCCGTCGAATTCTATCGCTGTTGGTAACCCGTGCCGTGTCGTAAAAACGATATAATCGCGTGGTCTCTGTCTTTTTCCTGCTTAATAGGGACTATTGTGCTTCCCCCATCCTTTGTAAGGGTCGGCGCTCAAGTTTACTCCAAACCTCTTTGCGCTTCACATTGTCATTGAATACATTGTCCGTGACACATTGACGTTTATGGGTGAGGTAATTTTCGCTCACAATGCTACGTTCCCCACTATTGCGCCACATCGATTCTTCATCTTTTCCTATTAGGAAGAAATCGCCATTTTGATAACGGTAGGTGTATTTTGAAGATGTAGATTGCCATGAACCAGCAGATGAAAATTCTGAAATGCTGATTTCCAGCGTTCCACGCGGGGTGATGTTCAACGAAGCATCGATACTGATAAACTCGTCTTCACGGGCGGGAACAACATTGTCGTATGACTTCCACAGACGGTAATTACCGGAAGATTCTCCGAAATAAATAGCTAATAGGGGTTGATTGAAATTATACACATAACCATCCTCGCGAACTTTCATGTGCTCGCTGTAATTGGGATAGGTGAGGATGGCCATGTCTAAGTGACCGTCTTTGTTTAGATCACCGTTAACCACTTCAAAAGACCATCCTTCCGGAACAATGCTGTTCACTGTTGTTCCATTCTCTTTCAGCTGTTGTGAGGATATGTTAAGGGTAAAACCAAACAGAAGGATAATGGTAGATGCTATTGCTTTCATATTGATTGTTTTTATGATGACTGCTGCAAAAGTAACATATTCTAGTTTTATATCCCAATTTATAGGTTGATAATGTAGCAAAGAGTGGCTTTTCTTGATGAATTTTCCTCTTCTTTAGTGTTTTATTCAATGTTTTAATTACTTTTGCATCATGGATGCGACTCTCCTCGTCTGAATAATCCGAAAAATATACAAAAAACTGTATTTGATGAAAACTTCATCCCTTCTTTTTTTTCTCGTCTTGACCAGCATGGTTTGTGCTTGTGGGAAAAAACAACCAACTACACCTCCCGCAGGAAAACCAAATGTGGAATTGGCGACTAAGAAAGCCCAGAATACTCCACCGGATACGAATCTCGCTCATGAAACTTCTGATACGGCGGATGTGGCAAATGTGCCTCAAGGTATTGATGGCATTCGACAGGTATGGCGAGAAAAGACCATTACATTGCAGACGACGGAGTCTGATATCCAAGCTTTTGCAAAAGCGTTCTGCGAACAATATCCGGGTTTCGATCCTAACCGCGCTCTATGTGACCATCTGGCGGGACAGACGCAACAGACGGAACAACAAGGTTATTACGTCAATCTTGAGGCACGAAACGGATATGTTTCCATTGAAACAACTACCGAATTGCCAACAGGAACGACACTGTGCTATTGGAAAAGGAGAAATGGCCATAAGTTGCTAGCGGTATGGATGGAATGTCAGAAAGAAGGACAAAAGGCGGAACATTTGCTGGTGTCATACGATTATGATCCGAACACGAAGATGATGAAACCCGAACCCGCTCTTTCCGACGAGCTGGACCGTATCACAAAGAAATTCCCCGAATGGTCGCTTCGCTTGCCTTCTGAAGGAAAGGATATTGAAATTATTGTATTCAGCGGACCAGACAAGGATTTCGAATCCACGTATTACAATTGGAAATGGAACGGACATTCCTTCCGTTTCGACCCTAACGCACACGAGTAACCATTCCTTGTCAATCAAGGAGGATGATTACCTATAGTAATAATTATGCATAGAACTACCCTATGTTGATGGGGTAGTTCTATGTTGTTCAATGCCAAGGAAAACGACTCCTTATTAGTTTCGCAACTTGAATGATTGGATGCAGTGGACACGACCAGCCGCCAAGGACGACTCACCTTCGCTGTCGTATGTGTAGGTAATTTGGTAACGACGATCACCTCGGTAAACCACACGCATCATCTCGTGAATCGGAATGACATCGTCGAAATCGTACATATACATCCACTCCCCGTCTTTGAACTCGCTTCCTGGGGAGAAGGCTTCCACTTCGGCCAAGGTCTGGTCGAACTCGGCTTTTCGTTCCTCGGCACTCCAACCCTTGGGCTTTTCCTTCACTTCAATGGTCAGGTTGTTCATAGATTTGTCGGGCAGTTCTATGCGTACAATGTCCAATTCGCTGGCAATGGAACTAGTGTCGCATGCCATGATATCTGGATATTCAATACTGTAACCGAATTTGTTGTTCTCGTACGTCTTGAAAGTCATACCTTTCAACGCTGCGGAATCAGTATGCATGGCTTCTTCAGACGGGCGATCTGCTTTACCATCGCAACCCATATAGAAGATGAACCCTACTACCAATAATACGAGTACTAAAAGGAAAATTAATAGTTTTTTCATCACATTTCATACTTTAAAAAGACAAAAGTAAATAAAAATACCCGTATAACCTTTTATTTTAACGAAAAAAATCGTAATATTGCAAAAGAAAAGCAGTAAACAGTTTAAATTCCAATTATTATGACCGTATCAATCAACCAACAAGAAATTGAGATGTTCGAAGGCGCATTGGTAAAACATGCGCTATTGCGTTACTTCGTGCAAAACAAATTCGATAAATCGAACATCAAGGAGGTGGTAGTTCTTGACAAATATGGCCATGTCGTCGACCATGACGCTCCGCTATCCGAAAACCAACAACTGTCCATCGAAGAGGCATGAAAAAACTGTTCTTTTCTCTTGTTTTCTTATTGGCTTTTGCCAGCGCGTCATTTGCCCAAACGAAGGAAGTGCATATCCTCTCCACTAACGATATGCATGCGGCTATTGACCGCTTCCCGCAATTGGCAGCGGTGGCGGATAGCTTACGTGCGCTCTATCCGTCCCTTCTCATTCTATCTGCCGGAGACAATAGAACGGGTAATCCATACAATGACCTTTACGACATACCGGCCTATCCTATGGTGGCACTCATGAATATTGTGGGATTCCATGCAACGGCACTTGGAAACCATGAGTTCGACTCGAAAACTGATGGACTGGCACGGCTTATCAATATGTCAGACTTCACCTACCTTTGTGCCAATATCCACCCCGACTCCTCGCTGGGTGTTCATACATTCCCCGCTCAGGTATTTGATGCTGGAGGCCTGAAAGTGGGTGTCGTTGGTAGCGTGCAATTGGGAACGCATGGCATTCCCGATACACATCCAGACAATGTGGAGGGCATATCGTTCTCTCCTGTCAACGAAACATTGAAGCAATATGAGTGGATGCGCAATCAATGTGATGTTGTCGTATTCCTTTCCCACAACGGTTATGAAACGGAAAGAGAGATGCCCAATGCATTCCCGTGGGTTGATGTAATCATAGGCGGTCATTCTCACACGCAACTTGATGGGGGTGAGATGATTAATGGTGTGCTTGTTACTCAAAACGCGAACAAGATGGGTAAGGTGACACATATCACTATCAAACTCGAAGATGGGAAAATCGTTGGAAAGTCTGCTGAAAATATTGATCTTACGAAGTGCTCGTCAAAAAATATGGTTGTAGCGGAACTGGTGCGGTTCTTCAACGACAATGAGGCTTTCCAACGGGTGCTAGCCCAGGCAACTACACCATTTGAGTCTTATGAGGAACTGGGATGTCTCATGTGTGATGCTTTTTACAAAGAAACTGGAGCTGACGTGGGAATTGAGAATTTCGGCGGTGTACGTTACGAGAACCATCCGGCTGGTGACATCACTGTCAATGATGTCCTGCGTCTTGACCCTTTCCGCAATGATGCGGTATCGTTGGAATTGACAGGTGAGGAACTGCAACAGATGCTCATCGCGTGCCATGATAATGACGATAATAATTTCCCATATGTAGGGGGCATCAGGTGCGAGGTTTATTATGATAAGGCAGACAGCACGAGAATTAGTAAACTCCAACTCCTCACGTTAGAAGGAGACAAACTCGACCTCAAAAAGAAATACAAGGTGGTGACTAACAGCTATGTGGTGGCCATCAGCACATCACCACGTAAAGATCAAGGAAGGAGCCTTAACCGTGAGACGACAGATCTCATCATGAAATACCTTGAACACGAAGGGTATGTAAGTTACCAAGGTGAGCGGCGAGTCCTTGAAGCGAAGTAGTATGTCTCTCATAATCAAAAATCCAGATGACCCTGGATTCATATTAAAACCCCTAAAATAATAACTCATGAAAAAACTATTTCTTATCTTTTTGCTTGTAATCCTCTCAATGGCAAGCGCAAAAGCACAAAGTCTTGTCGTGTTTATCCATGACGGCGATGGACCCTATTCCAATGTGCGCAATGCACCAAACGGAAAAATAGTGGACCGCATCCCAACTGACCAAAATGCCATGCTCGATGTTTATGACCCTGTGAACGGGTGGTGGGAGATTGCTGACGGGAGCTATTATGTGCCCGATGGGGGCATGCCTCGTCTCACTCCAGCGAAAAAACATTATATTCACAGTTCGTGCATCGCTGTGAGCACAAGAAATTATGGCGGACAACGACTCTCATTGAGAAAGACGCCATCCGCCAAAGGGGCTGCCGTGTACTCCTTCTCTCAGGAGATACTATTAAGACCTCTCGACATCACCAATGGTTGGGTGAAGGTTAAGACGCTTGATGGCAAGCATACAGGCTGGATACAAGATGAGTGGCTGTGTGGCAATTCTGTCACAAACTGCAACTAATCAATACTTGATCCACTTGCCTAAGTCTATGTCCGAATAATCTGCAGGAGCAATACGGACGTGTGTGTTCACGTTTTCATTGCCCAACAAAAACTTGTCAAGATAAGCGGCCACCTCGGGATATTGCACTTCGGGCAACTGACAATGACCATGGCCGGCTACGATTGAGTAGCCGGCTCTGTCGTCTATGCCGAACTGTTCCCAAACTTTGATGGCCGCGTTCATTGAAACATATCCAGAGGGGTCGGCCAACCAACGGTAGTCAGGATTGCCTAACATCAACACTGCACGTGGACATATCATGGCCACCAACTCGTGATGGTCGTGGGGGAGGTAGGCCACGGAGTCACCACCATAGGTGGTGCGCATGCTTTCCTTAAACCAATGGTAATCGGTGCGGTCGAGGTCCTCTACAGCCTCGGCACCAGGTTGGATATTCATCCAATGGGAATAACGCCAAACCGCAGCTCCGCCACCACCGGGTTCTTGGGCTATGGTCAAAGCCACACGTTCGTCAAAGGCTCCACAGAAGAGGGCCATTTTGCCAGCATATGAACAACCACTGACACCGATGTGTTGCATGTCAATCTTTGTCTTCTCGGGACCCAATAGTTGCAAACCATCCAACAGACGGCTTAGTCCCCATGCCCATTCGCTATAGGCGCCATTTTCGGTCAATTCAGGATACAGACGGTCAAACTCATAATTACCACGGCCAGAGGGTTTGCCAAACTGACTGTAGTTGTTTACCTGTCGTTCGTGGAAATTCATACGGGCAATGGGACGGGTGGCAAACAGTGTGTCAGGTAATGTCAGGTGACTTGTGCCAATCATCAGAGGGTAGGGGGCCTTACCCGTCTTGGGATAACGGATGGTGGCAGACAGATGCAGCGTCTCCCCATTTACGGTGACATTAACCTTCAGCGTGTCTCCATCCATCATGGCTTCAATGTTGGAGAGAGCTACTGCGGGCTTGGTGCCAATCTCATAATGTTGTATTTCACGGGCTATTTCGCCACGACGCTTCCACCAATCTTTGAAAGAACTGACACGGCCTTTGCCGTCGGACCATTCCAAGGGGTCGGGTAACGATTCGCATTTGCGCGATTCGGTAAAGACGGGCAATACGGGATTTACACCAGATCCAGTGTTCTCAACATCATACACCAAAGGGATACGGTGATGGGCACACTGACCATCCTTTCCGCATTGTTCACCTTGTGTGTGGTGAGCGCATTTACTGCATTTCTCGCCTTTTGAGTGGTGCCCGTTGTCTTCTATTTGAGCCATGGCACACAAACTGCTCATGGCCAACATCAAGATAAAGGTTCTTTTCATATTCATTATTGTTTATTCAATAGTCAATGCTCATTATTCAAAATATCATCCAAATATTTATAAAATGCTGGGTCCTCTCCCAAGAAAGTCTTCATCACCCTTCCTTGGGTATCGAGAATGATTTTTGTAGGAAAACCTTGGATGTCGTAGTCATCGAAAACCGAAGAACCTTCCGGACAATATACCTGTAACCAAGGTAGGTCATTATCTTTTACTGCTTTCCGCCAGGCTTCGTCAGTGTCATTGCAGTCGATACCCATAATCTCAAATTTGCCGACGTACTTCTGGTAATATTCTTTCATCTTGGGAAATCCCCTTATGCACCACACACACCATGAACCCCAAAAGTCAAGAACCACAGGCTTGCCACGTAAGGAACTAAGACTAACAGTCTTGCCGCCGAGATCTTTTAATGTGATGTCGGGAGCGGTAAACTCGTCAACCGGCAACACGGCTGTGGTATCGGAGTGTGATGCCGAAGGATTGGTAGGAGATTCCGTCGATGTGTCCAATGCAGAAACCGTACCCACTTCTTGTTGTTCTTCTGCTTCAGGGATTGTGGCTTTCTGTTTGCTGCAACCAAATGTGGCAACCAACACCATGGCGGCGACCATCATAATAATATGTATTTTTTTCATATGTTTAATAGTTTTTTGTCTTTTCTTGGGCGAAGATAAACAATTTTTGTCAATATGCAAAATATAATACCGATGAATAGTTATTTCCGTAAAAATAACCCATTATTTATCAATGAAATTCAAAAAAAAAGAAAAAAGAATTGTGGAGTAACTTTTTTTTCTTATATTTGCACACGCAATTGCGGGAGCAATCGCATACAAGTAATTTTAATCTATATTTATCATTTTTGCGCGCGTTCAAGACTGTGAAGCCTTGAACGCGATGTTTTTGCAAGGTCCTTCTCTACTCGTGATGATAAGGCTCGCCTTTAATAATAGTACAGGCACGATACAACTGCTCTGCAAACACCAAACGAACCATTTGATGGGAATAAGTCATTTTTGATAGGGAAATCCTTATCGGGACTCGGGAATAGATGGTGGGTGAAAAACCGTAAGGACCGCCAATGACAAAAACCAAACGTTTGCTTGTTGATTTCTGGCGTTCTAACCACTTGGCAAAGTCTACACTTCGGAATTCTGTTCCTCGCTCGTCAAGCAAAACCACGGTATCGCCCGTTTGAAGATGCTTGATGATAAGGTCGCCTTCTCTTTCTTTTTGTTGTTCCTCACTTAGACTCTTTGTATTCTTCAATTCTGGAATGACAATACAATCAAAAGGCATATAATGACCTATTCTACTTACATATTCGTCAACCAACACCGACAAATGCTTGTCTGTTGTCTTGCCTACCAATATCAATAATGTTTTCATGTTTTTTACCTATTTAAACTCTTACCCATCTCATACTCTTTCTTGCGCTTGGGATTCATCGGAAACCATCCCTTCTCCACACGCTTTTTTTGTGAGAACAATTCACCGATACCCCATAATAGAGAGGCTCCTACCACACCTAATATCGATGAGATTATCACATCTTCAATAAGAAGGGCGGCAAAAATGCTCAATAAACCCACAACAAGAAAGGTCCACCAATACTTCGTACCTGTGTAATATTCAATCTTGATAACCAATGGGTGACACAGACCAATAACCAAAAAGGTGCTGATGGCAATGATAATGCCGGTGAAATATAAATGCATGATGATTTTAGAATTTGACTGACAAAGATAACTCTTTTCCATGAAAGAAACAAAAATGAAAAATAATTTCCTGTTGATGGACTTTTTTCCATTTTTATTCGTTAACTTTGTGGCAAATAATGTAAATCATCAAAAACACAAATGTATTATGGAAAATAACAAAGATCTGATTATGCAATGCGAAGCGCGGGCTAAAGAATGGCTTAGTCCTGCTTTCGACGAGGAAACAAGAAAGTCTGTTCAGGCGATGCTAGACAACGATGATAAGACGGAGCTTATCGACGCGTTCTATCGCGATCTGGAATTTGGTACGGGTGGACTGCGCGGTATTATGGGTGCGGGAACAAACCGTATGAATAAATATATCGTGGGCATGGCCACACAAGGCTTCGCTAACTATATCCTGAAAGCATTCCCCGGTAAAAAAGACTTGGCTGTAGTCGTTGGACATGACTGCAGAAACAACGGACGTATGTTTGCAGAGTCGGTGGCCGATATCTTCTCGGCAAATGGCATCAAGGTATATCTGTTTGAAGGCCTTAGACCAACACCGGAGATTTCTTTCGCCATCCGACAATTAGGATGTCAAGCTGGCGTGAATGTTACGGCAAGTCATAACCCGAAAGAATACAACGGATACAAAGCGTATTGGGATGATGGTGCCCAGGTGCTTGCTCCGCATGACAAAGGCATTATCGATGAGGTGAACAAGGTGAAGATTCATGATGTAAAATTTGAAGGCAACAAAGACCTTATCCAAATCATCGGCGGCGAGATGGACTGGGATTATCTGCAGGCGGTAAAAGAAGCCATGGTTGACCAAGACGTGATACTTCGTCAGAAAGACCTCAACATTGTCTATTCGCCGATGCACGGAACAGGACGTGTCATCATTCCTGAGGCGTTGCGCTCATGGGGATTCCAAAACATCCACGTTGTGCCAGAACAGATGGTTATTGATGGAAACTTCCCGACAGTGGTGTCGCCGAATCCCGAAAACCCAGAGGCGATGACCCTGGGCATGAAGCTCGGAACGAAACTCAATGCTGACTTGGTCATTGCCAGCGACCCTGACGCTGACCGATTGGCTATCGTTTGCCGTAACGCCAAAGGAGAGTGGGAGATTCTCAACGGTAACCAGACGTGTATGATGTTCTGCTGGTACATCATCGCCAACAAGAAGAAACTTGGCCAACTAAAGGGCAATGAATTCCTCGTAAAGACCATTGTGACGACAGAGGTGATAGCTAAGATAGCGGAGAAAAACGAGGTGGAACTGCGCGACTGCTATACAGGATTCAAGTGGATTGCCAATGAGATACGTGTATCCGAAGGCGTCAAAAAATATATCGGCGGTGGCGAGGAAAGCTTTGGATTCTTGCCGTTTGACAAAGTACGCGATAAAGATTCACCAGCTTCCATCTGCCTCATCTGTGAAATAGCTGCATGGGCGAAAGACAATGGACGTACGCTCTACGATGTGCTCATGGATATCTATGCCGAATATGGTTTCTCTCGTGAGGTGACTGTTAATGTGGTACGTCCGGGAAAGACGGGTGCCGATGAGATTAAGCAAATGATGACCAATTTCCGTAACCAACCGCCAACAGAACTTGGTGGCTCAAAGGTGGCACTCAGCAAGGATTATCAAACACTCCAGAAGACCGACGATAAAGGAAACACAACGGCTCTCAATATGCCAGACAAGAGCAACGTGCTACAGTGGTTCTGTGATGACGATACGAAGGTGAGTGTTCGACCCTCGGGAACCGAACCGAAAATCAAATTCTACATTGAAGTCAAAGACCCGTCATTCAAGTGTGCTGAATGCTATGAGCGCTGTGTAAAGGCAGCGGAAGAAAAAGTGGCTGCCATCAAAGAAAGCCTCAAATTAGACTAACATACATTCTAATAAGTTATTATATTATAAGGTGGGCATGCCCACCTTATAATATATCTATATTTTTAACTTATTACCCATATACCAAATGCTCCCACTACGTAAGGCTTAGGACAATCACCTCATGAAGCGGAAGCATTTAATGCAGAATTAGTATTGGTTCGATGCAAAGATAATCATAGAAAAACCAGTTTGCAATACCCTTTACATCATTGACACACCAATACAATGTAATAGATTGATAATCAGTATACATCTTGCTTCATCAACTTGTCTTTGACACAGCAATAGAGTTACATTCGTTCCTTTGTCGAATTTTTTTTTGTTCTTTTATCAAAAAAACACTATCTTTGCAACAGCTATTAACAAAAACCGACGACAATGAAAAAACTATTGATGATGGCATTAGCGCTTTTTGCCATGATCCAAGTAAAAGCGCAAGTGGTTGACCAACCCCAAGCTCCTTATGTAGATCCAACACAACAGGTGGCTCCAGGTGTGACTCCAGCCCAACAGGCAGAGGCAGAAAGGGTAGCTGCAGAACAGGCTGCAAAAGAAGCTGCGGAAAAAGAGGCTGCAGAGAAAGCCGCCGCAAAAGAGGCCGCGAAAGAAGCCAAAAAACAGCAAAAACAACAGGAGGCAATAGAGAAACAACAGAAAGATGCAGAAAAAGCGGCTAAGAAAGCAGAAAAAGCGGCTAAGAAAGCAGAAAAAGAGGCGAAGAAAGCGGAAAAAGAAGCGAAAAAACGCGAGAAAGAACTAAAGAAACGCGAAAAAGAAGAAAAGAAGAAAAAGAAAGCTGAAGAAAAAGCCAAGAAAGAGCAGAAAAAAGCAGAGAAAGCCGCCAAGAAGGCTGCCAAGCAACAGAAGAAGGCTCAGGAACAAATGCGTGAAGCTGGACTTATATGATCAAGACAATTTCAGTAGTGCTTACCATATTCTCCATATTTACATGGGGATGTGGCGACAAGACAAATACTGTGGCAACTTCGGTTGCCACAGTTCAGCATGATGGGGACACGTTGTCTGCACAGCAAACACCACTTTCTTCCAAGTCGCAGATTCCTGATGGTGCACGACGAATCATTGAGGCTTATCCAGATTTTCAACTCTCCTACAGTGACAATAATATTGTTTTTCCCGACGGAACACGCATCGTTTATGATGACCATAGGGAGAAATCGTTCGTCGTAAAACTTGATGATTGCGACATCGAGGATATGTTTTCCATGACGTACGACACGAATGTGTGGCAACCCGAATACCTCGAAGATGCAGGACGAGGACGCTGCGAACAACTTTTTAAGAAAATGTATGGAAGAAGCGAGGCAGAGGCACGGCGTCACCTCGTGCGCGTTAACTGGTTTGGGCAACGACTGCCCTTCACCAATGTTAACGGTGCTTCACAACATCTCGAAGAGGTGGCGGCGGAATTGGCTCAATATCCTGAATTGAGGAAGTATTTCGAACAGTCTTCAACGTTCTATTGGCGCACCGTAAGAGGAGCACAACGTCAGAGTGCACATAGTTATGGCATCGCCATAGACCTCTGTACCAAATTTTCAAACTATTGGCTGTGGACCAATAAAGGGGCAGGGGAGACGGATCGCATCCGCTACGAAAACAAGATACCACGGCAAATCGTGCAGATATTCGAAAAACATGGATTTATCTGGGGAGGACGGTGGTATCATTACGACACCATGCATTTTGAATACCGCCCCGAATTTCTTATACCGTAATTTATTATGTACTATATCAAGAAAAGGATGGAAATTGCTGGCTGTCATCAACTAAAACTATCATATGACAGCAAATGCGAAAAACTACATGGCCACAATTGGATAGTTACCGTATATTGTAAGGCTAAAGAACTTGACGACAATGGCATGGTGGTTGACTTTAAACTGGTGAAGGAGCGTATACATGGTTATCTTGACCACGGAAACTTCAATGAACTCATCCCTTATAACCCGACGGCGGAAAACATAGCACGATGGATATGTGAACAAGTTCCCAATTGTTGGAAGGTGGAGGTCATGGAAAGCGAAAACAATATGGCTGTCTACGTCAAAGATGACGAAGAATGAGGGTGAACGAGATTTTTTATTCCCTGCAAGGTGAGGGATTTCATACTGGCACTCCGGCGGTCTTCGTAAGGTTTTCAGGGTGCAATTTAATGTGTGCGTTCTGCGATACTGAGCATGATACATACGAAGATCTTTCAGAAGAGGAAATCGTGGATAGGGTTGCGTGCTATCCTGCGCAAATGGTGGTCATTACAGGCGGTGAACCGGCTCTGCAACTAACGGAAAGTTTGGTGGATAAACTGCATCAAGAAAACCTATTCGTAGCGGTGGAGACAAATGGCACCATGCCCCTGCCACAAAATATAGATTGGATAACACTGTCTCCTAAACAGTTGTTTGTGGGTGAAAAGGGTAGGGTGGTATTACCCTACGCCGATGAGGTAAAGGTCATTTTCGATGGCAAACACTCTCCTTATGAAATGCTCGGCTCCATCGATACCGACAACCTCTTCCTCCAACCCTGTGATACGGGAAACAAGCAACAAAATGCAGAAATCATCGCCCAATGTGTTGATTTCGTCAAACAAAACCCAGAATGGCGCCTATCTCTCCAAACCCATAAACTCATCGGAATACAATAACAATTAATTAAGAGCCAAGCAAACTTGGCTCTTTAAAAATAATATTTTCTGACTATTTTTACCTTTTTACCTTTTTACTTATTTACCTTTTTACCTTTTTACCTTTCTCTCACTCTACCGTCACACTCTTCGCCAGATTCCTTGGTTGGTCTACGTTCAACCCCTTAGCTACGGCTACATGATAGGCCATAAGCTGTAAGGGAATGACGGACAGTAACGGGGCCAAAGTACCCAAGGTCTCCGGAATCTCTATCACAAACTCACTCAAGTGCTTCACAGCTTCGTCGCCTTCGGTCACTATGGCGATAATTCTTCCGTTGCGGGCACAAACTTCCTGGATGTTACTGATGATTTTTTTGTACAATTGATGGTGTGTGGCCACGAAAATCACAGGCATCTCTTTGTCTACCAAAGCGATGGGACCATGCTTCATTTCGGCGGCAGGATAACCCTCGGCATGGATATAGCTGATTTCTTTCAGTTTCAAGGCACCTTCCATAGCCACGGGATAGTTGAAACCTCGGCCCATATACAAGGCATTGCGGGCATAGGTCAAAATGCGGGCGATGTCTTTTATCTCGTCGTTCTTCTCCAGGATGCGCTCTATTTTCTCAGGGATAAGCGACAACTCTTCGATATGTTGCTCATAGTCCACTCGCGTGATGGTGCCTTTGTCGAATCCTAAGGCTAAGGCAAAAAGTGTTAAAACGGTCACTTGACCAGTAAAAGCCTTTGTTGAGGCAACACCAATCTCAGGACCAACGTGGATGTAGATGCCAGTGTCGGAGGCGCGGGCAATACTTGAACCTACGGAATTGACAATGCCAAAACATAGGGCGCCGCGCTCTTTGGCCAACGAGAAGGCAGCTAGAGTGTCGGCTGTTTCTCCACTTTGGGAGATGGCAATCACAACATCGCCTTTCTCTATCACAGGATCGCGGTACCTAAATTCGCTGGCATATTCCACATCAACAGGAATCTTGCAGAACTGTTCTATCATCTGCTTGCCGATTAATCCAGCATGCCAAGAGGTGCCACAGGCCACGATGATAAAACGATGTGCGGCTTCCAACTCCTTGCGGTGGAGAGAAATGGCACTCAGCACTATACTGCGCTTGTCAACAAGCAAACGACCGCGCATACAGTCGGCAATGCATCGGGGTTGGTCGAATATCTCTTTCAACATATAGTGCTCAAAACCACCTTTCTCCAACTTACCAAGGTCAATGTCTACATCTTTTACCTCGGCTTCTACTTCGTCACGGGAATTGCTCAAGTTCTTCACACTCATCGCTTCACCCCTACGAATGACAGCTACCTCATTGTCGTTAAGATATACGATATGTTTGGTATAGCCTACGATGGGAACGGCATCAGAAGCTATAAAATATTCATTATGGTCTTCACCCACGCCGACAACCAAAGGACTGCTCTTGCGGGCACAAACCATCTCATCAGGATGCTCTTTGTCAATAACGGCTATGGCATAGGCACCCACGACACGACGAAGGGCATACAACACGGCCATACCTAAATCCAAATGGAAACGCTGTTGTACGAACTCAATCATCTGAACCAATACCTCAGTATCAGTGCTGCTCTTGAAGGTGTAACCCTTGCTTGTGAGGTATTCCTTGATGTACCCATAGTTCTCGATGATACCATTGTGAACCAACGCCAAACGGCCACTCTGGCTCACATGAGGGTGGGCGTTGACTGCAGATGGCTCTCCATGTGTAGCCCAGCGGGTATGGGCTATGCCCAAGGTACCTGTGGTGTCTTGACGGTCGGCCAACTGCTCCAGGTTGCTAACCTTTCCTTTCTCCTTATATATATGAAGGGCGTTGTCGCCATTCAATATGGCTACACCCGCGGAGTCATAACCGCGATATTCCAAACGTTTCAAACCGTCTATCAAAATGGGATAGGCTTCACGATGACCTATATATCCAACTATACCACACATAAATAGATTACTTTTATTTGTTACTATAGTACCACTTCTATATTATTCCTCCCGTTATTTAATAAAAACAAACATTTCGTGTCCATTATTGCATCAAAATGATAAAATATTTTATGATTATGTTTGCTTCTGTCAATCTGTGCTAAATCAATGCCAATTATTTGATGAATTATCATGAAAAGCCTTATCTTTGCACAAAATTAATACAATATCCACAAAAGGAAGAACCAAAAATGCCACAATATGAAAAAGAATGAAATCCTGCTGTTCCTTGTTATCTTCTTGATAGCGTGTAGTGGAAAGAAAACACCTGAAGAAATATTTGAAGGACAAAAATCTGGTGTTGTGCTCATATTGAACAAGTTTTATTATGAAGTGTCAATGCCGTCGGGTCAAAAACTCTATTTTACTGGTATCGACAAAGATGGAGACCTTGAAGGTTTTACTGCTGATGAACAGGAAGTGAAGCAACACCCAGGCATGCTGAATGGAACAGGATTTTTCATTAGCGATACGGGATTGCTTCTCACCAATCGTCATGTGGCTACGACGGAGATCGATGAGAAACAGCTACATGCCAATCTCCAGCGTATCGTACGTTCTGTCATCATGCAATGTGCCTATGCTCGTCAACAGTTGGAAATACAATACGATCAACTTGAACAACAGCGACAACAGTTATTGGCATATGCGCAAATGAACGGTGCGGTAAGTACTGCCGAACTGCAACGTATCGTGGCAGAACAGGCACGCATCAAACAACTATACGAGCAGGTGATGGCCACAGCGCAACGAATGCGGTATAACACGAACCTCAGTGATATCAATGTGCGTGTAGTATGCGAGATTGGTGTTTCCTACGATGGGGTGAAGGTTCAGTCGCCAGCTGACTTCCTCCAGAAAAATCCTTGCCAAATAGTGAAAATATCAGATAAAAACGATGCCGACTTGGCATTGCTTCAACTTAAAAGCAAAAAGACTCCTAGCAACGCCCACATCTTTTCATTCGCCGGCGAGGGGAACAACAAATTCTTTAATGGCAGTGAGAGTGAAGAAAAATTACGCATCGACCAACAGTTATATATGATTGGTTATAATGCAGGTTTGGTGCTTGCTACGACAGACAAGGGTATTAGTGTACAGATGACAAGTGGTCGAGTCACGCAGACTCCCGATGGCGATCGTGTACTCTACAGTATACCTACCGTACAAGGATCATCGGGGAGTCCAGTCTTAAATGAATATGGTAATGTGGTGGCTGTTAACTTCGCCAAACTAGCAGGTAGTGATAACTTTAACTTTGGAATACCTATTACCCGTATCCGAGAATTCCTCAAAGATGTGAAATGACCTCATCCTCCAGAAGTCACACCACCCCCTCGTTTTCTATTATATGAAAACGACATCAAGTATTATCCTAAGGATTATCCAAAAAAGCGAGCCAATCGGTTCGCTTTTTTATTTGAAAGATATTCTCTTGCTCTTTTCCTCTTCTCTTTATCCTTTGTTAGAATACTTTGATCTTCCAACCGAAGGTCAACATGAATATATTTTGGGCGGCATTACCCAATATCTCTTCAGCGTGGCTATTCTTGTTCGCTACTCGACGTAGTGGAAAACAATACAAACCATCAACTACCCATTTCTCAGTCTCATATGAGGCTCCCATTAAAACAGAGGCTTGGCGGTGCAGCTGTTTGCGGATATTGGTAATCTGCTTAGGACTCACACCCTCAAACTCGGTCTTCGCGTTGATTAATGTGCCAAAGTGAAATCCAGCAAAGACACAGACTGGTTTAGTAATGTAGTATTTCAGCTTGTACTCGGTATTGATGTAATCCATACGGTAAAGGTAAGGACCCGATGGCTCACCGCTGGAAGTGGTATGGTATACGTTTTTAGCTCCTTGGTGTGAATAATTCATCTCCACGTTCATGCCGAAGCGGTCAGTGAAATATACTTGCACAAAACCACCTGCCATACCCCAGATGATGGGGTCACCACCAACTTTAGTGAAATTGCTGTACGTGACGCCCACTTTCGGACCCACATATATGTCGAAGGGTTCATGCCATTTCACACGATTGGGGTCGGTCTGACCGAAAACGGTTGTAAATGACAAGAGGGACAATGTTATTCCTATGAAAATATTCTTTACCATTTTCCAATTTTTTTGCAAAGATAGTGCAAACCGAGAACAATACAAAACAAAAATCAATTTTTTTGCTTATATTGAAAGAGGTGTCGCAAATGCTAAAAGTCGCATGTGGGGAGAATTATTTCCGAAATACTGCCAATATGATTTTTTTTTTGTAACTTTGCATTTTAAGCGATATAATTATGCATAATATACCATTCCTCGACTTGAAACGGGTCAATCTGCGTTACCAACCCCTAATTGATGAGGCGGTGGCACGAGTTGCTCGCTCTGGACGTTATCTCGGGGGTGAGGAAACAGCTACCTTCGAGACCGATTTTGCCGCATATATAGGTACAAGTTACTGCGTCAGTTGTGCCAATGGGCTCGATGCTTTGACTCTCATTTACCGTTCACTTCTGGCTCTAGGACGACTGAAAGAGGGCGACGAGGTGCTCGTCTCGGCTAATACTTATATAGCTTCAGTCTTGGCCATTACGGAATGTAGATTAAAACCTGTGTTCGTTGAACCCGATCCATTTACACTGCAAATCTCTGAAGAGGCTCTGGAAAAAGCAATCACACCTCGATGTAAATCTCTTATGATTGTACATTTATATGGACGATGTGCTTATTCGAGTCGCATAGGGGAATTATGTAAGGAGAACAACCTGATACTCGTGGAAGATAATGCCCAGGCTCATGGTTGCTGTTTCATTGACGAGAAAGGATGCCGTAAGACTGGTTCCCTGTCCTTGGCTGCCGGACACAGTTTTTATCCTACTAAAACGTTGGGCGCTCTTGGCGATGCCGGGGCAGTGACAACTGACGACATGGAATTGGCCGAAACCGTCAGGGCAATGGCAAATTATGGGTCGGACAGACGTTATCACAATCTATTCAAGGGAAGAAACAGTCGTATGGATGAGATACAGGCGGCGGTGTTGAGGGCTAAACTACATCTTCTGGATGAAGAGAACAAGGAAAGGCGGACGTTGGCGGATTATTATTACCGGAATCTTTCATCCCCGGGGTTCTCGTTGCCCACTAAGGCTCCACAGCTAAGCCATGTCTATCATCTTTTCCCCATTCTCCTCAACAATGATGTCGACCGTGAACAATGGAGATCTGAATTGGCGCACAAAGGTGTGAACACCGATGTCCATTATCCCGTACCACCACACCTTCAACCATGTTATAAAAAAGCGTTCGGTCACCTCTCGCTGCCAGTGACCGAACATATACATCGTTCTGTGGTTAGTTTACCGCTTTTTCCGGGACTTACCCCTCAAGAAATCGCTTACATCACAGAACAAGTCAATACTTGTGCTGTTTAGTCCAAATCGAGGAACTCATCTTCTCCAGTTTCGTCTTCTGCAAAATTGATGACTTTTTCCGGGTCCGCATCATAATTGTCAATGGCATAACCCTTCACTTTGCTCATGGCATGCATGGGTGCTGACTTCATCTCATGAGATTCTGCTCGCGGATGTACATATTCTTTTTTCATCTTAACAGCTCCTTTCCTCTATAATTATCGTACCATGAACTTTTTCCCATTCACTATATACATGCCTCGTGGCAATGCAGTTCCCATAGTGCCAACACGACGACCACAGATATCGTACACGGAAGTATCGTCCGACAGGCCATTGGCAACAATGGGTATGTCTTCAATGGCAGACAGGTCTTCCATGATTCCGTCAACAGCCATGCCCGTTACATTTTCGACTTCGCCTTCAACAGGATTCGTCAGCGTTATCCAACCACGGAAACCTTTGATGGGAGTGTCTTTGTTCAAGTGGTAGATGGTATTGTTGCTCACAGCATAACCTCCCTTGGGGGCATACACGCCTTTTGTGTCAGCCGTCCCGTTGTAGGTGCCACCGCTCACACTGAATGTCTCAAAACCAGGTGTCTGAATATAATTGGCGAATTCTATTCCGTCATTGGCATTGTTGAGCGATGATACATTATTTTGAGTCATCACGGTTCCGGCATCGATAGAGAAGAAATTACGTCCCAATGGATAGCAGTCCAACACATCGCCTGTTGGACCTTTTTCGGAAACGGGATCATTCGTTGGTTTCAAAAGGTAGAAATGACCAGGCTTTACCACAACGTCGGAGGTCATGAGGTCTACCGTCACAAAATCAATAACATTATAGGATTGTGACAATTCACCCACACTGTGAACCTTTGCCAAGATGGCATCTTCGCCAAATGCATACCTAATTTGTTCGCCAGTCAACGAGATGGGAAACGAGAAGGAGTTCCATTGGTTCTTTTTCAAAGTGCGTTCAAGAATAACTGCACCGGAAAAGCGACCGGAACCCGCAAGATCCGTCAATGGCGCATATTCCTTTATGGTGCCATTCAGATAGTCTAAACTTTCTTCTTCTTCATAGAAAAAGGCAGGAGCGAGTCCCATGTATGATACACGAATGTCATCAACACATACCCAGTCGGTGTCATAATAATAAGTTGTGTTGCTGTTATTCACGCCATCACTCTGTGTGGCAGCATCTTTTCCAAAGCCTATCTGTATGGGTTGGTTTGCGTCGGTAACGCATATCCACAACATGGTCTTGTAATCCTCTCCATTATAGAGGAGTTCCTTACCGACTTTCAAACATTCAGGCTTTGTGTCCTTCTGGTATGTGCCATTGGGTATTCTTCGAAGGTTCTCTGACGAAAAACCACCATTAGCCGTAGAGCTGGAGCCGCCTTCCACTTTGGCGTATAGATAGGCATCGTTGGTGTTACTCTGGCAGAAACCATAACATTGTACTAAATACCATCCGGGCTGTGGTACCTCAAAAGAGGTGTGAACACGACCTACTCCCTCGAAAGAAAGATATCCGAATTTCGAATTTTTCATGCCGTATTGCATGGAATTATCTCCTGCTGGGACGCCATTTTTGTCGTCAAACTGTTCCTTTAGTCTGACAGGCACGTTCCAAGGTTCGTTGTTGTATTGTTTTTGGAGAGAATTAGTTTCTTTAGTTCTATACCCCCATGTATAACCCAAACGGCCGTTTTGGGTATAGCTGCCGCCTTCTTTGCGCTCCGTTACCCATTTCGAGAAGTCATCGGAGTTGCGACTGAAATCACGATCGGGAATAAGGTAGGATACACTGGGGTTTAAGCCGATGAGATTGTCGCTGAGAGCGGCAATAAACTCTTCTTCAGAAACAAGACGCCACTGGTATAGCTTTTGTATATCCACAAGATCTCCGTTTTCCAACATTGCCTTTCCGTTTTCCTGCTTCAAATAAACACCATCCTCTGTTGTCGTATCCCATAAAGGAACTGCTTTTATGGCGTTTTCGTCCTGTACGTTGACGGTTGTCCAGCAAGCACGGTCGTCATCCAAAAATATAAACCGTCCGTCACCCTTTGGGTTATAGTGACATTCTCCCCATGCGGCTCCGAGATAAAAATCCTTGCCAGCATATCTATCATATTGTGTGGTAGAAGATAGATACATATAATAAGTGTATGTCTCTGTATCAGACGGATCTTCAACTCGCTCAAAAGACCAAGTCATTTTATAATTCGTCTTATCTTCTCCATCCATTATGGTAGTATAATTGTATTTATTATAATCCGACCAGCTTCTACCAAAAGGTTCTGGAGGCCTGGCGCAGAAATTATTCTTATTATCACCAAGGTTCGACTCCGTAATACCACTGTTGATGCGGCCAGTGGGAAGCAAGGTCATTGCCCTTCCAAAATCCTCATGGAAAAGACGCCCCTCAACACCCCAGTTGCCTCCGTCTATAATAAAACAGCCCGTGCCAACGTTGAACAAAAATATTTTCTTGCCATCGGGGTATTCACCGTTTTTAATCACTTTATCCACGTCTATGCCTTTCCATTGCCTGCTGGCGGCTTCTGCATGAGTTTTTGGTGTGTTCGTTTCCTGTGCGAACAAATTGCATGGGAGTGTCAGCAGACAAAGAATTCCGTATATGAATAAATGAATTAGTTGCTTTCTTCTCATAGGTCTATTCGAGGGTAGATGGGTATTTGTTTTTGGTTGTTTTATTTTCAACCTGCAAAGGTACGATATTTTATTTAAAAAATGTGTTTTTTGCCTTTTTTTCTAGAATTTTATAATAATTGTTGTCCATTCGACGACAATATGATAGCTTTTTCTGGTGGATAGCCAAAATAATATTTAACTTTTTCAAAATATTCTTCCACTTTCTTTGTCCAATAAACAATTTACAATAACTTTGCATTTGCCATACCTTCATCATAATTTCCAAATACCTATGACACCACCAAAATTGATTATTGTTGTGCCGTGCTACAACGAAGAGGAGGTGCTTCCATTGACCAACCAACGGATGACCGAAATACTCAATAATATGGTAAACGGCTCGTTGATAGATGTTAACTCAAATGTGCTCTATGTCGATGATGGTTCGAGAGATAAGACGTGGACAATTATCGAGAATTATCATGCAGACAACAATCACGTGAAAGGGGTTAAATTGGCGGGAAACAGTGGACACCAGAATGCGCTCATGGCAGGCCTGTACACGGCGGTTGAAATGGGAGCGGACATCACGGTGACTATTGACGCAGACCTTCAGGACGACGTTTCAGTCATTCCACAAATGGTGGAGTCATACCTTCAGGGTAACGACATCGTATATGGTGTGAGAAAGGAGAGAAAGACAGACTCTTGGTTCAAACGCAATACGGCCCTCGCATTTTATAAAATGATGAAAATGCTGGGCGTTCGGTCTGTTTACAACCATGCTGACTTCCGACTAATGAGTCGAAGGGCTGTGGAGCAACTCATGGACTATCGCGAGCGTAACCTATTCCTGCGTGGAATCGTGCCGCTCATTGGATACAAGACGGAACAGGTCTTCTACGACCGTAGTGAGAGAAAGGCTGGTGAAAGCAAGTATCCGCTCTCCAAGATGGTCAACTTCGCCATTGATGGCATCACGTCGTTTTCAGTAAAACCGGTTCGTCTCATCTTTACCCTCGGGTTGGTGTTCCTTTTCATCGCGTTGTTGATTTCCATGTGGGTAATATGGTCACTTATCGCCCACCAGACGGTGGCAGGTTGGGCGTCACTTATGTTGAGTATATGGTTCGTCGGTGGATGTATTTTGATAGGGCTGGGCATCGTAGGTGAATACATTGGAAAAATATACATCGAGGTGAAAGACCGCCCTCGATACAACATTGAAAAAACGCTATAGCCATTCCTATATATCCTTAGGTATCGTTTGTATACGAAAAAATAACTTAAATACCGTTGTTTTATATACTCATATGAATCTTCTTAATTATCTCAACACTAACGACCGCTTTGCGGCAGCAAATGGAGCGCAATTAACGGAAATTCGCAATGGTTATGCCAAGGCGGTTATGAAGATAGAACAACGTCATCTTAATGGAGGCAATGTTTGTCAAGGAGGTGCTCTCTTCACCCTTGCCGATTTGGCGTTGGCGGCTGTCATGAACAACCATGGCAAACTCACTTTCGGCATTTGCAGTTCCATCTCTTTCCTAAAGTCGGCCAAAGAGGGTGACATACTTGTTGCAGAAGCTATTGAAGTATGCAACCATCACCGTATACCATATGCTGAAGTGCGAGTTACCAATCAACACAACGACCTCATCTGTGTTCTTAACGGTACGTCCTACCGCAAAGATATCCCACTGCCATAAACTTGAAATCTACATAATCATCTCTGAGCATTCAAGAATACCTTGTTTACCATGTAAATTTTGGTTGAATTAAAAAAACTATCAAATTATTTGCTAGGTCATTTTTTTTCTTTAAATTTGCACCCAAAATTAAAATATTTATGACATTTTCGAACTTTAACGCATGGTGGTGGCGCTACTCAAGATTCAAAAAGTCGTGAGTAACGTAGCCGTGTGCGTAATTGAAAAAGATACACTGAGGCCTGTCGTTCCACGACAGGCCTTATTTTATTCGATAATATTATATATAAAATTCAATAATAATCAAAAAACATAGCAATCATGGAAATGAAAGAAATTTTAGGCAGAATCCTCAACCAGGAAAAACTGCAGCGCAATGAGACCCACGACATCCTTCTTGCCATTACTAGAGGGGAAATACCTGATGAACAAATAGCGGCACTGCTTACAGCCATCCAGATGCGTGGCATTACCGTCGATGAACTGTTAGGATTCCGCGATGG
>JAFYJN010000007.1 GCA_017538105.1 Prevotella sp. | reverse complement strand
TTGACTGGGGTTGGGAATACCTGGTCGATGTGCTGCACCTCGACCCCAAAGACCTCTACGTGACCGTATTTGAGGGTTCCGAAGAAGAGGGACTGAGTCGCGACGACGAAGCTGCCACCTATTGGGCCAAGCATGTGCCCGCCGACCATATCCTCAACGGCAACAAACATGACAATTTCTGGGAGATGGGCGACACAGGTCCCTGTGGCCCCTGTTCGGAGATACACCTCGATTCGCGCACACCCGAAGAGAAGGCCAAGGTGCCCGGTCGCGAGTTAGTGAACAAAGACGACCCTCAGGTGATAGAAATCTGGAACCTCGTGTTCATGCAGTTCAACCGCAAGGCCGACGGCTCGCTGGAGAAGCTGTCGATGAACGTCATCGACACCGGCATGGGCTTTGAGCGTCTGGTGCGTGCCATCCAAGGCAAACACTCCAACTACGATACAGACATCTTCCAGCCATTCATCCGCGAGATTGCCCGACTGTCGGGTATGGAATACGGTAAGGACGAAGCCACCGACGTGGCTATGCGCGTGGTGAGCGATCACCTGCGTGCTGTGGCCTTCAGCATCGCCGACGGTCAGTTGCCCAGCAATGCCAAGGCCGGCTATGTCATCCGTCGCATCCTGCGCCGCGCCGTGCGTTATGCCTACACCTTCCTCGGACAGAAAGAAGCCTTCATCTATAAGCTCATCCCTGTCCTCGTGGCCGAGATGGGTGACTCCTACCCCGAATTGAAAGCGCAGCACCAGTTGATTGTCAAGGTCATTAAGGAAGAGGAAGACGCTTTCCTGCGTACCTTGGACAAAGGCATCGCCCTGTTGGGCTCCGCCATGGATGAGGTGAAAGCCAAGGGCGGTACCACGCTCGACGGCACGAAAGCCTTCCGTCTGTTCGACACCTACGGATTCCCCCTCGACCTGACACAACTCATCTGCCGTGAGAACGGATTGGATGTTGACGAGGAGCAGTTCCAGGTAGAGATGCAGAAACAGAAAGAGCGTGCCCGCAATGCCGCTGCCGTGGAGAACAGCGACTGGGTGGTGCTGCAGGAAGGCGAACAGCGCTTCGTGGGTTATGACTATAACGAGCACGACTGCCATATCCTGCGCTACCGCAAGGTAACGCAGAAGAAAAACAGTTATTACCAGTTGGTGTTCGACGCCACGCCCTTCTATGGTGAGATGGGTGGTCAGGTAGGTGACCGCGGCGTCATCGTGAGCGAATATGAGACTGTGGATATCGTGGACACACAACGCGAGAACGGTCAGAGCGTGCATATCGTGAAAGAGTTGCCCAAGCATCCAGAGGCTCCGTTCATGGCCTGCGTCGATACTGATAGCCGCGCCGCCTCTGCTGCCAACCACACCGCTACCCACCTGTTGCACCTTGCCTTGAAAGAGGTGCTCGGCGACCATGTAGAGCAGAAAGGCTCGTTCGTCAGTCCCGACACGCTACGTTTCGACTTCTCCCACTTCCAAAAAGTGACCGATGAGGAGTTACGCCAAGTGGAACGCAAGGTGAACGCGATGATTCGCGCCGACTATCCTCTCGACGAACACCGTGACACGCCCATCGCTGAGGCGAAAGCCTTGGGAGCCGTGGCGCTATTCGGAGAGAAATATGGAGACAAGGTGCGCGTGATACGTTTCGGTCCCAGCTGCGAACTCTGTGGTGGTATCCACGCCCACAGCACTGGCAATATCGGGTTCTTCAAGATTGTGGGCGAGAGCAGTGTGGCCGCCGGCATCCGCCGTATCGAGGCGAGAACAGGCAGGGACTGTGAAGAACTAATCTATCATATGGAAGACAGTCTGAAGGCCATCCGTAACCTGTTCAACAACGCCAAGGACCTGCAAGGCGTCATCGCCAAATACATCGAGGAGCACGACAGCATGAAGAAGGAGATAGAGACTTTCCAGGCACAGGCCGTGGAGCGTATGAAAGGGGTTTTGCTGGAGAAAGCCCGTCAGAGAAACGGCGTGACCGTCATCTCTGCCATCCTGCCTATCGAGGGCGGTGCAGCCAAAGACCTCGCCTTTAAAATACGTCAGGCTGTGCCGGAAAACCTTTTGTTCGTATTAGGCACCACTGGAGGTGGCAAACCCATGCTCACCGTGATGCTCAGCGACGACATGGTGAAAGACCATGGACTGAATGCGGGTCAGATGGTGCGTGAAGCCGCCAAACTCATCCAAGGTGGTGGTGGTGGACAGCCTCATTTCGCCTCTGCCGGCGGCAAGAACGTTGATGGCCTGTCGGCTGCCGTTGACAAGCTCATTGAGTTAGGAATGACGAGTGAGGAGTGACGAATTAGGAGTTAAAGAAGTTAAGTTGTTAAGCCAAATGCCTATGTTTTATAAGAGTTTCCTGCGGCTGTTGACCGCGATAATGATGTTGGTGCTTTGCATACCCAGCAGTGCTATTGATATCAAGTTCCTGAAAAAAGACCGCACCGTGGTCGATGGCATCGCCTATCAGGTGAACGTGAAGAAAGAGACGGCTGTCGTGGTGAAGAATCCCGATGGCTATAATGGCGACATCGTCATCCCCGAGAAGGTAGAGAATGACAGTCTTACTTTCTATGTCGAGGGCATCGCCGCCGGAGCCTTCTCCGGTTGCAGCGGTATGACATCGTTGTCTATCCCGCGTACGGTGACCAGCATCGGCAATGGGGCTTTCGAAGGGTGTGCGTCGCTCACCAGCATAGAGTTACCAAGCGCCATCACCGAATTACCTTCCAACCTATTCAAAGACTGTTCGTCGTTGCGCACCATCGAGATGTCAACAAGCGTGAAGAAGATGGGATCGGGCGTGTTCAAGGGTTGCAAGTCGCTCGACATGCTCACCCTGCCCACCTCATTGGAGAACCTTCCTTCCGAAGCCTTCGCCGAATGCAGTAACCTTGTCTATGTGGGTTTGCCCATTGGGCTGAAGAGTATCGGTCATGGTGCCTTTGAGGACTGTAGCAGTCTCGAAGCCATCGAGATACCCATTGGCGTGAAGAACATCGACAGTGATGCCTTCAAGGGATGCACCAGTCTTCGCACCTTCGTGTTTCCCGCCAGCGTTCATACGGTGTCCAACGACATGTTCGAGAACTGCTCCTCGCTGACGAATGTCACCTTGAGCAACAGCATCAAGAAGATAGAACACGATGCTTTCCACGGATGCACCAGCTTGGAAACCATAGAGATTCCAAACAGCGTGAAGGATTTCGGCTCCGCCATCTTCAAGGGTTGCAGTAGTCTGAACGCCGTACGTCTGTCGAACAGCATGAAAGAGGTGCCGTCGGACATGTTCGAAGATTGCAGCAGTCTGGAGAGCATCAGCCTGCCCGCTTCCATCAAGTCGATTGGCAGTAGCGCCTTCGAGGGCTGCACATCATTGTCATCAATTGTCATTCCCATCGGTGTGAAAGATATCGGTGGCAGTGCCTTTGCCAAATGTGCCAACCTGTTCGATGTGACTGTCCTGGGCATCACACCACCGAAAATCAGCGGCAGCACCTTCGCCAAGAGCACGGAGAAAGAAGGTACGCTCCACGTGAAGGCCAGTTCCTACAATGCCTATACAGCCAACAAGCAGTGGAACAGGTTCCTGACGATTGTGAAACAATGAAACCTCACCATACAAAGACATCGGGCAGCGACTTTCTATCGCTGCCCGATGTGCGTTCGTAAAGGTGGGGAAAAGAATGTTTAGTGACTCATGTCGAAGCCGAGGCGAAGACCGTTATAGTTCTTGCTCAGCTCACCGATGGCGGAGAGTGTGCCATTGCCACTCATGGAAGCCACCGTCTGCATGATGCTCAGCAATTTGCTTCCCTCGAAGAGCAGTGCGATACCATTGGTGGTACCTTTTATATAGCCATTGAGGGTGATAAGCGTTGCTTTCATGGAAATCTGTCCCGAAGAAGGATCATAGGTATAGGTTCCTGAGAGAGGCACACCCATGAGTTTACCTGCGAACTGTCCACTTTGATCGAACTGGAAAGCGGTGTTCGATGAGCTGACACCCACACTGCTGTAAACAGAAGCCAACTTCGACTTGATTTGTGAAGCGGCCACCTCGCCACCAGCCTGTGCCAAAAGATTGTCGCTGGTGAATGCGCAACCCGGCTGCGAATAACGCCAAGTGCCCACCAACTGCGCAGCCGACAATTTGTCAAGACCAAGCACGCTACTCAACACGCCACCCACGGTGCCAAGACCTGAACCGTCGCCACCGAGAATACCACTGAGGAGGCTAGCTCCCGTTCCGCCGCAACTGGCCAACATGATGCAACCAGCCGCAAATGCCATAATAGTTTTTTTCATGAGATTATAAGTTTGTAAGTTATTGAGTTTGTGAGTTATTAAGTTAGGAGTTTTGGCAAAAATAAACAAAAAAAACGAATAATTGGTCTTTTTTCTTGTTTTTTTACTGATTTTTCAACAGAAAGGGCGTTTTTATCGATAAAAAATACAGACCCCACCCCTGCCCTCTCCATCTATTATCCCAAAGTTACTGACCCCACCCCTGCCCCCTCCCCTACAAGGGAGGGGAATATATCTTCTTTTAACTCCTAACAACTGGAGCTTGCGGTAGTTGAATAACTTACGGCCTTTCGATTTGTTTTTCAGGCCAGTTGACTAGGAACAGTTTCTCCGTGGCGCGAGTGAATGCAGTATATAGCCAATGAAAATAATCGGGTGTTAGCATGTCGTCGGTCATATAGCCTTGGTCGACGTAGACATGTGCCCATTGGCCACCCTGCGCCTTATGGCAGGTGACAGCATAAGCATATTTCACTTGCAGCGCGTTGTAGTAGATATCCTTGCGCATGCGGTCCATGCGGTCCGCCTTGGTAGGCAGGTCGGCGTAATCCTCCATTACCCCGTTGAATAATGTCTCATGCTGTTCATGCGTTAAAGCCGGCGCCTCCGTCTGCAATGTATCGAGAAGCACTGTGCATGTCAGTTCTACATCATCGTAATCTGGCATCTGCATCGTCACGTCGGCGAAATGGAAGCCATAGAACTCTCGCATATTACGCACACGCACCACTTTTGCCCTGTCGCCATTGGCAATGAACTCAAGGTTGATTTTCTCCTTCTCCGCCCAGAAATAGTTGTTGCGCACCACCATCAACATGTCGCCCGACGACAGTTCCTCTTCCCTTCCGAGCACACGGCCACGAATGCCATTGTTGTAGATACCCGCCCTTTTGTTGCTACGCGTCACCACAATGGTCTCGTCTGCTCCCACCTCAGCATAACTGGTGTAAAGGGACTCTATCAACTCGTCGCCCGGCACTCGTACAATATCAGCGAAGCCTTGGAAACGCACCTTAGGCAGTAACGTGTCGTCGTCGCGTTCCAACATGGCACGCACCATGGTGGCATTGAACAATATACCCGATTGGGCTTGTTGTCGGAGCACCTGCGAGAGTCGCGTCTCATACACTTTCAGGCCATATCCTTCCATCACCTGCTTGGACAGCGCCGGCGATTGTATCTCACCCACCGGTGGCAACTGTGCCCAGTCGCCAATAAGCACCAGCTTGCAGTTTTCGCCACCAAAGACATACTGTACCAAGTCATCGAGCAACCGTCCACTTCCGAAGAGTGCGTCGAAGTCACCATTGTTACTCACCATCGACGCCTCGTCGACGAGCACCACAGCATCGCGCATCTTGGCATAGTTGAGTTGGAATGAGCCACGGCTGGGACTGTCCATCTGTCCACGGTAGATACGTCGATGGATGGTATATGCCGGATAGCCACTGGACAAGGAAAAGACCTTTGCCGCCCTTCCCGTAGGAGCCAACAGGAGGATTTTCTGTTGGAGGGCTACGAGCGTTCTGACGAAGGCCGACGCCACCTCGGTCTTGCCTGTCCCCGCCGCCCCCTTGAGTATGAGCACAGATGGTTGTTCTTCGCAGAGAAACTGGGCGAAAACAACGAAAGCCTGCCGTTGCTCACCGGTTGGAGCGAAGGGAAAATGTTGGTGCAGTAAATGTTCCAGTTCTTGGCCTATCATTAATTGTGAATTACTGGATATTTAGAGATAGTAGATGATGCAAATATACGAATTAAAGACGAGAAGATGAATGAATGTGGTGTTTTTTTACTAATTTTGTAGCCAAAATAACCACCATGCACATCAAGTTCAACCATCTGCTGACCTTTGCCGTCATACTCTTGGCCATCGTGGCTTACTTGAGCGTGTCAAGACCGTTGCATTTTGAACAGCAACGCGAACAACGTGAGCAGGTGGTGAAGGAACGACTGACCATCATCCGTGAGGCCGCCGAACGATACTATGCCGACTCCGGTCATTACGCCAGCAGTTTCGACCAATTGGTCAGCGGCCATTATCTGGCCGACAGTCTGCGTATCATTCCTTATTCCGGAGGCGAGGCATTCCACCTGAGTACCGCCATACACCCCACCCCGCTGGGTGACGACGAGTCGCTGATGGAATGTGGGGCTGAATACGTCCAATACCTGAAGGGACTGCCTGAAGAAGAAGTAAATGTCCTTACCGAACAAGCACTGAATCGCGGAGCCTATCCCGGCGTGTGCATCGGCTCGCTGACAGAAAACAACCATAACGCCGGCAATTGGGAATAGTCCCATTGCCACAAGTACAGACCATCATGCAAACCACATTGACACATAGCACCTCCGCAAAGTGCTGCATCCGATTATCGGATCGTTCTTTGAACATCGCTTATACCGATGGAGCCAACGAGCCAAACATCCATCATGCCATCTTCGCCCTCAACCCCGGTGTAGACCAGACCCATCAGGTGAGAACCATCCTCGACAAGCCCGAGGTGGTGCCTGCCGACCATTGCGATGTCACACTACTCGTAGATGGTCCCGTGATGCTCATCCCTACCGATGAATATGACGCCGCCACCGCCACCGACCTCTACGACCAGACCTTTACCGGTCTTGAACATAAGGAGAAGATGACAATCACTATCGACCAACTCTCCTGCGTCGCCGTGTTCCCTTTGGATAGCTCGACCCGCACAATGTTGGAAGAACGGTTCTCCATGCTTCATGTGTATCCCTGCGACTGGCCTGTTTGGTTGCACTACCATTCCACCGACCAACACTTGCGCCGCAATCCCCTATACGGCTATTTCCACGATGGCAGTCTTGACATTTTCCGTTTCCAGCACGACCGACTGCGTTTCTTCAATCGGTTCGCGGTGGAACAGGCACCCGATGCCTTGTATTTCCTGCTCAATGTGTGGCGACAGTTGGGCATGGATGCCGAGACCGACCATATGGTGCTTGTCGGACCACAGCCGACAGAGCTGAAAGAACGATTGGAACGTCACCTGCGCCATGTGAGCGTAAACGCTCCTACCATCGATATTGCCCAAGGACAGGCTATTGACATCGCCAATATGCCTTATGATTTGCTACTGATGCAGGAAAGACAAATAAGGAGGTGAGAGGTGAGGAATGTTGAGTGTTGAGTGTTGAATGTTGAAAAAAACCTCATAAACAATAGTTCATGCGGATTATCACAGGTAAATACAAAGGGCGTCGTTTCGACGTGCCACGCTCATTCAAGGCGCGGCCCACGACCGACTTCGCCAAGGAAAACCTCTTCAACGTACTTGGCGGCTACCTTGACTTTGACGGGGCCGACGCCCTGGACCTTTTCTGCGGCACAGGGAGCATCACCCTTGAATTGCTCTCTCGCGGTTGCCGCAGCGTCACCGCCGTGGAGATGGACCGTGACCACTGTGCCTTCATCCGCAGTTGTCTGGATAAATTGGGTGCCGACAATGCCTGTCTGCTCCGCACCGACGTGTTCCGTTACCTCCGACAGTGCAAACAACAGTTCGACTTCATCTTTGCTGACCCACCCTATCAACTGCCCCGTTTGGAAACTCTTCCCGAACAAGTGCTATCACGTAACTTGCTCAAACCCGATGGTCTGTTTGTGTTGGAGCACGGCCAAGGGAACGATTTTTCCGACCATCCCCTGTTCGAGGACCATCGCAGTTACGGCAGCGTGAATTTCAGTCTTTTCCGCGTGTCAGAGCAAAGGAGAGAAGAGGCGGACAATTGATTCCCACAGACGTTTGAAGAACGAACGATTTGTGTAGCTCGGCAAATCCTTCACGGCCACGCAATGTTCCATATCATCCAGAAACACCTGTTTCAAGCGTTTTGTCACCTCGGGGTCGTAGAAAAAGATATTCCCCTCGAAATTATTTTCAAAACTTCGGAAATCAATGTTCGTTGAGCCACAGGTGCACAACGTGTCGTCGGCGATAAGCAGTTTGGAATGGTTGAATCCCTTTTGGTACAGCCACACATCCACACCATCGTCGGCAGCCTGCATCACATATGACCTACTGGCCCACTCCACCACCTTGGCATCCGCCTTCGAGGGTATCATCAGTTTCACATCAACCCCCGACAGCGCACAAATCCTGAGAGCTGACATAAAAGTTTCCGTTGGCAGGAAGTAAGGTGTTTCCATGTAAACATATTTCTTCGCCTGCAAGAGTATGCGCACATAAGCATTCATCATCTCAGGCCATTCGCTGGTGGGGTTACTTGTCACAACCTGTGCCAAGCAGTTGTTGAAAAGTTTCTTGTCGAGTTCCGGATAATATTTTCGGTCGGACACCAACGTACGGTCAACGAAGAACCAATCGACGAGGAACGCGCTTTGGATGCCATACACCGCTCCGCCGACGACACGCAGGTGTGTGTCGCGCCATGTCCTCCCGTTGCGCCCCTTGACATATCTTTCTGCGATGTTCATTCCTCCGATAAACCCCACACGTCCATCGATGACACACAGTTTGCGGTGGTTACGATAGTTCACCTTACTGGTAAACGCCGGAAATTTCACAGGCATGAACGCATGCACATCGATACCCGCATCGCGCATACGTTCGAAGAAAGAGCTCTTCACCCCCCACGACCCCACACTGTCGTAAATCACACGCACCTCGATTCCCGCTTCGGCCTTGTCGATAAGCGCATCCGCCACGAGCATTCCCAAAGCATCGTCATTGAAAATGTACGTATCTATATGGATATGGTTTTTTGCCTGGGCAATCTCCCTGAGCAGAGTGGTAAAGAACTGGTAACCGTCGGTGAACATCTCCACCTCGTTGTTCTTGAACGGCAAGGCCCACCCCTCGCGTGCCAGCATACGCACTAACGAACGGTGTTCTTCGGGCACCGTGAGGTTTTTCTGTTCCACATATCCCAACATTGACCGTCGCGACAACTGGTCAAGACTCTGCTGGCTGATGATGCGCTCCTTGCGTGTGTTCTGTCCGAAGAAGAAATAGAGTATGATACCCACCACGGGGATGAAGACGAGCACAAGCAACCACACCAGCGCCTTTGTGGGCTGTCGGTTCTCCATGAGCACGGTCAGTCCCACGCCAAGGGCGACCAAGCCATAGATGAGGAATATGATCCAGTTAATGTAAAGCAAAGGGGGTTAAGGTTGAGAGTTTAAGGTTGAGGGTGATGGATTAGGGTTGAGGGTGAGGTTTGTCTCGTTCCTGTTGCGCGATATACGCCAGTTCCTGAATGGCAAAGTCAGCGTTTTCGGGTTCGTTGAGCATCTCCCTCAGGTTGGAGCGTGCCGCCTCGAACTTTCCCTTTTCGATATAGATATACACCTTTCTGCGTCGGAGGAAATTTCGGAAGCCCTGTATCTGTTGGGGAACTCCTTCCTCTTCGTCGTATCGGTCAGGGTCGGTGTGTATGAGCAGTTCGTCGACCACGTTTTCCGCTCTCATGTCGCCTGAGTTGCACAGACAGTTCACATATTCGATGGTATAGTTGATGCGATGCAGCGGCATGAGCATCTCGAGGTAATAAGCCGCCTGTGCGAAGTGGCGCAGTTCGCAGTGGCAAAATCCGAGATGGTAAGTCACCTCGAAGAAGACATCCTTCATCGAGGACTTGAACGAGTCGAAATCACGCTGCATGGTTCTGAAAGCATGTTCAAGTGGCACGATGGCCTCGGCAAAGCGCTTCTGCAGGAACAACCTTTTTCCCCTATAGATAAACCCCGCCACGTTCTCGTCCATGATTTCACATACGAGCCGCTGTTCGGGCGTCATCTGTTCATCCTCACCTTTCTTGTGCATCTCCACCGCCTCTTTCCACATATAGCGGAACTCATCGTTGCGTTGTTTGCCATCGGTCTTGTCGAACGCCACGACAAACGACCGAACCACGGGTCCCGTTTCCATATAGCCCACGCTCGCCGGTGTCTCGTTGGGTATCTTGTTGCACGTCATCCGGTAGTAGGCAGCCTGTTCGTCTTCACCCTCTGCCTTGAGTGTGATGGCCACATCCTCACGACACTCCTCGTGCTCGAGAGGTGAGAGTTGAACCACGGCAGCGAGGTACTCGTTCCTGCCCAGTTCACGTGCCTTGGCCATCAAGTCGAACCTGACAATGCTGTCGGAATCGTCAACAACCACCTGTTCTGACCCTATCCACAACGTCAGCCGACTGAAAGGTTTCTCTACACCCAAGACGGTACGTAGCAGTTCGCCCAACCGCAACGGTTCGCGCGGGGGCATGGCCGTACGCAGTTCACCAACCGGTTGGTGACTCAGTTCCATCTCCTTCAACAGGCTCATTTCGCGACTCCACTCACCATCGAGCCGTTCCGGATCGCGAGCCTTGTCACCTTCAGAGCGTTGGCGCAGGCGCTCAAATTTCCTAACGAACGCACTCTGCCATCCAAACATACGGCCAAGGGTTCGGCTCAACACCTGCACCACATTGTTTGGTAGGATGAGCACACTCGACAGTACATGAATGTCTATTTCATTATTGGCCCCGTTGATCGTATATATCACCTTCTCATTGTCGCCATTGGCATTACTTTCGTTGCACACATGCCGCACTAGTTGGAGATTGTCCATCTCGGTAGTATATACAAAGGGGAAGAGCACTCGTGCATAGGGATTATTGTCGTCCAGATGCAGTTGGAAATGACCGTTTTGGTAATCAAAGTTTGCCAATATCGATTTCTCCTCCTCTTCCCATTTTGCACTGGAATTCAGCGCATGTAGCGCCATATCGACAAGCTGTTTCCTCGATTGCCTGTCGACCGACAACTCCTCGGTGCCGTTGGCATCGGGAATATAATCTTGTTGTCCGAATATATTTTTCCAGAAATTGCTCATAAAACTCCTTTCATCTGATGTTATTGCCTAGTTTTTTAGCGATGTTGTTTCTCAGGTCTTCTTCCTTCCTAATTTCCGCGAGCACAGCCATCAATTTGTCTGACTGGTCCTGTACCTCCGCCAGATGCTTTCGCAGTTGCGCCAACTGTTTCTCTATGCGGTTGAACTTATAGTCGAGCACGAGGTGAATAGCCTGGTTGCTAAGGAACTCCTCGTCATGGTTCATCTGCAGGCTTTTCGTCAGTTGCACTGCATCCGAGCAAAGGGCCGCCGCTGCCGTGCTGACATGGAAATCGCTGTGCTTGGTGAAAAACGACTCTGCCACGAAGTTGTCATCACCCGCATGGTCTACCGCCTCAACTAAGATTCTGGCATAAACAGGATCTTCGAGTGACATCTCGTCGGCTGCCAAGTCATAATACAAATATTGTGCCAAAGTGATGTTCATCAATGACCCGTCAGACTCGTTTTTCACATCATGGTATATCACCCGCTCACCATAACGCACCACCATCTCCGCTATCATTCGTTCCAGCTGTTTGTTTTTGTCCACCTGCTGCATTGGCTGCCGTTGAGTAAGAGCCGTGGGAGAAGTTGGAGGGGCGGAAAATGAGGATGGTGTGGATATAACGGGGGTGTCCGTCGTTCGTGGCGTCTGTGTCCCTTGTGGATTGTACTGGTACTGTCTACGTTCCTCTTCGCGCTGTGCCTCTTTTGCCTTTCGTTCGCGTTCGCTATGGATAAACTTGTTCATCTGTGCGATGAGGGTGCGTTCATCGTATCCGATACGCCGGGCACAGTCCTGCACATAGGTAGCCCTGACAATTGGGTCGGGAATGACCGATATGCTCTTTATGATACCGGAAATGGCCTCCGACCGTTTGAAAGGATCGGTAACACCTTGTAACGTCACGTTCGTCTTGAACTCGATGAAATCGGTCTGATGTTGTTCGATGTACTGTCGGAACTCTTCTGCCGTATGCTTGCGGGCGAAACTGTCGGGATCCTCCTGGTCGGGCAACAGCAGCACCTTCACGTTCATCGCCTCGGCAAGAAGCATGTCGGTACCGCGCAGAGCAGCGTGTATTCCCGCCTCGTCGCCGTCGTAGAGCAACACGATGTTCTGTGTGAAGCGTCGGAGCAGTTTTATTTGGAACAGGCTCAGCGCCGTTCCCGAGTTGGCCACCACATTCTCAATGCCACATTGGTGCATGGAGATGACATCGGTATAACCCTCGACCATGTATACACAGTCCTCCTTCACGATGGTCTTCTTCGCCTGGAAGATGCCGTACAACTCATGGTCTTTGTGGTAGATGTCAGAGTCGGGTGAGTTGACGTATTTCTGGCTCACCCCTTTGGTGCGTGCATCAAGGAGCCGACCGCCGAAGGCCGTCACTTTTCCTCCCACACCTATCCACGGGAATATGACACGCCCGGCGAACCGGTCGTAGAGAGAGCCATCGTCACGCTGTCCGCACAGACCCGTCTTAACCAGGAAATCAGTCTTGTAGCCTTTCTTTTTCGCCTCGTCGGCCAAGGCATGGCGGCCCGACGGCGCAAAACCCAGTTGGAATCGCTGTATCACATCATCGCGGAAACCTCTTTCGCGAAAATAACGAAGGCCGATGGTTTTCCCCTCCTCAGTGTCGTTCATCTGTTCCTGGAAGAATTTCACCGCCCATTCGTTGACGATGAAGAGCGACTCCCTTTCCGTCTGTGCCGCTTTTTCCTCGGGTGTCAGTTCCTTCTCCTTCACCTCGATGTGGTATTTTTTGGCCAGCCATTTCAGGGCGTCTGGATAGGTCATCTGCTCGTGCTCCATGATGAAATTGACCACGTTGCCCGCCTTGCCGCAGGAGAAACATTTGTACACCCCTTTTGCCGGCGACACCGAGAACGACGGAGTCCGGTCATCGTGGAACGGACACAAACCTTTGTAACTCGTTCCTCGCTTGCGCAGCGACACAAAGTCGGAGATGACATCGACGATGTTCGCCGCGTCCATGATTCGGTCTATGGTAGGTCTGTCAATCATTGAAGCTTCCGATTTCAGCCAACAAAGATACAATTTTTTTTGAAAATACAACGATTTTCATTGTTTTTACTTTTCGAACAAAGGACAAAAGAGAAAGGTACAAAAAGAGCGTGAGACGACCAAGTCGCCCCACGCTCAACTATTATCAAATAAAGTCATTCCATCATGCCATCGCCATCATTGACTGGCTCACAATCCCAGATGGACGAACTGTTGGTGCCCAGTTCCTCACCATCGTCTACCACGGGCGCATCCTCCGTATTTTGGCTGATGGCCTGCATCAAAGCCGTATCCACTTCTGCGTATCCGATGACTGGCTGAATATAGTTTTTCCTTTCCATGTCTTTTACTTATTTGATGACGATTTTTCGATTGTTTTGGATATAGACGCCTCGGGGCAGTTGTTCAGTGGAACCATTGCCGATCCTCCGTCCGTCGATAGTATAGATTGGCGCAACTGCAGTAGTGTCGAACAAACGCAGCGAAGCGATGCCGTCGGTCGACTCCTGGAAAATGGCCTGTGGCGCGGCGTTGTCGCTGGCAGCAGGAATGCTGAAGAAACAGCGGTAAGCCGAGATGTTGGCACCGCCACCCGTTCCTACCTTTACAAAGGTTCCGTCGCTGGCTTTATAACCATAGTACACAATCTTGTCGTTCGACACCAGATGGGTACGTTCCACCACTCCCGTGAAAGAATAGTCACCCGCCGTCACCGTGACAGGCTTTCCCTCCACCAGTTGGTGAGAGGAGAACTGTTGGAAACACTTGCCCGTGGTGTTGGCGATGAAGATATAAGGTTTGTACGCCTCAATGCTCGTTACCGCCGAGAATGTCAGATATCCATTCTCATAGGCCGTCAATTCGTAGGCAGTGCCGTCGAGTTGCTGCATGTCGCTCTCGTTGAGGTTGATAGGCAGGCAGATAGTATTGCGCTGGTCCTTGACAAACTCACGGTCGAAGAGCGCCAACGTGTTGAATCCCATGCCCGTCTTGCCCGTGGTAGTATAATAACCGCCGTTGGTGAAGGTGAAGTCAGCCGTCTGTTGCGTGTTGCTGTCAGCCCCATTGTTGAAAATGATGCCCGTGGGCATGGTGGTCAGCGAACCCGTATAGGTCCATTTCCAGATGTTCAGTCCATTGTCCGTCTGTCCCACAATCTCGCACTGTTGTCCCGGCCATGTACCACCTGTATAGTTGTCGGTGTCGTTCCATGCCCAGCACTTCACGTTCGTCCACGGCTGTGGAGCCTCGAAGAAGGCGCAAATCTCATTGTCGGTGTAGGTAACGTCGCTGATGGGTGTGATCTCTTTGTCTTTCTCTTGTTCGGTCACGTTGACAGTACTGGTCGAGCCATCGTAGGAGAGGAACACATCGCTGGAGAACCCTGTGAGGTCAGCCGTCTGGTGGCCGTTGCCATCATTACAGATGCAGTTGAGAGAACCTGCCGAGGAGTTGAACGTAGCATAGTAATACGGCTCATCGCCCACGAGGCAGCGGCGGGTCATGAGAGTGCCCGGCCAAGAGCCATTGAGTAGGTTCCCGCTGTTCTCCCACACGTAGAGATAAGGTGCGTCGTCGGCCTTCACATAAATGGTAATATCTTTGTTTTCAGACGTGGAGATATAGAACGCATAATTCGGATTTTCCGGTGTCCCCGAACTCACCAGTTCATAACCCGAGAGATCCAAATCCTTAGGATAACCACTGATGACCAAGATATTCTTGTTTTCTCCCTGCACGATGGTCACATATCCATCCTCATATTCCTGTCCTTTGATGATTCGGCTTTGGTTGGTGATACCCGCCTCCTTGCGTGCGGCAATCATCTTCTTCAACTCGTCCTTATAGGCTGTCCAATGCGGCCAGAAGATGCAGGGGGTGCCTGGCATGGCGAGGATGAAGGCGTTTGCCGCCAACACATTGTTCGTGATGCGGTTGTCATTGCGGTAGGTGTCGTGGTTGTCAACGAAAGTCACCACGTAGGGACTCATGTTCGGGTCGCCAGCCACCCCTTTATTGCCTAAGCCACTCCAGTTGCCGTATTTAAAAACGTTCTGCATAGCCCCTTGCAGCGGGAAGTCGAAAGCAGCCGACGCATAGCCCGTGCCCGCTATCCATCCCGTGAGGTTGTCGTAGTTGGTGTCCCAATATTCGCCTACCGAATAGGTAGGTTTCACGGCCGTGTTGTACATGGCCACATAATTGGCACCAAAACCCTTTACCATGTCGTAGCGGAAACCGGAATAACCTAATTCATTGAGCAGGAAGTCAAGGTAGGTTTTGATGTTTTGCTGAACAGTGGCATTGGTATGGTCGAGATCTCGGTACCCATCGAAATTGTCACCGGTATCGGTATTGCCACCGCAGAGATAACCACTATACGCGGCCTCATCGTTACTACAGATGGCCGTGTTGCCCACGTTGTCCCAGTTGATGGTGTAAGTGATGCCCGTGTTCTGTCCCGTGACACTCTCATCCACGAAATCGGTCCAGCCCGAGAGTCCGTTCTTGTGGTTGATGACCACATCCTCCATCACGGCCACCCCCTTTTCGGCAAACGTCTGGATCATCGAACGCAGTTGAGCTTCCGTGCCAAAGCAAGAGTTATGGTTGAGCCAGAAACAAGGGTCGTAACCGTTGCCGAAACTGTTGCTGTCATAGTAATAGCCGGAGGTCATACCCGAATTGGGCACCCAGATAATGTCGAAATACTGCGATAGTTCATCGGCATCGGCTTCAAGCGTGTTCCAGTTGGTTTCCTGATAGGAGTCCCAATAGAATCCCTGGAGCATCACCCCGCCGTAATTGGCCGGCCATCCTTGGGCCTTGATACCCATCACGATGATGATGGCCACGACAAGTGTACAGAATCTTTTCATGAAAGGAATTATTTAAGTTGATTGTTGAAATAGTTGGCTATTAGGCAACTGCAAAAATACTTTGTTTTATAATAGGTTGTTTTTCTCATGTGACGATTTTTTCGACAGGGATTGTGCAATCGGTTGCACAAAGATGTTTGAGCATTCAAAAATGAAGACGAAAGTTTTTATGCTGTTTGCTTTGCTTAATTCATGGAATTGTGTAATTTAGCGGCATGATTCGTTCGAGAACGTTGTTTACCGTTGCTGTTATATGGTCATGTCTTTGGGGCATGGCTACCATAGTGTGTGGACAAACCGTCAACAGCAAACGGCTTTCCGCTTCTTTGGCCAGACATCTGGAACGTAATGTTAAAGGACAAGACAGTCTTGATGTGCTCATGCGTTTCGTTGACGACACAGAAGGGGAAAGACAGGTACGTTCCCAAGGCGGCAGGTTGATGACATGGATTGGCCATGTGGCCGTGGTACGCGGCACGACGGAAAACATGAAACGTTTGGCTATCGATGATAACGTGTTACGGATGGAGGCCGAACCTTGCGGAAAAGTGCAGACCGACGTGAGTGGACAGATTGTCCACACCGACGAGGTACATGCCGGGGAGTCTCTTCCCCGTACTTTCACCGGCGAAGGCATCTGTTGTGCCCTGCTCGACCATGGTTTGGACTTCACACACCCCGCTTTTCTCGATGGAGAAGGGCTGTTGCGCGTGACGTATCTATACGATGCCATCACTGACGAGACTTTTGTAGGTGCCGACGTCATCGCCGAACGACAATGTTCCACCACCGCCGAACGGTCATACCACGGCACCCATGTGATGGGCATCATGGGCGGGTCGCGATATGGTCCATTCTGTGGCATGGCACCCGATGCCACCCTCCTCGCCGCCGACTTCGACGGCTATGCCCGCAATTTTGAAGGGGGCACTTCAGCCACCGTCATATTGGCCATGAAACGGCTCTTCGACCATGCCGATGCGTTAGGCATGCCCTGCGTGCTGAACTTCAGCAGCAGCGTAGGCTATCTTCCTGGCAACCCCCGCACACTGGAAGAAGAATGTCTGGAGGCTATGACCGGCCCTGGTCATATCATCGTCTGCGCTGCGTCCAACCGAGGCGAGAAACATTGTTGGCTGAACAAGGAAGAAGGACTGCCACATGGTGGAGCCATGATGGACAATGTGACGAGCAACTACAGCGGCATCGTGGAGTGGGACCTTTTCACCGCTGGCGACATCACGCTTACTGTCGGACTGCTCAACCGCGAGCGTACTGAAGAAGAACAACTGTTGACGATAAACACCGATGCCATTCTCCAGGCCGATGGACAATCGTTCAGTACATCGGTAATGCGCAACACCACCCGTTATACCCTCACAGGAAATGCCGTGACACAAATTGACGGGCAATGGCTGTACCACTTTACGCTCACACCGAGCATGGGCAGTCTGCACAGCGTGTGTACATTGCACCTTGACGGCGAGGCCGATGCCACCATATATCTCAACGCCTCTGTCAGTACCTTCATCGACACCCCAGCTCCCGATGGTTGCGCCGATGGCAAGTTGGGAGCCACCATCGGATGGCCTGCCGCCAGTCCATCAGTCATCGCCGTGGGAGCCACGGCACATACCCTGACATACACCGACCTTGATGGTGAGGCACAAGACCAAACAGCCGACGCTCCCGAGGGGGAGGGAAAAATAGCGTTGTTCTCCAGTCGCGGTCCCATGCCTCCAGGAAGTCCCGCCAAACCCGACGTATGTGCGCCAGGAGTAGCCATCAAAGCTCCTTACAACCATTTCTATCCCATGACTGACAAGGTGCGCCACCAACTGGTGTGGCAGTCGGAGGAACAGGACGGTTCCATTTATCATTATGTGGTCCAAAGTGGCACATCGATGTCTTCGCCTATGGTGGCTGGCGTTATCGCCCTTTGGTTGGAGGCCAAGCCTGACCTCACCACCGAAGAGGTGCGCGAGTTGTTGTCTTGGTCATGCAACCACCCCGATGACACCCTGCCCTACCCTAACGACCTCTATGGACATGGTGAGATAGATGCCCACCGTGGCTTGCTTCACCTCATGGGCTTGGATGGCATCGAGGAGATTTCTCTCCATCCTTTGCGTGACAACTTGCTCAGGATTGAAGGAAATCAAATCATCTTAATACCACAGGATGGGGTTGTTACACTCGGCGTGCGAGTCTATAACACACTGGGGCAAATGGTACTACAACATATATTGTCCGCCAACGCCCCCGTTTTCGACTTGTCCACTCTTCCCCACGGCATCTATGTCGTAAGCACTGGACAAGGAAGCTGTATTGTAAGAATATAAATTTCCCCACCCAACTAAAACCCTCCTCTGCCCTCCCAAAGGGAGGGTGCACTTCTTCTTAACTCGCAACACTAAACACCAAGCACAAAACACTCAACCACCAAAAACTTGCACAAAATTGACGAAATGTGCACAAATAGGGTTGGTTTGTGCATTTTTACTTACATTTCCTTTGCTACACGGTGAAAAATGAGTACTTTTGCAGCCGAATTGCGAAGGCAAACATTTAGCCTTGGCAAAAAAGGTCACAAACTGCCTTTTTCAATGTTTTTGGAATAACCATTTTTATCAAGAAAAAAATATGAGTTTGAAAATTGTTGTACTTGCCAAGCAAGTACCTGACACCCGCAACGTGGGCAAAGACGCCATGACAGCCGAAGGCACAGTCAACCGCGCCGCGCTGCCCGCCATCTTCAATCCTGAAGACCTGAATGCCTTGGAGCAGGCTCTCCGTCTGAAAGAGCAACATCCCGGCAGCACCGTGGGATTGCTCACCATGGGCCCTCCCCGCGCTGGCGAGATTATCCGTCAAGGCCTCTACCGTGGCGCCGACACGGGTTGGTTGCTTACAGACCGTCTGTTCGCCGGAGCCGACACATTGGCCACCTCGTATGCCCTCGCCACTGCCATCAAGAAAATTGGTGATGTGGACATCGTCATCGGCGGTCGTCAGGCTATCGACGGCGACACCGCCCAGGTAGGTCCTCAGGTAGCCCAAAAACTGGGTCTTAACCAAGTGACTTACGCCGAGGAGATTCTCAAGATTGAAGACAGCAAGGCCACCATCCGCCGCCATATCGACGGAGGCGTGGAGACCGTTGTCGCCCCCCTGCCCGTAGTGATTACCGTCAATGGCAGTGCCGCCCCCTGTCGTCCGTGTAATGCCAAATTGGTGATGAAATACAAATATGCCAGTTGTCCGATGGAACGTACGGAAAACGACCCACGCGCCAACCTCTATGAGGAGCGTCCTTACCTGACGCTGAACCAGTGGTCTGTGGCCGATGTCGATGGCGATGCCTCACAATGTGGCCTGGCCGGTTCTCCCACGAAGGTGAAGACCGTGAAGAACATCGTGTTCCAAGCAAAGGAGTCGAAGACCCTGACTGCATCGGATGCCGACGTGGAGAGTATTATCAAAGAATTGTTGGAAGAGAAAATTATTGGATAAGCGAGATATGGATAATGTATTTGTTTATGTTGAGATAGAAGGTACACAGGTACAAGAAGTATCTCAGGAGTTGCTGACCAAAGGTCGTAAACTCGCCAATGAACTGAATGTGGAACTCCACGCCGTGGTCATCGGCACCGACATCAAGGACAAGGTGGAAGACCAGATACTGCCTTATGGCGTAGACAAACTGTTCGTCTTCGACGCCCCAGAACTGTTCCCCTACACCTCGGCACCCCATACCGACATCATGGTGAACCTGTTCAAGGAGGAGAAACCGCAAATCTGTCTGATGGGTGCCACCGTCATTGGCCGCGACCTCGGTCCACGCGTGTCATCGTCGCTAACCAGTGGACTTACCGCCGACTGCACACAGTTGGAGATTGGTGAATATGATGACAAGAAGAACGACAAGCACTACGACAACCTGCTCTATCAGATTCGTCCTGCTTTCGGTGGCAACATCGTGGCTACGATTGTCAACCCCGACCATCGTCCGCAGATGGCCACCGTGCGCTCGGGCGTGATGCAGAAAGCTCTTTATGAAGGCAAGGCCAAAAACGAGGTCGTTTATCCTGAAGTATCGAAATACGTGGGTCCTGAGGCTTTCGTGGTGAAGGTGCTCGACCACCATGTGGAAGCCGCCAAACACAACCTGAAAGGTGCGCCCATCGTGGTGGCCGGCGGTTACGGCATGGGCTCGAAAGAAGGATTCGACATGCTCTTCGACCTGGCCAAGGTGCTCCACGGCGAGGTAGGTGGCAGCCGTGCCGCCGTCGATGCCGGTTTCTGCGACCACGACCGTCAGATTGGCCAGACAGGTGTCACCGTCCATCCGAAGGTGTATATCGCCTGTGGCATCTCTGGTCAGATTCAGCACATCGCCGGTATGCAGGATTCTGGCATCATCATCTCTGTGAACAGCGACCCCGACGCCCCCATCAACAAGATTGCCGACTACGTCATTGTCGGAACGGTGGAAGAGGTGGTTCCGAAACTGATTAAGTATTATAAACAGAATAGTAAATAATTTCAGGAGTTAAGAAGTTAAAGGAAGTTAGGAGAATTAACAGCATTGTCGATAATAAAGGAATAACAGACTAATGTCCTTTATCTTCATCTACCTTCATTTACCTTCCTTTGACTCCCTATAAATAAAAAAACAAACCAAATGGCAAACTATTATAGCGATCATCCTGAGATCGGGTTCTACTTGAACCACCCCCTGATGGCTCGTATCGTTGAGCTGAAAGAAAAGGGTTTCGCTGATGCGAAAGAATATGCCGATGCACCTATCGATTTCGAGGATGCCATCGAGAACTACAAACGTATTCTCGACATCACGGGCGACGTGGCGGCCAACATCATCGAGCCGAACTCGGAGAGTGTGGACCTTGAAGGACCGCACCTTGAGAACGGACGAATGATCTATGCCTCGAAAACTTTCGAAAATCTCGATGCCACCCGTAAGGCTGGTCTGCACGGAGTGAGCATGCCTCGCCGCTATGGCGGTCTGAACCTGCCCAACGCTGTCTTTTCAATGCTGAGCGAGGTCATCGCCGCAGCCGACGCTGGATTCCAAAACATCTGGTCGTTGCAGTCGTGTATCGACACCCTTTATGAGTTTGGTTCCGAGGAGCAGCGCGAGAAATACATCCCCCGCGTGTGCGCCGGCGAGACCATGTCGATGGACCTCACAGAGCCCGATGCCGGTTCCGACCTGCAGCGTGTGATGCTCAAGGCTACCTACGATGAGAAAGAAGACTGCTGGCGCCTGAACGGTGTGAAACGCTTCATCACCAATGGTGACTCAGACATCCACCTCGTGCTCGCCCGTTCCGAGGAAGGCACGAAGGACGGTCGCGGTCTGTCGATGTTCATCTACGACAAACGCCAGGGCGGTGTCAACGTGCGTCACATCGAGCACAAGCTTGGTATCCACGGTTCCCCCACCTGTGAGTTGACCTACAAAAACGCCAAGGCAGAACTCTGCGGCAGCACCCGTATGGGACTCATCAAATATGTGATGGCCTTGATGAACGGTGCCCGTCTAGGTATTGCCGCCCAGAGCGTTGGTGTGGAGCAGGAAGCCTACAACGAAGGACTGAAATATGCCAAGGAGCGCCAGCAGTTCGGCCAGAAAATCATCGAGTTCCCCGCTGTCTATGACATGCTCGCCCGCATGAAGGCGAAATTGGATGCCGGTCGCTCGCTGCTCTACCAGACAGCCTGCTATGTCGATGTGTACAAGGCTTTGGAGGATATCCAGCGCGACCGCAAGCTGGAGGCCGAGGAACGTCAGGAACTGAAGAAATTCCAACGTCTGGCCGATGCCTTCACACCGCTGGCCAAGGGTATGAACTCTGAATATGCCAACCAGAACGCCTACGACGCCATCTCCATCCACGGTGGTTCAGGATTCATCATGGAATACAAGAGCCAACGTCTGTTCCGCGACGCGCGTATCTTCTCCATCTATGAGGGTACGACGCAATTGCAGGTGGTGGCCGCCATCCGTTACATCACCAACGGCACCTACCTCGGCATCATGAAAGAGATGCTGGAGCAGGAGGTGAGCGACGAAATGAAACCGCTGAAGAAACGTATTGAGGGCATGGTGGCCCAATACGAGGCTGCTCTTAACTATGTGAAGGAAGCGCAGAACCAAGAGTTGCAGGACTTCCTGGCCCGTCGTCTGTACGACATGACCGGCGACATCATCATGTCGCTGCTCATCATCGGCGATGCCACAAAGGCTCCCGAACTGTTCGGCAAGAGCGCACAGGTGTATGTGCGTATGGCTGAGGAAGACGTGATGGGCAAAGCCATCTATGTGCGCCACTTCACCGTCGAGGAACTGCCCAGTTTCCGCGCCAAAGAAGAGGAAGCCGGAGAAGAGGCTGAAGCATGAGAGACTATCCATCGCGTATGACACCACAGCAGGCACGTGCCTTCAGCAAAGACGTGCTCAACGTGGTAGCCCAAATACCGTGCGGCAGTGTGACCACCTATGGTCACATTGCCGCACTTATTGGTTGGCCAAGCCATGCCCGCATGGTGGGCCGCACCCTGCGCTACACCCCTGGTGCCGAACAGGTGCCGTGTCATCGCGTGGTGAACGCCGCAGGGCGCACCGCACCCGGTTGGTCGGCTCAACGCCCGATGCTTGAACGAGAGGGCGTAACGTTCAAGCCTAACGGCCATGTTGACATGGCCCGGCACCTTTGGGAACCGGAAAAATTAATTCAATAATCAGAAAGTACAAGCTAACCTTTATTCCGCTTTCTTAAACACTAACCACGGAATAATGCCCACCCATTTTTTGTTGGGATAGAGACTGCTGTCGCCTATGTCGTGACGCTGTCCTTGGCGGTCACGGTAGAACACATAGTCGCTTCCACCAGTGATGTATATGGCATCAGTAAAACCATATTCACGTAACGCATCAGCCAAATCCCAAAGTGTTTCCTTCTCGTGCGTGGCGATAAAATAAAGCGTGTCGCCCATCCTTCCGATGGCTCGCCGCTCCACCTTACCATGGAGAAAGAAGCGCGAGGGGATGACACCTCCACTCACCAAGATGAACTGGCGGAAGAACGAGCCACCTTGTTCCTCCACAAATGATCTCACCTTGTCACTCCGTGAAACGCCGATGACCATGTTGTCGTTTGTCATTGCCATGTAACCCAAACGGGAACAATCGGTCTGGTAAACTTTTCCTCCCGCCACCAACGACCCAAGATAATGGCCGTCGGGGGTGTGGTCGGCAGAACGACAATAGAGGTAAACCGAGGTATCGGCGGTATCGGGCTCCTCGAACTGAATACTGGCCCGCAGTCCATGTATGGCATAGAAATCAAGAGCCACACCAAGAATGGTGTCACTGGTCATTACCACTTCTGATGGTTCCTGTTTGGCTGGCTCCTTCAATTTTCCTATATTTTCCTTCGGCGAGACAGAAATAGGAACACCGATGTTGTAATAATAATTCCACAACTTATAGCCTGCAACGGCGGCCAGAAGCGCTGCCACAACAGCTACGCCAACAAGAATTCGTCGCAACCATGAGCGCCATCCAGAGGATTGCGACACCTCACCCTTGACAGAAGCACCTGACTTCACGTTATCATCACGCTCAATGATGATAATAGGTTTTTCGGGGTGTTGGTCTTTTATGTCACTCATAGTCGCCTCCTTTCTCTTCTTCTAACAGTTCCTTGAGTTGTTTGAGCGCATCTTTTGACACACGTATTGGACGAAGGTCGCCACTGATATGCTGTCCTGAGAAGATTAATACCTGTTCGGTAAGGTTCACCACATGGATATAGCGTTTGTTGACAATGAGGCTGCGCCCCACACGCACGAACATGTTGTTGTGTAATTGTTGGAACACCTCATCAAAGAAATGCAACTGGAACGTCATTTTCCGACTCTTGCCGTTGGTCAGCACGAGGTCGGAATAATTACCGTCGGCCGCCACGTACACAATCTCGTCAGTGGCCACACGCACCAGTTCGGTAGATGTTGATATTCTGAGCCATTCCATACATTTTTATAACGCATTTTCCCGTGTCTTATTGCCTTCTCAGTTATTCAAAACAATACGAGCACATCTGCGACGAATGGTGTTCATAAGTTATGCTTATCAGCTTCTTTTATAATCATCAATACTCGCTTTTTTCATTATCCGAATCAAGGACACAGAAAAAAAATAGTACAAAGATGAGGAACAGAAATTTGAATATTTTTCTCTTTCTCATCTCATTCCTCCAATCCCATCTCCCTATTCAGGAAATCTATAATTTCGCTCCGTTGGTGAACCATAAGATAGTGATTGTCTTCATCATCGAAGAACAAGGCAGTACGTGTGCCACTGCGTTGCAGTCGTTGTGAGACACCGGGCAAACCCACCGCGCTTGCATCCTTGCCACTACCAATGAGAAGCACCTTTGCCTTTGACTGTTTTGTCACATCACAAGAAGTAGAGAGGTAGGTGATGGTCTGAAACCTATTGGAGAAATTCCGTAAAGCCACGTTCGAGGCCGAACCACCGTTAGACAACCCTATCAGATGTACACGGTTCTCATCCAAATTATACCCTTCCGTCTTCAACAAAGGGAGATAAGTTGTGAAAATCTTGTTAATGTCGTTGTAGGAGAATATGCCTGACAAGTCACGTGTACCTATGCTTACTACAAAGCAGTTGTTCAAGTTGGAGAACACACCTTGGTAGAGTTCCCAACTGCCAAGGTATCCATGTGCGAAGAATACCACGGGGTATTTCTTCTCCTTATCGTAATGTGATGGTTTGGTCACATAGATACCATCGTAATTCGTACCGAACCATTCGTTGCAAGCTTGCGCATAGGCGAACGAACCAGGGTTGCTTCCCTGCATCGACAGACGATTATACGGTGTGAAGAAAGAGAACGCTTTGCCTTTCCAGAAGTCAGTCTTCAAATCTTTTATGAATCGATTTCCTAAGTTCTTGAAAATAGGACTGAGCAAGTCAGCTGGTAATATAGCCGAAGCCTTGACAGCAAAGTTCACCGCTTCCTCCTCGGGCAGCAGCGCATTGACCAAATAGATGGGCAGGGGCGCATGGGTATGTAGCCCCTGTGAATCAACATACAATAATTGGGTACGTCCGCGCTGGAAATAGTTGGGGATGGCGATGAAGATGGCCAGTGCCAAGCCCCATACCAGTAAACGATAGGAATATTTCCAACGTTTCATTATGAGAAGCGACTTCACCCATTCCTTGTTGATGATAATGAGTAGAAGCACGCAAAGCAATCGATACTGCCATGTGGCGAAGACCAAGACAGCAAAAAACAATAATAAATAAGTCCAAAATTTCTTCATATTGAGCACTAATAGGGTTTTTCTGCTTCCTTCAACGCAGGTTTAAACATTTTACTTTTATCTTTCTTCCGTCTATATACCGCAAAAATAAGAATAAGAAAACACTTTTGCAAGAACAATCCATCTTGTTGTATGAAATGACTTTTTGGTTGTATGAGCCCTATTCCGAAGACAAAGAGATGAATGGGCGGGAGTTGGGAAAGACTAAATATTTATTCTTCTTTTTAAGCTTTGTCATAGAAAAAGAGTAATTTTGCAGGATATCATATAATGAGGAATTTATATGGAAATTGTTTACAAAAAACTAACAGAAGAGGAACTGGATACTTTTATTGACATAAGAATTCGACAATTGTCGGAAGAATATACGTCAGAAGGCAAAAAGGTTCCAGAGAATGTTAATCTAAAATCAGCACTCTTCGACTATTACCGAAAGCATCTGTCGGACGGCACGTTTGTATCATGGCTTGCAATGGATGGCAATACTATTGTAGGGACAAGCGGTATGTCTTTTGTGGAAAAACCACCTTACTTTTCTTGCCCGTCAGGTAAACTTGGTCTTTTGTCAAGTATGTTTACAGTTCCCAATTATAGGCGTATGGGAATAGCAAAAGAACTTCTTCGTCGGGTTGTGGAGGAAGCGAGAACCTTTGGATGCGGATCGGTTCATATCACAGCCTCAGATATGGGAGTAAAGTTATATACGGCTTATGGCTTTAAGCATAACAGTAACTTTATGATGTATAACTTGTAGAGAGCTCTTCGAACAAGCGTTCGACGAGACGAGGAACGGCATAGCGGTCGAGGGCTGACTCGTCAATCCAGATATAATCATCGGACAAGGAGGGACGCGCATCCGTTTCCACGAGGAAACAGTCGGCGATGATGACACGGTGGGTGAGCACATGACGGAGACCACGACAGACGACACGAACTGACGTAAAAGGCGCGGCAAGGAACCTTTCAATGGCTTGCAATGCCAGAGCCTCAGAAGGAGCCGCATCCCTCTCCCACTCCACCAAGGGCGGCTCATAAAGACCTTGCCAGACATCACCGGCAGGACGGCGATGCAAAGCAATCTGCCCCCGGCATCGAAGGTATATATAGATGAAATGACGTGTTTTTACCTTCAGCTTTTTCTCTTTGACAGGCAGTGTGGCCACCTTATTATTTATATAAGCCTCGCAGCGGTTGGCCAATGGACAGTCCACACATCGAGGCGATGATGGTATGCACCATGTAGCTCCAAAGTCCATCATCGCCTGGTTGAAGTCATGCGGTCGGTCAACGGGCAGTAGCGACTGAGCCAACTCCGTGAACAGCCGTTTTCCTTGTGTTGTGTTGATGGGCGTGTCTATACCGAAGACACGTGCCAGCACGCGGTAAGCATTGCCATCAACCGCCGCCACGGGCAGGTGGAAGGCGAACGAGGCGATGGCCGCCGCCGTATAGTCACCTACCCCCTTCAATTGTTTGATTTCCTCAAAAGTGTTGGGAAAACGTCCTAACGTAACAATCTGCTGTGCTGCCGTGTGCAGGTTACGTGCCCTAGAATAATAACCCAGTCCCTGCCATAATTTGAGCACCTCATCCTCGGAAGCCTGGGCGAGCGACTGAACGTTGGGAAAACGATCAATGAAACGTCTCCAATAGTCGATGCCCTGCGCCACCCGCGTCTGTTGGAGAATGATCTCACTCAGCCAAATGCGATAAGGGTCATCCGAAGCACGCCAAGGCAGTTCACGCCCATGAAGCGCGAACCACTTTAGGAGTGTTTCGGTGAAAAGGTCATACCTCGGCATCAATACGTTGGAGGATGGAGACGTCGAAATTGGGCAGGTTGATATTTTTGAAATACGAGTTGAAGAGCGCCAAATAGTCACGTTTCACATCCTTGTCGGTGAAATGGTGCGTGATGCCCTTGATTTGGCTTTGCAGGAAATTGTCGTCAAAGTGCGGCAAGTTCTCGCGTATGATTTTGAAGAAACGTATTTCAAAATAGTCCACCCTTTCGTCGGCCAATTCGATGTCCACCGCCACCTGAAGGATGTCGAGCGCCTGTTGTTCGGAAACGTTGCTGTTGCGCAGCTCCATGACATAGTCGCGCAAGAAACGCACACCGCGCAGGTTGATTTCTTCCACCCACTGTTTCAGGAAATCCTCCACGTTGAGGGATGTGAAGCGGTCGTTGTTGACGGCATAGTTACGGATACGTTCCACCTCAGGGGGTGCTATTTCCCCATCGCAAGCCATGCAAGCGAAGGCAGTCTTCAGTAGCAATTCTTGTTCATTCATGGCATTATTCATTTACAAGCGAATTTGATGATGAGGAAGATGGCGATGACGATGGCCCATCCCAAAAGATGATATTCCCATCGGAAACGTATCTTACCGCCCTCGTCGGTATTGTTCATAATCTGGTTGAACACCGAGGCCAGTCGATTACGGTTTTCGGAGTAACGACCAGCCTTATATTCCGGTAACATAGCCATAACATCGAGTTCACGGAACAGTCCCATCGACACCATGATGGTATGTTTGATGCGTGCTAGTCCCTCTTTCGTATCGGTATGCAGCAGGCGTTCGTTCACATCATCGACGATGGTGCCGAGAACGCTGTCCACCACTTTCGTCGACATGGAGAGGTAGTATATGTTGTCTTCCGCCGTTGCCTCCTTGATCTTTGCGAGCATCGGCAGTGCCTCGTCGAGCGTCTGTTTGGCATATTCCACCTCATCGGGTTGAGCCGTCGCGTCGATGAGGCATTGCCGCAATTGGCCATCCACCTCTTTCAGTGTCATGGGTGGCTTTTCTACCTGCATCTGGCGTATCACGCCGATATTGTCGTCGCACCGTTCCTCGGTAAATCTTGTCTGCGCTATTTCCCGCGCATATTCCACGAGCGGCATGGCCTTGGAAGCCGCGCTGTCGTCATCGGTGCCATTCACGTAGTCGATGCCACATTGAAGTATCTCCTCGGCGAAACCCTCAGCCACCTGACGATACTGTGGGTCGTCAGCTCCCACAGCAGCTTGTATCTGTGCCAGAAACGCCTTTGCTTCGTTGGCCAACCGTTTTCCCGCGTCGAATCGCATATCAGGTGTTTGTCCCCGCGAGGCCTTCGCTTTCTCCAACGCTTGTTTGCACAATTCTTCCATGGAGTTCGTCTGAGTATTAGGCATATTGTTGTCGTCCATAGGTATTACCTTATTATATTACGTTGCAAATATATACAAAAACTTCGTTATTCCCAACATTTGAACGGAAAAAACCATTGAGCCGTTACTGAAAAAAAGAAAGGAAAAACACGAAAAATAAAAAAAATCGAAAAAAAACGGGAAAAAATTTGGAGGGAATGAAAAAACGTATTACTTTTGCAGTGTACTATTAAAGTATTACACTATTACACAGATACACAACATGGTAAAAACCACCATTTTACGAAATAAAAATAACCATTTTTGTAGTAAAAGAAGTGAAAAGGTGTCTAATGTAATAGAATGTAAAAACAACAGACAACATAATAATAGAAATAATAAAGGTATGAAAAGATTGATGATTCTGGCCATAGCGGCCCTGTTTATCGGCATTGCCGATGTTTCAGCACAAACCGTGATCAAAGGAGTGGTGAAAGACTCCATCAGCGGTGAGACGGAACCATACGCCACCGTGCGTGTATTCAAGGTAACAGACATGAACAATGCCGTGGCGATGTCGCTCACCGACATCGACGGCAAGATCAACCAGGAAGTGACGGGCTCGGGAGAGCACGTGGTGACCATCGCCTCAATGGGAAAAATGGACGTGCGCCGCACTATCAACCTCAGCGGACAGCGCGAGATAGACCTCGGCACTGTGTTCGTGAAGGACGACTCGAAAATGCTCGCCGGCGTGGAAGTGGTGGCCCACAAACCATTGGTGAAAATGGAGACCGACAAGATGAGCTACAACGTGGAGAACGATGCCGACGCGAAGTCGCAGACACTATTGGACATGCTGCGTAAGGTGCCCATGGTGACCGTCGACGCCCAAGACAATATCTCGGTGAACGGCTCGTCGAGTTTCAAGGTGTATGTCGACGGCAAACCCAATCCCATGATGTCGAACAACCCCTCACAGATCTTCAAGGCCATTCCCGCCTCGATGGTGAAAAACATTGAGGTAATCACCAACCCAGGAGCACGCTTCGATGCCGAGGGTGCCGGCGGTGTGCTCAACATCGTGATGCAACGTGTGAACGGACAGAGTCCCGACATGAACGGCTACAGTGGAAGCGTGAGAGCTGGCGTAACGACAAATGGATCTTACGGAGCTGGACTGTTTTTCAACATGCAACAAGGGAAATGGCAGGTGAGCGCCAACACTTATTACAACCACCAGCGACTCAACGGCACGGAAATCAGCATGAACCGTGAACAATATTCCAGTTTGGGCACATCAACCATGGACTACTACCAGAAAAGCGATTTGCGAAATCCCTTTGCCATGGCCGACGCTTCGGTGAGCTACCAGGTGGACTCCATGAGCAGTGTGAACGCCAACGTCGGGTTCACCACCATTGGCCAAAAGATGGAAGGACATCCTGTGACCACCATGAGCGGAGGGATGTACGGCGAGGGTTTCAGCTATGGCAACTGGATGAAGACGAAGAGCGCCATCAACTCGTGGACGGCGGGCATTGACTACCAAAGGTTCTTCAACGCACAGCACACGCACCAACTTATCCTCAGTTACCAACTGGACCACTCCCCCACCCACAACGAGAATTGGAGCGTGTTCGATCCTGTGAGCACCACCATCCCCCTCGACCTGACCGACCGCTATTCCGACGACCACATGAAAGGTACGGAACAAACCCTTCAGGCTGACTATTCCAGACCCATCGGGGAACAGCAGACAATCAACGCCGGACTGAAATACATCAACCGACGCAACGCCTCCGACTCAAAATACTACCTCAACGACGTGTATGCCCAAGACATGAGCACGGACTACCTCTACCTGAACAATATCGCCGCAGGCTACATGGAATATGATGGACACTGGGGTAACTGGGGCACCAAGGCAGGACTGCGCTATGAGCATACCTGGCAGAAAGTGGAATATCACCTGGGCAATGGCAATGACTTCAACACCAACTATGGAACACTCGTGCCATCGGCCACTCTCTCCTACTCCTTCACCCCGACGCAGAACCTCGGCCTGTCGTACAACATGCGTATCTCAAGACCTGGCATCACCTACCTGAACCCCTATGTGGACCGCAGCAACCCCACCTCGCTGACCTACGGCAACCCCGACCTCGACGTGGAAAAGACGCACAACGTGAGTCTGGTGATGAACAGTTTCTCCTCGAAATGGATGATGAACGCCACACTGCGACATAGTTTCTGCGACGACGCCATCGAACAGTACAGTTTCTACGACAACAACGGACTGATGAACACTACCTACGGCAATGTGGTGAAACGCCATATGACAAGTCTCAACGTTTACGCCAGCTGGTCCGTACTCCGCGACACACGACTGATGTTCAATGGTGGCTTGACCTACACTGATATGCGCAGCGATGCCCTCGACATGAACAACCATGGATGGAGCGGTAACATGTTGGTCAACGTGCAACAGAAACTGCCGTGGGACATCCAGGGAAGTCTCTTCTGGATGGGTAACACCAGGAGCAAGACGCTGCAAGGATGGTCGTCGGGATTCAATCTCTTGGGATTAAGTCTCTCGAAAAGCCTCCTTAACGACAAGCTCGACATCAGCATGGCGGCTATATCCGGACTGGGAGAAAAGGGCAACCTGAAGTTCGACACCCACAGCAAAGGACACGACTTCACAAGTTCACAACGCATACACGTACCCATACAAATGGTGCAGGTGACCGTGGCATGGAACTTCGGCAACATGAAACGCCATATGCAGCAACATGAGTCGAGGGTGAACAGCGACTACATCGAGCAGCGCGGAAGCAGCGAACAACTGAACAGCATCGGAGGCATGGGAGGCGGTATGTAAAGGTAAAAGGGTAAAAAAGTAAAAGGGTAAAAAAATAAAAAGGTAAAAGAGTAAAAAGGTAAAAGGGTAAAAAAGTAAAAAGGTAAAAGGATTGGTAATGGGAGCATTCCGGAGCATTCCGGGATGCTTCTTTTTTTGCGTCAACCTATTTGGAAGAGTATTTTGGTCGAAAAGAATCGGGGAAGTCGTCGAATATCACTTTGAGAACCTTTCTTATAACATTACTTTTGCATCCAGAAAAACAACAAACAAAAACACAGATATGAAAAGATTTATGATTTTGGCCATTGTGGCCCTCATCGCAAGCATCACCAGCCTCTCCGCGCAAACCGTCATCAAGGGTGTGGTGAAAGACAGTATTAGCGGTGAGACAGAACCCTACGCCACCGTGCGTATATTCAAGGTAACAGACATGACAAATGCCGTGGCGATGTCGCTCACCGATATCGACGGCAAGATCAAACAGGAAGTGACGGGCTCGGGAGAGCATGTGGTAACCATCTCTTCGATGGGCAAATTGGATGTCAAGCGCACTGTCAACCTCAGCGGACAGCGTGAGATTGACCTCGGCACTGTGTTCGTGAAGGACGACTCCAAAATGCTCGCCGGCGTAGAGGTGGTGGCCCACAAACCGTTGGTGAAAATGGAGACCGACAAGATGAGCTACAACGTGGAAAACGATGCCGACGCCAAGTCGCAGACCATCCTCGACATGTTGCGCAAAGTACCTATGGTGACTGTCGACGCGCAGGACAACATCAGCGTGAACGGCTCGTCGAACTTCAAGGTGTATGTCGACGGTAAACCCAACCCCATGATGTCGAGCAACCCCTCGCAGATTTTCAAGTCCATCCCCGCATCAATGGTGAAGAACATCGAAGTGGTGACAAACCCCGGTGCACGCTACGACGCTGAAGGAGCCGGAGGTGTGCTCAACATCGTGATGCAGCACAACGAACCCGGCGGCGGCAGCGCTCTTACCTCCGTCAACGGATACAGTGGCACCCTGCGCGGACAAGTGAGTACCAGGGGTTACGGCGGCGGTGCCTTCCTGAATGTGCAACAAGGCAAATTCACCATCAGCGCCAACACTTTCCTGAACTATTCAAAGATGAAAGGCACCGAAGTGGACATGATACGCGAGCAATTCTCCGAATTCGGCAACATGTCGACGAAATACCACCAAGACGGCACCACCACACTGCCATTCATCATGGGCAATGTTTCCATCGGTTACGAGATAGACCCGATGAGCAGCCTGAACGCCACCTTCGGACTCACCCGTTTCAACATGAAGAGCGACGGCCATCCCATCACCACCATGAGCGGCGGCTTCTATGGCGACGGCTTCAGCTACGGCAACTTCACCAAGACGGAGAACCTGAACCAATCGTTCACGGGAACCATCGATTACCAACATTTCTTCAACCAAGCGCGCACCAGTCAGATGACGGTCAGCTATCAACTTACCTTGTCGCCGGGACATACCGAGAACTGGAGCGAATTCGACCCCATGGACATGGATACGGAAACGACGATGCCTCTCGACTTGACCGACCGCTACAGCGACAACCACCAGAAGACCACCGAACACACCGTGCAGGTAGACTTCACCACACCCATCGCAGCCCAGCATACATTGAGTACCGGCGTGAAGTTCCTCAACCGCCACAACGATGCTGAAGCGAAATACTATCTCTCCGACGTGTACAATGAGAAGATGAGTTCCGACTACCGCTACCTGAATAACATCGGTGCCATCTATGCGGAATACGACGGTCACTGGGGCAACTGGGGAACCAAGGCCGGTCTGCGCTACGAGCACACCTGGCAGGAAGTGGAATACCGTCTGGGGGATGGCCATGACTTCAGCACCAACTACGGAACACTCGTGCCCTCGGCTACTCTCTCCTACTCGTTCACTCCGACACAGAACCTCGGCCTCTCATATAACATGCGCATCTCACGTCCTGGTATCAGTTACCTCAACCCCTACGTGAACCGCACCGACCCAACGGCCCTGACCTACGGCAACAGCGAACTCGACGTGGAGAAGACCAACAACATCAGCCTCGTGTTCAACAGCTTCTCGTCGAAATGGATGATGAACGCCACGCTGCGCCACAGTTTCTGCGACAATGGCATCGAGCAGTACAGTTTCTACGACAATAACGGACTGCTGAACACCACTTACGGCAATGTCGTGAAACGTCACATGACAAGCCTGAACTTCTACGCCAGCTGGTCGATCACCCGCGACACCCGACTGATGTTCAATGGTGGCCTCACCTATTCCGACATGCGCAGCGACGCCCTCGACCTGAAAAACCATGGATGGAGCTACAACTCGATGGTCAACGTGCAGCAGAAACTGCCTTGGGACATGCAGGGAAGCCTGTTCTGGATAGCCAACTCGAAGAGCTACACGCTGCAAGGCTGGAGCACTGGGTTCAACATCCTCGGACTGAACCTCTCGAAAGATGTCATCAAGGACAAGCTCAGCGTGAGCGTGATGGCCATGACAGGACTGAGCAAAGGCGGCAAGATACACATGGACTCGGAGAGTCGCGGCAAAGATTTCGTGAGCACCCAACAAATACATGTTCCCATCCAGCAGGTGTCACTTAACGTCAGCTTCAACTTTGGCAACTTGAAGAAACAACTCATGCGCCACCAAACAAGGGTAACCACCGATTACATCGAACATCAGAGCACCGGCGAACAGCTTAATAGCATCGGCGGCGGACAAGGTGGAGCACCTCAAGGCGGTGGAGCACCCCAAGGCGGCATGGGAGGCGGCATAGGAATGTAAATGAAAAGTAAAAAGGTAAAAGAGTAAAAAGGTTAAATAGTTAAAAGAGTAAATAGTTTAAATTGTCACAAGACAAAAACGGAGGAGCACCCAGATTTGGATGCTCCTCTAATTATTATCAATGAAAGTCTCTTTTTTACTCCTTATCAGTGGATATAACCTTCCAGAGAAGGGCAGCGATGGCACCACCGATGAATGGACCAACGATGAATACCCACAGCTGTGAAAGAGCCTCACCACCTTGGAAGAGAGCTGGACCAATGGAACGGGCGGGGTTGACGGAAGTACCAGTGAAATGGATGCCCACCAAGTGGATGAGAACAAGACTCAGACCGATGGCCAGACCAGCGAAATTGTTGGTGGCACCGTTGGTCTTCGAGGTGGCTCCAAGCACCACAAGCACGAAGAGCGCGGTGAGCACGATCTCCACAATCAGACCATTGGTAACACCATAGGCGCATCCGTTAGCACCCGTGGCGGTGGTGATAACCGGTGATGTCTCACCTGAAGAAACGATGCCGGCGAGAACGGCAGCGGCGAGGATGGCACCGATAACCTGGAAAATCATATACATGCCGCAATCTTTTGCACTCATTCGTCCACTGAGGAACACACCGAGGGTGATGGCGGGATTGATATGGCAACCCGAAATGCCACCGATGGTATAAGCCATGGCTACCACAGACAAACCGAAGGCCAACGCGGTTCCCACAACTGCTGCGGTGTTGGAAGCATCGCAACCCAGAGCCACGGCAGCACCGCAGCCCAAGAATGTCAGCACAAACGTGCCAATCATTTCAGCTAAATACTTTTTCATATATCCAAATGTTTTAATGAATAATAAAATTCTTCTTTCAAAACGCAAAAATAGTCAAATTATTTTAATTCTGCAAGCTTTTTTGCAAAAAAATCAAAAATTTTCTTGGTAGTCATAGTATTTGAACAAAGCATTGGCTGGTTGTTGGGAAGACGCATAAAGCCCCAACACCACACCGGTGAATCCACCCGCCACCTCGCTACTGAGCAAGATACAGTCGAGCGCGCCTATGTCATGCCATTCTGCGCTACCTTTTTGCGCATAGTCGAAATAATACATCGTGCCGTCGCTACGCACCCTCAGCCTTGTCTCGCCAGAAGGCTCGAAGGGCAGTTTCTGCTCCGCCACAATATAATCGATGGATTTGAGACGACAGCGTAAGGCCACAGAACGGCTCATGTCGGCGTTGACACGCACGAAGAGGTCGTAATGGCCGTCGTTGATCTGGTAAACGGAGATACCGGCTTCGGCACCCACGGCCTTGGTCTCAAAGATTGGCACCATTGTCTCAAGCGTGAAAGCGGCATTCTCCTGACGACGACCGATGAAGGAAGGATGGTCGTTCTCCGTCAACGACGTGCCCGCTTTCAGACGAAGGAACGATTCGGCGGCGGAACTCGCCCTTCCACTCTTCGCTCCAACAGGCAGCGCCACCACCTCCGCCATGTCGGGCTCGGGATTCTGTATGTAGAGCCAACCTGGGTCTTCCATGTCTTTAGGAAAGACCAGCCGTCCCGTACGTCTCTGCACAGGTTGTTGCGGCAGCGTGGCCACCTGCATCAACGTGTCCACCGTACCATTGCCATTGACCACAGGCCAACCGTCTTTGGGCCATTCCACAGGTGCCAGGAATGTCTCACGTCCCATATGGTGGTAGTTGCCACCGTAGGTGCGGAAGGCGAGGAACACCATCCACCACGAACCGTCGGAAGCCTGCACCAAATCGGCATGTCCGGTGCCCTGTATCTGATGCGACTGGGTAATGCGCCGTTGGTGGCAGAGAATGGGGTTGTCGGGGTTGGCCGTATAGGGTCCATAGATATCTTTGCTCCGTGCGATGGTGATGGAATGGCCGTATTCCGTGCCTCCTTCGGAGATGAGGAGGTAGTAGAAACCGTCTTTCTTGTAGATATGTGGTCCTTCGGGATAGCGTCCGCCGGTGCCCCGCCATAATGCCTTACTCTCGGTAAGCTGTTCACCCGTGACGGGGTTGATTTCACAAAGCCAGATGGTATCATCGGGGTTGCTCACCATATAGCATTTACCGTTCTCGAAGTAGAGCGAGGGGTCGATGCCTTGTTGTTTGAGCCAGATGGGTTCGCTCCATGGTCCACGGGGGTCGGTGGCCATGACCATGAAATTGCCGCCATTGCCCACATTGGTGGTAATCATGTAATAGATACCATCGTGGTAGCGGATAGTAGGCGCATAAATACCCTGCCACGAGGTGGAACGTCCGAGAGGAACCTGTGACTGTCGGTCGAGCACGTTGCCAATCTGCTCCCAGTGAATCAAGTCACGGCTATGGAAAATGGGCACGCCTGGAAAATACTGAAATGAGGAATTGACAAGATAAAAGTCATCGCCTACGCGGCAAACGCTGGGGTCGGGGTGATAGCCAGGAATGACAGGGTTACGGTAACCTGTGTTCGTCTGTGCCGTGGCAATGCCAACGGTCACGCATGCCATCAAGGAGAGAAAAAGTTTTCGCATGGTTGATTGTTGAATGTTGAATGTTGAGTGTTCACTCGGTTGTAGTACTCTCTTATTTTTGTTCCCTCCCTTTGGGAGGGTTAGGGTGGGTATTGAGGTGGGTATTGGGGTGGGTATTAGAGGGGTATTAGAGGGGTATTAGGGTGGGTATCAGAACCACCCCGTCAACACTCTTAGGTAGGCGGTCAGCTCGCCTGCCATCTTCTGGTGTTGCCACAGACTTGGATGCCAGTCGGCACCATATTTCAAATCGCCATTTTGTGGCGTGAAGTCAAAGCGGTACACTTCTTTGTCACCACGGTCGCGGGCTTCTTGGCACACCGTGTCAAGGTGATGGCGCACCAATTCCAGTTCTTTGCCTTGTAGCATACTGCCGCAGAGCAGCACGATTTTCGCCTTGGGATGGTGGCCACGCACCTGTCTGAGGAACGAGCGGTAGGCGTTCAGCAGACGGTTACTGTCATAGTTGTTTGTCGACGTGTCGTTGGTTCCGAGGTTGATGCACACCACGTCGGGTGTGTAACGGCTGAAGTCCCATGCCTCGCTGAAATCGTCGAAGTTGGTGTATTCGTAGTATTTGGTCATGTTGTCGGCATTGCCTTCGCGCGGTCCGTTGTAGTTGCGGTACACGCCGATACCTGAGCGTGCCACCACAAATTCCGTGGCATCGAGGTTACGGGCGGTCTGGGCGGCATACGTCAGGTAATGGTTCTCCGTGGCATCATTGAAATGGTCGCTCTCGCTCATGTCCTCTACACCATATCCGCAGGTGATGGAGTTGCCGATGAATTCGATGCTACGTTCTGGCAGGGCAGAGGGAGTCACGAGATGACAACCCTCGTCGAGGATGAACCCGCGAAACTCCGACCGCCGTTGGTAACTCTCTATGGCATTCATGATGCGCACCTCATGAACGCCACGGGGCAGGGCCACGGCCACAGTGGCCACGGAGTCCTCCTTGCTGGTGAAACCCACCTTGAAAGCCTCGCTGCCATCGATGCTCACCATGAAATAGCCGCTCTCGGGTTTGAAATGCAGGCGCAGCGACGTGCCCTCAAACCGTGCGTTGATCTGCACACCGGGATAGGTGAACAGCGGCGATTCAGGATTCTTGAAACTGATGCGCCCGACATACTGGATATTGGGGTCGTTGGCTTTGATGACGCTGCCTTTTATCGGCAGGGTGTTGCCGGCCATGGCCGTGATGCTACTGGCCAAGATAAGCAGACTTGCAAGGATATTTCTTGTTTTCATAATCGTTGTTTTTCTCCTATTTTGCAAAGGTAGTGTTTTTCGCAATAATACATCGTTTTTTTGTATAATAATTCAATATGCCTAATAGATGATGATTCCCATTTTCTATTTTTCACTTGATTTAAATCAAGAAATCGCGGGTTTTGACCTGAAAAAGTTTCAAATTATTGCAAAAACAGGGTGTTTTTCTTTAAATTTGCAACGTGTTTTTCATAGTATTAGATTTAAGGTTAACAAAGGTCGGAGTACAGCGGTACTCCTTTTTTTGTGCCTGAAAGTTTGCGTGGCCTATTCTTTTTTGCTATTTCTTTGGCAACACTAAACACTAAGCATTCAACACTCAACATTCAACACTCAACATTCAACACTCATTACGTCAGCATCCGTCGGGCTTTCATCTCGAGGTATTTGTTCACAACATCGACCACCAAGTGGCGTGTCGAAGTGAGAACGGAGTGTATGCCATGCTGTTGGAGGATGTCGGTAATGAGACGGCGCTCGTACATCATCTTCTCTGCCACCACCCGTTGGTAATCATCTTCGCAATCGTCGCTGTCCGACTGGGCGAAGCGTAGCAATTCCTCATCGTTGAAAAACACCACCAACAGACGGTGCCGTTTGTTGATCTGACGGAGATATGGCAATTGCCGATACATGTTCCCCAAGGCATCGAAAGCCGTGAAGAGCACGACAAAAGAACGTCGGCGCAGTTGATGGTCGAGCGAGAGACACAGTTCGGAATAGTCTGACTCGCCGAAAGCCGTCTCGGCGTCATACAGTGTTTCCATGATACGGTTCATCTGTCCTGTCCGTCGTGACGCCCTCACCAACGTATTGAAATGGACATCGAAAGTGGCTACGCCCGCTTGGTCGTCTTTATTGATGGCTACATAGGACAGCACCAACGCGGCATTGATGGAATGGTCGAGGAGTGTCATCCCCTCCGCTGCCACCTGCATGGTTCTACCCATATCGACAACGCTGTATATCTCCTGGGAGCGTTCGTCATGATAGACGTTGACCATGGGCATCATACGTCGGGCCGACGCCTTCCAGTTGATATGCCGATAGTCGTCGCCCGTGACATATTCCTTGATATGTTCAAACTCCGTATTGCTGCCCACCTGCCGTATGCGTTTGGATCCCTGCGTCACCAGTCTGTCGCTGACCTTTCTGAGGTCGATGCGTCGCAACGTGAGGAATGAGGGATAAACCTTCACCGTCATCGGACGGGCACTCCTGAGACGTCGTTCCACCATCCCTATCACAGTCGACGCATAGACCCACACATGACCGAAAGACATCTGACCACGTCTCGTGGGTCTCACGGCATAGTGAACTGTCTGTTCGCTGTGCGGACTGACCGTTGTATGCCACCGCAAGCCTCGCTCCTGCAACTCCGGGGGCACCTCGTCGAGTAGTGTCAAGCGTAGACGCATTGACGAGCGGTTGGCCAACACGAGTGTCACAGGATTGTCATCGCCGTTTGACAGTCGCTGCTCACAAATCCGGCGCACCTGTACGCCAGCCGTCATATAGAGCAGCACCACCTCGACCACTGTGATCGTCAGCAAGATAGCCAAGGCCACAGCTGCCAAGTGGAACAGAGGTAGCCACAGCAGTCCGAGTGCCATGACGACAGCCACGACGGCCATTGCTATGAAGAACCTGTTACGCAGAAACATTGTTCAAACATTCCACATTCAACATTTCATCTTGGTACCGCCAAGGCGTTGGCCACTTCAATGAGCACCTTGTCGGGTGTCACCCCCTCCATCTCCGCTTCCGAGGTGATAATGAGTCGGTGGTGTAGCACTGGCACCACTACGCGGCGCACATCATCGGGCGTGACGAAGTCGCGCCCTTGCAACAAAGCATACGCCTTGGAAGTACGGAGCAACGCCACAGCCGCCCTGGGTGAAGCACCGAGGAACACGGCACGATGGTTGCGCGTGGCCTGCACCACACGTGCCATATAATCGAGCAGCGACGGATCGACCACCACTTGGTTGAGCAGAGCGCGACAACGCGTCAGCTCTTCGCGTGTCATCACCGGACGGATGCCCTCGAGCGATGCAAGCCTGTTGTTCAGCTGGTGACGTTGTAGGATGGTCACCTCCTGTTCGAACGACGGGTAGCCCATGGTTATCTTCATGATGAAACGGTCGAGTTGTGCCTCTGGCAGACGGTAGGTGCCCTCCTGCTCCACCGGGTTCTGCGTGGCCAACACGGCAAAGACATCGCCCATGGGATAGGTGGTGCCGTCGATGGTCGTCTGCCGTTCCTCCATCACCTCAAACAATGCGGCTTGTGTCTTTGCCGGGGCACGGTTGATTTCATCGGCCAACAAAATGTCCGTGAATACTGGTCCGCGATGGAAATGGAACTCCGATTCCTTCATGTTGAACACCGATGTTCCCAAAATGTCGGATGGCATGAGGTCGGGGGTGAACTGAATGCGTGTGAACTGCGCATCGATAAGGCGTGCCACCACCTTGGCCAGGAGTGTCTTTGCCACACCCGGCACACCTTCGAGCAATACGTGCCCATCGGCGAGGATAGCTGTCAGCACCAAATCGATGGCCTCCTCCTGACCTACGATTACTTGGGCTATGAACTGCCTCGCCTCAAACATCTTTTCAGCAAAGCGAGTCAGGTCTACTCTTGTCTGGTCATTTTCCATTATTATTGATGATTGAAATTTGAAATTTACTTTTTGAAATATATGATTTGCCTGTGGTAACGGCTTAACTACTTAATTACTTTAACTACTTAACTTCTCCCCACTAACTACCAAAGAAGATAATACCTTGTTCATGAAACGGATGTATTGTCGCAGCTGCTCCTTGTCGAGTTGTTTGTCGTCGGGCAGAAGAGCCTTGCGAATGACACCCAGTTGCATCTGCAAGTCACTTGCCGACATACCCGTCACGTTAGCCAAAGCCGCAACTGTATGAATATCAGCAGAGGGGTCGGTGACATCAACGTACAGACGTCGCCTCAATTCATAGGCGAAATAGCGGTATTTCTTGTACAGTAGGTCACGATGGTTTCCCCGTCGGTAATAGATGGTTCCCAGCACCCGAGCGAACTCCACCGACTTGTTCTCCGGCAGTGGCATGACGGGGATGACACGTTGTCGGCGTCGTGCACGGAACACGAAGAACAAAGCGATGGCCGCCAAAGCCACGAGGAGCGCCCATCGCGTAGGTTTGTTTTTCAGCAGGAACGACAGTGGCGACGGCGACTGCCCATCCATATCTCCTTGTCTCATGCTATAGGTATCGGAAAAACGCACCATAGGTTTGTCAGCCACCAAGGCCATCACCCGCCCCACGTATGCCGATATCTCTGGATGAAGCACCCCATAATTGGTGAAGAGCAACGTGTTCGTGGCAATGACAATCTTTCCCTTGCCATAGTTGCGTTGCAGAAGCACGGGCACTGACATCTTCCCAGAAGAATAATCATCCACATCTTCAAAAATCGCCTCCACCGTCGCCATTTTCTGGTTTCGTATGTCTTTATTCACCAATCCGGCCGACAGCAGTTGGGGTGTCATGTGGAACACATGGCCATCGCCGTATGTCCACGTGATGGAATCCTTAGCCGCACCCTGCAACGAGTCCTTAAATTCAGAGAAGTCGAAATCTCCGAAACGTATACTGCTGAACCCCAATGATTTTGCCAACGAGATGTTGGATTCCTCATCGTAAGTATCCTCAGGATAGTTATTGGCAACCAACAGCAAATTATTGCCCCGAGCCGCGAAAGCCAACAGTAGTCGCTCTTCCTCATCGGAGAAATAGGCCGAACTATAGATATATGCCAGTGAGATTCTTCCCGCCGAATCGGCTCGGCACGCCTCGTCTACCGGCATCTTTGCATAACGATAGCCATTGGGCAGCGATGTGGCCATCACGCTGTCGAACAGTTCCATACCAAAAGGCATGGCGTCGGTATGGCGATAGGAAGCGTTCCACTTCATCGGGTCGTCATATTTCCCACTGCGCCCGAAGATTCCTATTACCCACGCCACGGCCACTAAACCAGCCAGAATCAAGAGCACCAACAGCACATTGCCTTTTTTCATGCCTCACCCCCTTTCTCCGTTTCCTTGCGCCACGCATCGGCATCGTGCCAATCCTGCTCGGTAGCAGGATATTTACCGAAGCGTACCCTGAGGAAAGCGTTGGTGAGATGGAGGAAAGGAGCCATGCCCACCGCCCCTACATAATCCATCGGTGTCTTGCTGGGTAGCCATTGTATGCGACCTGCCTCATGCAGGTGTCGAAGGGTAAGGATATACGTCATGCGCACCGCCTGGTCCCAGTCTTGTGCCGCCACAGCCCGCCGCAGTTCCTCCTGAGGCTGGTCAACGGCATAGATGTCAACGGGGAGGTCGGCCTCTTCCATCTCCTCCTCTGTCTTTCCTTTCTTGCCGATGCTGATATTGCGTAGTATCCATATCAACGCCACGGCTACCAATAACGCCAACAGGGTGTACCACACAAACGAGGGCACCTGTCCCAACCATTCGAACAAGTCGGAGAAGATGTTGGAGCCATTCGACGACGGCACCTCAGCCCCCCCCAGCACCGAATCCTTCGGCCATTTCATGTCGGGCGACAGGCCCTCCACATAGCCATAGTCGTCACGCATCCTCTGGATGAGCGCCTTGTTGAGAGACAGTGTATCAGTGAGCGAAGCCATGGTCTACAGATTTTCGAATTGGTTGATGTCCTCTGTCAGCGACACATTATCCTCTCTTTCCGCCCCGTCGCCATAGACATACGCCACGGAGATGACCAAGAAGGAGAATCCCAAAAAGAAAGCCCACCACGACAGCATAGTGGAGAGGAAGCGCAGGAAGAGCAGCCACATATCAGGCCGTTCGTCGGCCAACGTGAACACGTGGACTGCATTCTCAATCAACATGGCAGGCACCTGCACCACTCCCTGGAGCATAAACACGAGCAATCCTATCACTGGCACGACAACAAGCAATTCCATCCACTTGCGCACCGACACCGACACGGTATGTGCCAATGTCTCCCCCAAAGGCTTGTCACGCAGCAGACAAGCCGGCGGCACACATGCCAATGGCAGGAACAATATGACGAGCAGAAAGGCATAACCGGAGTTGCCGCCGCTCAGCATACGAAGCAAGAGATAAGCCACCACCACGAACGCCAACATCCTGGGCGCCAACCAGCGCACCTCTGCAAGCATGGAACCACGCCTGTTGGTAGACGCCAGACCCAAACTTCGGTACAGCGCATGGACAGACCAAAGCACGAGACATAAAGACAAGGCCACCAATAGCGTTTCCAAAGAGAGGAAACTGTCGCCCGTATTGAAGTCGAATCCCATCAGGCGGGCAAAGAAAATACTCAAAACACTCACATAGTTTTCCCACTCGTTTCCTATCGGCGGTCCCACCAATGCCAGCAACAGCGACAATGGCAACAGCGGCAGCGCCACCCACAGCAACCACATCCGTCGGTTGTGACGCAGGAAGTCGAGTGGCACATCCAACAACTCACCTATCGTGCGCCGTCGGAAGAGTTGCAGGTTGTCATTTGGTCGTTCCATGGCGATGTCGGTGTATGGGTAAGTAAACATAATAGAACAAGATGAACAGCGCCGAGAGCACGATGACAGTCAGTCGGAGCGCATCGCCCGCCTCGGTGAGACGGGTGAAGAATCCCTCGATGAAGGCCGCCACCACGAAGATGGGCGTGGTGCTCACCAGAATCTTCACACCCCTTTTGGCCGACCGCTTGAACGACTCGATACGCGAATAGGTACCGGGAAATAGCCATCCGTTACCCAGCGCGATGCCCGCGCCACCCGCCACCACCAACGCCGACAGTTCGAGTGTGCCGTGGAGGAAAAGGGTAAGCAGACAGGGGCCGAACAGTCCATGTTGTGCGAAATAGGCGACAAACGCCCCCACCATCATCCCATTGTAGAAAATGAAATAACCCGTTGCGATGCTCGTGAAGACACCCATCACAAAATAGAGGAACGACACCCACACATTGTTCATCATGATGCCGAGAAACATACTCGACGACTCTTCGCTGGCATACACGCCGAAGGGCTGGCCCGAGCGAATATTGTCTGCCGTCATCTCCACATAGCCATCGCCAAGGATGGAGCGCACGAACTCGTCACCTCCCAAGGCACTCACCGCACCCACAACAACCCCCAAGAGCAGAATGGCCAGCGAGAGCAATATGCACCGCCGTCCCTCGTAAACATAAGTAGGCACCTCATGTGTCCAAAATGTCAACAACCGGCTCCATTTCTCGTTCTTGCGCTGGTAGAGTTCGCCATGGAGTGAAACGGCCATGTTGTTTAGGTATTCGGTGATGCGCGAATGGGGATAATGCGTCTGTGCGAAAGCCAAATCGGCATTCACCTCGGCATACGTGTCGACAAGCTTGTCGGGAGAGGTGTTGGACATGTTCCCTATCTGCACCTCCATGGCACGCCATTTGGCGATGTTTTTCCTGATGAAAACAGCCTCTTTCATTCGTTCGAATACCTTCGTTTTGCCCAGAACGTCAAAAAATACGATTGGGTATGCAAAAATACGGAAAAAAACGCTACTTTTGCAAGAAAGAAAGGGAAAAAAGAAACAATGGCAGTAACCACCTTCGTCACAAGCCAGCATGTGAGTCTGCACCAACGTGCGGCCAGCCTGTCGTCGCGCTTCTTGGCATGGCTGATAGATGGTTCCATCATGGTAATCGCCTATTTCATGATAGTGAGCGTTGTTACCATCCAAGCCTATGACAATCCCCCGTTGGCAATAGTATGCTTCGTTATCGGCGCCATCGTCACCCTGCTCTATCCTTTAATCATGGAACGTTTCAACAAAGGACAAACCCTGGGCAAGATGGCCCTGGGCATCCAGGTGATGAATCTTGATGGTAGTCGCCCCTCACTCAGCCAGTTGTTGCTGCGATGGTTGTTGCTCATTGTCGACGGTCCACTGCTGGGTAGCATCGGCATGCTGTCGATTATCTTCACCAAGAACAGTCAACGATTGGGCGACTTGGCGGCGGGCACCACCGTGATACAGAAAAACGGATATGCACAGTTGCATATCCGACTCGACGATTTCCAATATGCCATGCCCGACTACGTGCCCTCCTATCCCGCCGCCGCCAATTTGTCGTGGCGACAGATGGAAGTGATATCGCGCGTGGTGTCGGCTCCCAGGAGTGTGCAACGGTGGAATAACTTGGGCGCGCTGTCGACAAAGGTGCAACAGACACTTAAGATAACAGCCCATCAGCCACCCGAGATTTTCCTGAACATCCTGCTCAACGACTACCGCTATTACGCGGGGAGCGTAGGATAAACTAAAGGGCTTTATGAGGAGGGCAACAACACTACGCCCTCCTGTTTCTTCCCGTCCATCATGATTTTCATAGGATGGGCAAAACGCACATGGCGCACATGTTCCGTTTCCTCCACGGCGAGCATGGCATCGAGCACGTCCTGTCGGAACAGTCCATCGCCTGTCACTTGATTGACATTGAAGTAGCCCACGCCGAAACTGGTGAGGTTCTGGAAGAAATGCGTTCCCTGAGAGGGATCGACGCGGTAGTTCTTGATGGCCATCTCGACGATAACGCGTGCAGCACTGATATGGGGCCACTTCACCGGAATACCCAGCCAAGGATCACTCGACCCCCATCGTCCCGGGCCCACAAGCACATAGTTACGCCCTTGGTCAAGGAAGGATCGGTTGAAGTGTTCTATCTCGTCAGCGATGGCCGGGTTGTTCATGGCCGTGAAGTCGTCACCAGTCTTCACATACACCACATCCGTCACATCTTCACTGATGCCGTGACCGAGTGACATGTGTGAACGCAATAGGCACCGATCATCGGCTATCGCTACGATATCTTCGTCGAGCATCTGCTTGGCATCAACGATGGGACGTATCTGCAACAAGTAAAACTCACCTGTCCGGTCGTCATTCACATTGCACGCAAACTCTATCTCCACGGGGCGGCGCATACTTTCCGCACCGTATTTCATCACCATCTGCATGATTTCGGGCAGTGGGAAAATGCCATGCTGCAACACGCCACAGAAAGTAATCACCTTTCGCCCCCCCTCATAGATACCGTCGCGTATCACCTGATCGTAGGGGTCGAAAGTGGACGCGATATAAGTGAGAGTCTTGTCAGCATCGGCCTCCTTCACACGCAAGTTGAGGATATTGAAGCCATCGTCCACCTTAAACTCCCGTCCCGTATTGTTCAGGTCAAGGGCATAGAACCGTGTCTGTGTCTCACGCAATGCCGTATCGAGTTCACTCGTCTGTAACACCTGGTTAGGATGATACGGACTCACACGGAGCGTCTGTCCACCATCGACGATATACTTTCCCAATCCCAGAGCCAAGCTGGCGATGCCGTCCTCCGCCTTCTCGTCGCCGATGGGATAGTAGTTGAGTGAGCGTATGACTCCGCTCATGGTGGGATAGAAGCGGCTGCCATACTCGTGGCCCACCACCTCCTGCAGGATAACTGCCATCTTCTCTTGGTCGATGACGTTGCTGGTAGCCGTCATATATGCCTTGGAGTCGCGGTAGTAGACCGACGCGTACACCCCCTTGATGGCGCAGGCCAACATGCGCAGCATATCGTACTTATCTTCTATATACGGCACCATGTAGGTGGAGTAGATGCCTGCGAACGGTTGGTAGTGAGCATCCTCGAGCAGCGACGACGAGCGAACGGCAATAGGACTCTTCGTAGCCTCGAAGAACGTGAAGAAGTCGGCTATCAACGTGTCGGGCAACTGAGCCTTGAGGAAATGGTCGAGAATCACCTCGTCGGGCGCGTCGCTCAACGCTATATGATAGAGGTTGTTGCTATCCATGAACTGGTCGAAGATGTCCGTGCAGAGCACCACCGTCTTGGGGATGGTCACCAAGGCATTGTCGAACTGGTTGAGTTCAGGGTTCCGCTTGATGACATTGTCGAGGAACGCCAATCCACGTCCCTTGCCACCGAGCGAACCTTCGCCAATACGTGCGAAGTGGGCGTATTTGTCGAATTTGCCACGGTCGAAGACAGCCACCACGCCGATGTTCTTCATCTGCCGGTATTGCACGATGGCATCAAAGATAATCTGGCGGTGCGCACCCACATCCTTCAGTTTGTGCCAGGTGACATGTTTGAGGAAGTTCGACACCGGGAAGATGGCCCTTGCACTGAGCCAACGACTCATGTGGTTGCGCGACACATGGTAGAGCATCGAATCGTCGGGTATGCGGAAGATATTGTCTTGGAGCTCCTTCAAACTCCTCACCCGCATAATCTCTTCGTGTGTGGCGGGGTCGCGGAAGATGAAGTCACCGAAACCCATGTGCTCCGCCAAGAGGTTGCGCATGTCGATATTGCGCTTCTTCGAGTTTTTGTCCACGAACTTGAATCCCTCGTCGAGCGCCTTCTGTCGGTTTTCCACCTCGGCGCTTTGCAAGATGAGCGGCACATATTCGTTGCGCTGGCGGATGGTGCGCAAAAGGCGCAGACCTGCCTCGGGATCTTTCACACCCTCACGAGGAAAACGACCGTCGGAGATAACACCCAACATATTGTTTTCATAGCGGTTGTACATCTCTATCGCCTCCTCGTAAGTACGTGCCAGCACCACCTTGGGACGGCCACGCTTGCGCTGAGCGGCGGCATGGGGGTTCAGTGCCTCTGTGGAGAACCGCTGACTTTGCTGGAGAATATAGCTGTAGAGATTGGGAAGGATGCCGGAATAAAAACGAATGTTGTCCTCCACAAGCAGTATGACCTGCACGCCCGCCTCCTGAATATCATGATCGATGTTCATGCGGTCCTCAAGCAGTTTGATGATGGAGAGGATGATGTTCGTGTCGCCCAACCAGCAGAACACATAGTCGAATATCGACAAGTCCTCATGCTCCATGCGCCGCGTGATGCCGTGTGAGAACGGCGTGAGCACCACGCAGGGGATATGCGGGGCATGCGCCTTCACGTCACGTGCCACGGTGAAGGCATCGTTGTCGGCATTACCCGGCATACAGATGACCAGGTCGATGTCGGTCTCTGCCAATGCCGCTGCCGCATCTTCCGTCGTGCTCACCTGCGTGAAAGTAGGCGGGTAGCGCAGTCCCAATTCCACATATTCATTGAATATCTTCTCGTCAACGCGTCCGTCATCCTCCATCATGAAGGCATCATAGGGATTGGCGATAATGAGCACGTTGAAGATACGCTTTGTCATGAGGTTGACGAAAGACACGTCCTTAAGTAGGAATTTCGTCCACTGCTCGGGTATGGGTTCGGTCATTTATGTTTGAGGGTTGAGATTTTAGGTTGGAAGGTTGGGGTATGCAAAAGTACAAAAAAAAGGGGAAAGGAGACCATGAGTGTGTGTTGTTTTTTGAGTTTTTCTCAGAAAGAAAGCGGAAAGTCGAAAAAACATGAGAAAATATTTGGAAGGAGCGGAATAAAAACCTATATTTGCAATTGAATTATGACACTTTGTCAAACCTTTAACTAATTAAATATTTAATACTATGGACGTTGAGAAAATCATGCATTCGCTGGAGCAGAAACATCCCGGCGAAGCCGAGTATCTGCAAGCTGTACGCGAGGTGTTGATTTCCGTAAAAGATGTGTACAACCAGCATCCTGAGTTTGAACGTGCTAAACTGATTGAGCGCATGGTGGAGCCGGAGCGCATCCTCACTTTCCGTGTGCCTTGGACCGACGACAAGGGCGAGGTGCATGTGAATCTGGGCTACCGTGTACAGTTCAACAGCGCCATCGGACCGTACAAAGGCGGCTTGCGCTTCCACCCCTCGGTGAACCTTTCCATCCTGAAGTTCTTAGGTTTCGAACAGACCTTTAAGAATGCACTCACCACACTTCCCATGGGTGGTGGCAAGGGCGGCAGCGACTTCTCCATCCGTGGTCGCAGCGATGCCGAGGTGATGCGTTTCTGCCAAGCCTTCATGACGGAACTGGTGAAGGTGATTGGTCCAGATATGGACGTGCCCGCCGGTGACATCGGCGTTGGGGGCCGTGAGATAGGCTACCTCTTCGGCATGTACAAGAAACTGACCCACGAATGGAACGGTGTGCTCACCGGCAAGGGTCTGGAATGGGGCGGCAGCCGTATCCGTCCCGAGGCCACGGGCTTCGGTGCCCTCTATTTCGTGAACCAGATGTTGCAGACCCGCGACATTGACATCAAGGGCAAGACGGTGGCCATCAGCGGCTTCGGCAATGTGGCCTGGGGCGCTGCCACGAAAGCCACCGAACTGGGTGCCAAGGTGGTGACCATCAGCGGTCCCGATGGATATATCTATGACCCCGACGGTATCTCCGGCGAGAAGATAGACTATATGCTTGAACTGCGTGCTTCGGGCAATGACATCTGCGAGCCTTATGCCGACGAGTTCCCGGGTGCCAAGTTCATCCCCAACAAGAAACCTTGGGAGGTCAAGGTGGACATCGCATTGCCATGCGCCACACAGAACGAACTCAACGGCGACGATGCCGACATGCTGTTGGCCAACAAGCCGCTGTGCGTGGCCGAGGTTTCGAACATGGGTTGCACCGCCGAGGCAGCGGAGAAGTTCGTCGCTGCGAAGATGCTCTTCGCTCCCGGCAAGGCCGTGAACGCTGGTGGCGTGGCCACCTCGGGCTTGGAGATGACACAGAACTCGATGCGCCTGAGCTGGAGCGAGAAAGAAGTGGACGAGAAACTGCACTATATTATGCACTCCATCCACGAGGCCTGCGTGAAGTACGGCAAGCAACCCGACGGTTATATCGACTATGTGAAGGGTGCCAACATCGCCGGCTTCATGAAGGTGGCCAACGCCATGATGGCACAGGGAATCGTGTAAGAGTAAAAAAGTAAAAAGGTAAAAAAGTAAATTCTAACCAAAACAGCCAGTCCCTGCACATATAAGTGCAGGGACTGACTGTTTTAGTGGAGACGACGTTCCCGTCGTGATCGATATACCATATTTCCCATCCTGGTGATACGATAAATGAGTAGAGTAGTTAGGATTTTTATTATAAATTTCTGAAAACGAAAACAAATTTCTTAAAAAAGGTTGTAGTTGTACAACCATTTCTTGGATTTTTTTGTATATTTGCAGCATCAATTGATATATTAGTATCTGTATGAAATATCTTAATATAAAGAAGGCACTGACAGCGTGGCAGGAATTGCAACCGTTATCAGATAAGGATAGAGAAAGGCTTAACCGCCGCTTCACTGTGGATTTTAACTATAATAGCAACCATATTGAGGGCAACACGTTGACTTATGGCCAGACGGAAATTCTCTTGCTATTTGGTAAGGTGATAGGTGAAGCCGATGTACGAGACGTGCAAGAAATGACAGCTAGTAATGTGGGGCTGCGAATGATGACTGAGGTGGCAGCAGTGAAGGAGAATCCGCTAACACAAAACTTTATCCGTACGTTGCATAAAACATTGCTACGTGAAGACTATACTGTCTATAGAGAACTTCCTGGAGGCGTACAAACAAGTTATGTCATACATACTGGACAATATAAGACTCGTCCAAACAGTGTCATTACGCGCTATGGTGACAGGTTCGAATACGCCTCGCCAGAAGAAACTCCCAGTTTGATGACCGACTTGGTAGATTGGTATAACAAGGCCGAGCAGGAAGGAAAGCTTTCACCAGTGGAATTAGCTGCTCTATTCCACTACCGTTATATACGTATCCACCCTTTTGAAGACGGGAATGGGCGCATTGCCCGCCTAATGGTGAATTTCATTCTGACACGCCATGATTATCCCATGATTGTAGTTCGCAGCCGTAAAAAGAGTGAATATTTGGAAGCTCTTCATCAGACAGACCTCGAAGTTGGTTCAGTGCCAAGTAACGGTGCCCATGCTGATATTAAGGAAATCAAACCATTCTTGAAGTACTTTAATGAACTGGTGGCTACAGAAGTATATAATGATGTGCTTTTTGTGAGTGAGAAAGATGAGAATGTGTGGTGGTATGATGGAGAACGAATATCTTTCCGCACACCTAATTATACAAAAATACTCAATGCCATGCGTACACAGCCAACGCTTACACTGGCAGATATGAAAGAAATTACAGGTATAAGCATTGCCGCCATTCAGAAACTCCTTGACCAACTGATACAAAAGAAATATGTGGAGCGAGGAGAAAAAGAAGGCAGTTGGAGGGTATTTATGACACAGTGAAATATAATTAGTCTCGCATCAACATAAATGGAAGGATAAGCATAAGAATCTGGGTAGTGTAAATTGAACTGTGTCAAGGCTCTGTTTTATATTCTTATTCCTTCAGGGGACATGCCCCCTGAAGGCACCTTCAAGTGGTAAATTTACACAATATCATACCTTTCGCCAAATTTTATCGCCAATTGTTAGGAGATGAGTCCCCCGCCGACTGCATGTTTTTTCATGCCTTTTATGGCGTTCACCTCATTATTGTTCTTCATGGACCATATTGTTTACTCGATAACGTAATCATCAATATCATTATACCGATGAATTTTCACCATCTTATATTCCTTGTCATAATAATAGAACACTTCCCTTACAACGCTGTCTCTTTCCTTTAAGGAATAATAATCATAGTTTAATGAATCATATGGAACATTATAATTTTCTGTGACATAGATTGAATCTTTGTATAGTTCTTGAAAAGAACGGACGGTTTTCTTATGATTTAGTGTATCATATATAATGATGAGGCTCCTATCTTTATTCGACAAGAACAAGGAAGAGTCAGAACAATTAAAATATTGACCATTTTTGTAAAAAAGAAATAATGCTTTTTCCACAGCATCAGGAGGGCCATAATTTATAACAATACCATCACCATTATATTCAATACAATATTGAGTTGATGGTTCTTGAATCAATATGGACTTAATTATTTTTTGGCAGCCAAGTAGTAACATGCAGACTATCGCAGGCACCAGAAATACTTGCGGTTTTTTTGTGTATATCATTTTATGATAACAATTTTACATATTCGGACAAATATTGCTATTTTAGAATAAAGTCATCAGCTTCATCAAACCTGTGTATTCTTACTATATGATAATTACTGTCATAGTAGTAATGAATTAAAGGCTTTATATTGTCTTTTATCGTCAATTCGGAAAAATCTCTATTATCGTACGGGAGTTGATAATTTTCTGCTACATATAGATTATCTTCTATTTTTCTAATTCTTAACATAAACTTTAAATGTAAATGATTATCGTATGTATATATTGTAGTATCTCTCAAAGATAAAATAAAAGAGCTATCTTCTTTGTCAAAAAATAAGTCATTATTTCTAATCAAAGAAAAAGAACTATGGTATTGGTCCTTTTCTTTATAACATATATTTATCACACTGTCTTTATATTCAATAGAATATTGTGATGTCGGTTTTTTTATAAGGATTAGTTTGCTCTTATCTTTACAAGAGTAAAGACATACCACTATTAAAATAATACTCAATAATAATGTACATGTTTTTTTCATACTATTCCATTAAATAGTTTTATTAATATGCGCGGTGACGGGGTTGTACTGCTTCGCGCCGTAGTCGCAGGTGAACTTCATCTTCGTGTCGTCGGTAAAGGTTATTTGTCTCGGCAAAGATAATCAAAAAAAAGGCTATTTGCAACAACTTGTATCTTATTGACACAACATAAAGAAACAACTCATTGTCAACCAACGAATTACAAAACAAGCATCATACTTTTTGACACCATCTAATGAGAATCGGGATGCATTTATTGCATCCCGATTCTCTTGTTCAATAAACTTGTAATGCTGAAATAGTCATCTTACCGACGTGTGGTGATGGAGAATTCCGTCACGCCTGACATGGCTTGTCCGCCCTGAAGCACGGAAAGGCAGAAGGTGGCCAATGCCATGATGGCACAGGGAATCGTGTAAGAGTAAAAAAGTTAATTCTAACCAAAACAGTCAGTCCCCGCACATGAGTGCAGGGACTGACTGTTTTGGTGGAGACGACGATACCGTCGTGGTCGGTATACCAAATTCTCCCTCTTGGTGATATGCATATATCTTTCCTACAGTCGGAAACGGTAGCCCAGTGTGATGCTGAAGTAACGGTTCTTGATGTCTTTAAGAGAGATGGGAATCTGGCTGTATAATTCTTTTGGGATTTTGTTGATATCCTCGCAATTCGTCATACCGAAATAATAGCGAGCGTCAAGTACAATATTCTTGAACTCGTATGATAATCCCAAGGGAATACCGAAATCGACGGACTTGCAAAATTCTGTCATGGTTAGACATTCTTTCGGAATATTTGGATAATCAGAAATCATGTGATTGTAAAAATTATTGGGGACTTCTATAACTTTTGGATCGGTTTCCACATTTAGTTTCCCACTGATAAGTATGCCAAGTTGTATACCAGTCTTGACGGACAACCCTTTGACTGCAGGAATATAAAAGTTGGCCATCAGCGGCAGGTTCAGGTAATCGGTTTTCAACTTGCCCTTTTTTGTTGTCTGTATGGTATAATCTCCCCCCAACTCTGCTGCCTGCTTTGTCGTGGATGAGGTTTCCACCTTCGCCCCCTGTTGTGAATACATCACGCCCAACGACAGTCCGAGCCAGTCGCTGACCCCGTATTCCAATTCTGCACCGCCGGTGAAACCAACTTTCGACTTATACGGGTCGTCTGTTTCACCTCCATTTATTGTTGAAATGTTAATACCAGCCATCGGCTTTACCGAGAACTGTCCCTTGGCGTTCTGCGCCGACATACTGCCGGCACTGCATGCCATGACTGCTAAAATAATAATCTTTCTCATCGTTTTTCTCTTTATTTATGGTTTTTCGATTGCAAAGATAATGCAAATTGAGTGGAGAATAAAATGAGCGTGTTCATTCTTTATTCCGAAATGCAGTTTATCTTATGCAAATATAAGGTTTATTTCCTTTCGTTCCAAATGAGAAGAGATGAAAGCACCAAAGCTTGCTTCTCATTCTCATGTCACCTGCACATTCTTATCTTTTCAGAAGGGGTACGCCCATACCTCCCGTTTTTCTTCATTTCGGTTTCAGGAAGAAGAAAATCTTCCTTTTTAAAATCGAGATAGGAATTATAATTCATCTGCTGCAGATATATATTCTTGATTTCCTGCATCTGTTCTTTTGTATGATTGTATTCCCAGATAAATCTCCTATCCCGAATAAATGAATTATATTCCACCAATTCCCCGGAAAAATCAAATCTCATCACTTTTCCGTCCAGCACGAAAAGAAAGCCGCTTGGAACAATAGTAAAATAATTGTCATTTACCACACACATGATGGCATCTGCCCGTTTGAGTTCTGGATGTTGTGTGTAGGCTTTTATAAATGCATTTCTACCATGTTCAGAACGAATTAAGTCCAAATCAACCCATAAAGGTTGTCGGGTAATAGTCTTATCCGTTTCTATATACAACCCTTTCTCAAGCAAATCAGTAAATCCTTTTATATGCATATTGTCATCAACACAAGCAATCATAAATGTACGTGTACTGTCTATTTGCATGCAATCTGCCAGATCTATCAAAAAGTTTTGCTCGCAATACTTTTCCCAATCCACATAGACAGTCATAATTAATACTTTGTTCTCATTCTTTAATATAGGATATGAGAGACTATCCTTATAATTACCTTTAAACAAAGGAGACAATGCTGTTTTTATGTGAAAAGAAAGCAAATCATCTTTTATCCAAGTACAAATGCTGTCTTCATACCATAGTTTCAGCTGATTCATACTTTGCTGAATTTGTTTGGTATAGCACTCCTTGTCGGCATTCTTATAGAATTCTACAAGACGATATAGGTTATCTTCTTGTCCCATAGCCGAAGAAGGCAATAAAACAATCAAAAACACGAAAAAAATACTTTTCATCTTTTTTTAATAACAAATACTTTAATATCATCTGATGGTATATAATTTCTTAAGGTCACATTGAAAGAACTCTGTCTGAAGTAAACCTTATTTTTTATAGGGTTATATGGATAGTATTTAATAGACCGTACATTGTCAATATGTTCGCGGTTTTTCCAGTGGACTGTAACGATATTTCCGTTATCTGCTTGTTCTTGCATAAAAACAGAATCAAAGATTTGGACTTGATTGATTGAAATATTTGTCACGTCTGCTTGGAAAGCAGCACTTACAAAAGTCTTGAAATAAGATTCGTCAAAATTAGCATATCCAATAGTTGGATTTAAACGTGTAGCTTTAACAAAATAGTCATAATTCAAATTACTGCCGAACTTTTCGGCAATCTCTGTATAAGTGGCAGGTAAACAGTCGTTTTGTTGATTTTGAATATTTGAAAGGCCAAAGTCAATTTTATAAGAAACATCAGTATTAAAGAAACTCCAAGCACTTCTGCCTGGTTTGATTTCTGAACCCCACCACATGTTCAGGTTATTGGCTTTTGAATTCTCATAACCATATTCTGCACCGGATATGGCACCGCCGATAGTACCATTGACTAAGCCCCACATTGTAGTTTTTCCCAAGCCGTCGAAGAAATTCTTGCCGCTAATCCAGTTGTTGACACCTCCCAACAATGCGCTGGACCCTGCTCCGATAATCCCACCAGACAATGCTCCCAATCCGGCACCCGTGATGATGCCTGCCGTTTTGAAAGTGCTTGTCACATAGTTCCCAGCCATGTATGACAAGGCACCTGTTGCCGCGCCAGCGAAGAACGATGCCACACCTTTCCAGCCCGGCTGGAATTCGTTTATTCCCCAGTTCATCAAGCCTCCCGCTATGGCGGAAACAAACAGGAAATCGTCTATCCCGAATAATTCCCCCGTGGGGTCCGTGTACTTGAGCGGGTTGTTCAGGCAGTAGGAATAGCGGTTGAAACTCTGGCTGTCGTCTGGAGCCTGCACGTAGTTGTCGGGCGAGAGGAACCGTCCGAGGTTCGGGTCGTAGAGCCTGCCGTCCATGTTCACCAGCGCGAACCGGGGCAGCATCTCGTGTCCGCCGTAGCCCCTCTGGAAGTCTACGGCGTTCGCTGTCACCGTCTGCCGTCCCCACACATCATAGTCAGCCCTGAACCTCGTCTGTCCGAGGGTGTCCGCCATCTGCACGTAACTGCCCACGTTGTCGGTGAGGGCACAGAGCACCAGCGGGCTGCCGCCGTCGGTCACCACGCATACCAAACCGCGGCCGAGGCGGTGGAACTCCCTCACCGTGCCGTCCTCCGTCGTCACACGCTCGTAGCCGCCGTCATGCAGCGTCTCCACGGTGAGCGTGTCAGTGCGCCATTTCCGTGCCGAGCGCGAGCGCCACCGCTGGCGGTCGGGACCGTAGGAGAGCGTGAGCCTTGCAGAGCCCTCCGCGATGGACACCGCCTTGCCCAGGGGGCCGTAGGTGACGTCCTGCTGCGTCTTGCCGATGCGGTTGTCGGTGTTCGACACGGACATCACGGCATGGGGCCTGGCCGTCTGGTAGGTGTACGTGCCGATGTGCGCCTTGGCGGCGATGTTGCCGTTGTCCTCATAGGTGAAGGCCTCCGCCGTCCCTCCCTGTGGAACCGCCGCACTGCCGATGACGTGAAGTCTCATCTATGATAATGGAATTCAACCCTATCACCGAATATTATTGAAAGATGTTGGGAAGAAACCCCTAACAGACGATCGCTTCTGGGATTCATGTTGTAAGCAACATGTGT
>JAFYJN010000034.1 GCA_017538105.1 Prevotella sp. | reverse complement strand
TATACGATTATGAATGCAATTCATCACATTAGACAGAATTAAGATTAAGGCTAACAATAAATATCTGTTAGGCCAACAAATCAAATTTAACGAAGATTACGACCATCGTAGTGGAAGCCTCAAAGGGGAGTATTATTCATCAAAGGCAGATGGAAATGTACCTTTCAACTTATTCATAGCGGAAAGCAAGCCTAAGCAAACGCTTACGATAGAGTTTTCAAGTAAAATCTTGAATGAGGATTATCCAAAGTTAATTTCACGGGAAACGATTAAGGATTGTTTAGAAAGGATTAACCATTTAGGCATTTGTCAAATTGATACAGAAGGGATAATAAAGACGGGGTGCATTACTTCGATGGATGTAACAACCGATGTCAATTTAGGCCTTACGCCCCAAGTTTTAGATATGCTTAACGAGAGAGTAGGCAATTACAGACGTTACAAGTGGGAGCATTACGAAAACGAGGGTATAGTATTTTCAAGGGATGTCAAGTCAAAGGATTGTAAAGAAAGCCTCATCTTATATAATAAGAGCAAGGAACTGCAACGAAGCGACAATCTGCCTTTTCTTAATTCTCTACCTAATAAGCCTCAAGTATTAGACTACTTCAAAGGAAAGACCCGATTTGAATTGTCGCTTGATACCCCACGAAAGATTAAGCGTTATACAGAGGTTGAAGATACTTATATAATGGATGTTCTTAGCACGAAAGCCAACCCCTTGCTTAAAGCGTTTGATTATGTTTTTGGTAATGTCGAGGCTTGCAACGAATCCAAGCCTCACGACTACGAAACCTTAACGATGGAGTTACTTTTGGTCCAGTACGACAATGACCTTAAGCAGATAGAGCAAACTCTAAGAGGTTTATTCAAATCCCGTAGTGGACTAACCAAACGCATGAACAAGATACAAGAACTTTGGGCGGTCAGACAGACAGAAGCAGGCAAAGGGAAAAACATTCTTCAAGGTGTTAGGAATTTACTTCGATAATGTATCAATACTAAAGTTGTATCAGTTTAATCTGTTAAAGGGGTGTTGACACATGGTAAAAGTGTATCTGTTTATTATAAAAGGTAAATTTGAGTCGGTTTTTGATTCCAATAGTGCTTTTAGACAAGAAAAACGCTCTCATACTTATAAAAAGTTCTTTGAAATGTTGGAATGTTCCAGAGATTGCATTAACTTTGCGAATGCAAATGCCTTCATGGGCTTTGCAAGACATATTAGATAGCGCATTTTCGCTTTTCTGAACATGTGAACTTGGACACTTCACGTTTAGGCTTTTTACCTAATGAAACTTTCAGAAAGAGGGAAACGCTCTCTTGGTGTGTTTATCGTATCGATACGATATACTGCCAAGCGGAGTAAACTTTCCTATTCTGTAGTTTCAGGGAGTCCAAGCCCCACATGGCAGTTTAGGCAAATGGTGACTCCGCTTTTCTTTTGTGCCATATTAAACCTTAATAGTAACCAGCATCGTAGGGTCACAGATGCTTAAAACTTCAAATATGAAAAATAAATGGTTTTTAATGGCATTAGTAGCCGCAATTAGTTTTTCGTCATGTGGAAGCGAGAATGGAACAGAGGGCATAGACGAAAAAAGAATCACTATTAACGATGTTCAAATTGCCACAAAAGAAGGAAAAATCCTCAATGGTGCAGATGGCAATGAAGGGAGAGAGTGGCCCAAAAAAGGTTGCACAGTTCTTTATAAAGGTGAGCCTTTTTCAGGCAAAGTATGGTCTAAAGATGGAAAAACCTGTGCTACGGAAGTATATAGTGGCTATCCCGTCCTTTTCATAGGATACTGGGATAATGGGAATGTTGCAATGATCAATGGTGGAGATGACGCAGTCGTTTTGATTTTTGATGAAGAAGGTCGATTTTTTAAGGGATATGAGTATCAAGAATCATGGTTTGAGGATAACCCGTGGTGTGAGAAGTATATGGATATTTTAGAAAAGGAGAACCTCATTCAAGCGGATTGGGATATGTAGTCTGAGTCAATCAAGAACAAAAAATTGGCGAACTATGAAAAATCTTTTATCTATACTAATCGTGTTGTTTGCATTATGCAGTTGTAAAGCAAAATGGAAATCTCCCGACGGAAAGACGGAAGAAGAGATAATATCAATTGGATATAATACAGGTCATGAGTGGGGCTTGGAATTTGGTACTCACATGTATGAAAACAATGGATGGGAGAAACTAAAAGAAGCTGCTAAAAATGAATATTTCGGAGAAATAATAACAAGCGAGGACAATAGAATCTTCCAAAAATTTTCCACAGAATTATTTCGAGGAATGCAAGAAGGCGTTCGTGAAAATGTTGGACATAAATAGAAGAAAGACCGATTAGTAATAGTCGGTCTTTTTATTTTGCGTGGTATTGTCCGTTGATGTCGTTTTCCATAATTTCTTCTTTTTGCAGTGTACTTTTTATTTCGGCCACAAATCCAAGGAGTGAGTTTATATCGTCTGTTACCAGTGTTTCCCCTCTCCAAACGACAATAGCTGTTAGGTCGCTTTGGCCCATAGAAATATTGAATAGGTCGGCAACCTTTACATTCAGATTGCTTGCTATGCTTTGAATGGTGGAGAGTTGAGGATTTCCGTTAATTGCTCTACTCAAACTCTCCGGCGCTATCTGCATTTTCTCTGCAAGTTGCCGCATGGTTATGCCTTGCTTTCTGCAAAGCATTCTTACTGATAGACTCAAGTTATTTTCCATTTTTCTCTTGTTTATGGGTGCAAAGATACTAAAATAACTTGAAATATCAATTTTTTTAGAGAAATTGAAAGAAAGTGTCAAATACGTTTGGTTATTGTTGATTTTTGTTGTATATTTGTAGCTGAAAAATAACTTAATATGTCAAGAAATGGAAAAGAAGAGTATAACAGCAGTGATTTACGCAAGAGTTAGCACCAACGGCCAAGACTACGACCGCCAACTCAATGACCTCCGAGAGCATGCAAGCCGTATGGGTTATGCGGTGGTAAAGGAATTTGCAGAGAAAATCAGCGGTGCAAAGAAGGTTGCAGAGCGTGAAGCACTGACAGAGTTACTTTCCTTTGTTGAGGCTAACCATATTAATAAGGTGCTAATCTATGAGTGCAGCCGTTTATCCCGTAGAGTAGCCGATTTTATCAACATCGTAGATAAGTTGAACGAGTTACACATATCTCTCTATATACACCAAAACGGACTTGAAACCCTACAGGCAGATGGCAAAGTCAACCCCATCGCACAACTTGTAATAGGTATGTTGGCCCAGTTCAACAGCATGGAGCGTAGCCTCATCCGTTCACGTATGGAAAGCGGTTACAACAACTTCAGAAACAATGGTGGTGTGGTTGGGCGCAAGGTCGGTTTTCGTAAATCTGACGAGGCCATGAGGGAAGAATATAAAGAGGAAATTCGCTTACTCAGAAAAGGCTTGAGTCTCCGCAATGTTGCTAAAATTACGGGCACATCTATCAATACCCTTAGGAAAATTAAGGCAATTTGTTAAAAAGTTGCCTTTTTATTTGGTTAGTTGGCAGATTTGCATTAGGTTTATAAATGTCAGAGGATGACAGATTGAAAATAAAGTTATAAATGGTATTAGGATATGACATAGAAATGAGTTTTTAAGAGGGATTTTAAGCGGTTGTTCCCTTGCTGTACAAACGACTACCTCACTTTTGATAAGTGTTAAAGGGAGAAGCAGAAAACAACGAAATAAGAGATTTATGGAGATGTTAAATGATAAACGTAAAAGATTATGAAGAAACATTTACTCAATTAGAAATTACCAAAGATGAAGCCAACAAGATTATTAATTTTTTTGAAGTGTTGGCGCAAATTGCAATTGATAATAAAAACTTAAAATAAATTGGAAATGAAAGAAAATGCAATTATATGGACAAGAGTCTCAACCAAGCATCAAGAGGATAATGGTGGCTCATTGGTTGACCAAAAATTGAAGTGTGAGAATTATGCGCAATCACACGATATGAATATAAAGGGTCACTATGGTGGCACACATGAGAGCGCAAAGACACCCGGTAAAATGGTTAAGGAAATGGTTTCTGCCATTAAGAAAGATAAGACTATTAGAAATGTGGTTATTGCAAGGGGAGATAGGTTTTCAAGAAATGCAGGGCAAGGTATCAGTATTCTAAATGAATTAAGGGAATTAGGTGTTATTGTAGTAGAAGCAGGGACAGGGCTTGACACCTCAACACCCGAAGGATTGCTAATGCTACAAATGAAAATCTGCATGGCACAATGGGATAACACGAATAGAACCAATAATTTCACATCGGGTCGTAAGAATTGTATGCGTAATGGTGTGTATTGTGGCCCAGCACCTATCGGATATGACAAGCAGGGAAAAAGTATAAACTCAACCTTTACCATCAATTCCGATGGTTATTTAATCCGTAAGGCATTCCAATGGAAGTTGCAGGGCGTGGCAAATTGTGATATTTTGAAACGTCTTGCGCTCCATGGCTTGCACTTGCGCAAACAACGCTTGCATGAGATATTGACTAACCCCTTTTATACGGGACTTATTGTCAATAAGATGTTGAATTATGAGGAAATAGAAGGGAAACATCCGAGAATCGTATCAAGAGAGGATTACCTCCGAGTGCAAGAGATAATAAAAGGTCGTACCGGTATTTACAAGCATAAGAAAGAAACTCCGAGATTTCCACTTAAACGTTTTGTACGCTGTTGGAAAGATAGAACCTACTTCACGGCATACACAAACAACAAGAAGAACATCGACTATTACAAATGTAATGTTGATGGTTGCAAGACCAATGTGTCGGCCAAGAAGATGCACAGAAAGTTTGAGGAACTATTAAGCACCTACAACATACCTATTGAGTTGGTAAGCGTGTTTAGGGATGTTATTGGTAATATCATTAGCACAGACCAAAGGGAAAAGAAAGCTGTGTTATCGTCATTGAAGAAGAAAAAGAGTGAGTGCGAGGGCAAAATGCAGAAATGTCGTATCAAGTTCGCAACAGATGTTATGGACGAAGATACCTTTGAAATCACTATGGAAAAACTTAAAGACGATTTGCAGGGAATAAACCTTCAACTTACAGAATGCAATCAGGATTTATCGAACCTTGAGATACGGATAGATGAAATCTTTGTAATGTGCTGTAATTTAGTAAGTTTATGGAAGAATAGCACACTTGAAACAAGCCAAAAACTTCAAAATTTGGTCTTTCCTGACGGAATATTTTGGGATAAGGAAATTTGCGGTTATCGAACCGAGAAAGAGAATCGTGCACTTGCCGTAATGCGCAGAATTACAGGTATTTGCAAAAATAAAAAAGAGAAAAATTCCGTAGAAATTTCCTCTTTGTCACAAGTGTGCGCCTGAAAGGACTCGAACCTTCACGTCGTGAGACACCAGATCCTAAGTCTGGCGCGTCTGCCAATTCCGCCACAAGCGCAAGCGGCTGCAAAGGTAAGGCCTTTTGTGCGAATAACCAAATAAATCGATGGGAGAATTTTGAAAAATCATCATTCGATAACTTCTTAACTTCCTAACTCCTTATCCTTTGCCATGCGTTTCGTGATGTCGCCGATGAAACGGCCCAGACAGATCACCACCAGTCCCATGATGATATATTCGGCAGCTTCGCCAAGGCCGCGAAGCAGAATGTCGCCACCCTGATGCTTCGTGGAGACGCCAATCAGTATGCCGCCGAGGAGCGACGTGACGGCCATCGAAGTATAATAAAGCAGTCCCAGACTCTCACCGGCCGACTGGAGGAAATGCCCCACGATGGGAAGGGTGCCCTTGTCGTTCTTGTCGATGATGGATTTCACTGCTTTACGGCGGTTCAGCCAGTAGAATAGTCCAATGACGCCAGCGGCCACGAAAATGAGGATGCTGAGGATGGCCACCACGGTCTTCATGCCGTCTTTGAAATAGTTGAGATTGATTACCTTGATTATATATACCAAAGGCAAAATGCAACATAGGAGGCCTACCAATAGATACATTGTGGGCATCCACTTGCTATATGCCTTGCCGTCGTCGAGGGAGCGGGTCACCTCTTCCACGGGCTTGGAGATCATGTCGGTGGAGGGCTGTTGGTAAGTGGCTCCCTGACCATATGGCGACGCTCCACCCTGCGTAGGCTGCTGATACTGTTGCTGCTCGGGTTGCTGGTATTGGGGAGCTGCCTGCTGTGACTGGAAAAGCGACTGCAGTTCGGCCACCTGACCGGCTTGCTGCCAACCCGACATGCCAGGTGCCCATACCAAGGTGCTGGGGGTGATGTGTTGCGTGCGTAACGCCTCTACGGTGAATGGCCCTTGCTGCTTTCCGTTAACTGCGATGAAATATTCCATAAACACTTTGTTTGATAAGGTTAGTAATTCAAGTTTCGTATTGACTCTACTTTTTTGTAGTTAAGGAGTTAAGAAGTTATCGCTTCGCTCGGAAGTAAAGCCATTACTCAGCCTCTGACATTTGGCTTAACTCCTTTAACTCCCTTAACTTCTTCCTATAATCATGCCACAAATATAACATTTTTCCGACAAACCACAAAAATATGTTCACATTATTGGAATAATTGTGAAATACATACAGAATACCCTTGGTTTGATAATAAATAATGTGAAATTCTTTGCGCTTTCATCGATAATAGATTATATTTGCAGAAAAGAGAGAAACTTCAGAACTAAATAACTAAAAAACCATGGCTAAAGGAAAAGATGTTTGCGAAGTGCTGAAAGATGTTCGCAGGAAGATAGCTGCCGCCAATGATATCGACTATGAGCCGCGTGTGTGCCACCATGAAGGTGACTGCATGGGCACCTGTCCGGCATGTGAGGCGGAGGTGCGATATATAGAGAATGAACTGAACCGTCGCCGGCGTTTGGGCAAGGCGGTGGTGGTGACTGGACTGTCACTGGGCTTGGCGGCCATGGCAGCCAGCTGTTCGATCAAGCCCAACGGCATGATAGAGCGGGGTAGGATACCCAGCAACGACCCGCCAGTCACATCGGGTATAAAAGGTGCTGACACAACGGATGTAACCCCACAGGTGGCGGGAATGCCCACGGCACCCATCAAACCAGAGATACAGCAACTGGAGGGTGACGTCCCTTATGAGGTCTGTGTGGATTCAACCAAACAGAAAACCGTAAAAAAGGTAAAAAAGTAAAAAGGTAAAAGGGTAAAAGAGTAAAAAGGTAAAAGAGTAAAAAGGTAAAAGAGTAAAAAGGTAAAAGGGTAAAAAGGTAAAAGTTGTGGGCGGAGTAATGTCCATTTTAACTTCCACTTTAACTCCCATGAGCGAAGCGAATTAACTTCCACTTTAACTCCCACAGACTATTCTCTCACCCCTCACTTCTCTCCTCTCACTCCTTCTTATTTCAACAACTGTCGGGCGTATTCTAGAATCGTATCTTTGCCACGGGCGAAGTCCTCGTCCGTTTGTTGCACCCACACATCCGGGTCGATGCCAAATTCCGTGCATTGGCCCGTTTTGTCGTACATGGGACAGGCGGAGAACCTGACGGACCAGCCATTGGGCAGCTCGCTGTTGAAGGGCATGCCGGCACCACCGCCGGTATGGTCGCCCACCACCGTGACCTGGGGACAGCATTTCATGTATTTCACAAATTCGTTGGCCGCGCTGAACACCGAGCGGTTGGTCAGCACCACCACCTTCTTCTGCCATCGCATACCCGTGGAGGGCTTGAGCGTCTGACGCTCCATCTTCGAGAAGTCGTTATGCCCCTTGCCGTTTTTGTGCTGCATATAACCCACATGCAACTCCTCGTTGGTAAAACGGGCGGCAAGCTTCTCGGCATTGCTCAACAAACCACCGGTATTGTTGCGCACGTCGACGATCAGTCCATTGCAAGTGGCCAGGTACATCAGCACCTCGTCGAGGTTGCCCTCGCCGATGGCGCTGGAGAAACTGCCGTAATACACATAGCCGATGTTGTCGTCGAGCATCCGGTATTCCATGCCGGCGGCAATCTTATAGTCAGTGCCCATATACTGCCGGTGCAGGTCGTCGCTGAAGTTCATGGGATAGTCTTCGTACCAACTCCAGTTGCGGCCGTAGTCGAACGATGTGGTGAGGTTCACATGGCCATCGCGCAGTTCGCCGAGCATCTTGCAGAACAGTTCGAACTGTTGGCTCTCCTTCATCTGATTGTTGATCATCGCACCATAGCGTTGGTGTACCTCGTCCCAATCCACGCCCAGCGTCTGTTTCTTCAGGTCGAAGAAACAGTAGTGCTCGTCCATGATTTTCCACAGTGCTTCAAAGTTACCCTTCACATTATTATCGAATTGCTCCTCATCGATGCAACCCGAAAGGAAAGGCACCGCAAGACACAGCACCAATAATCTCAGGAAATGGTTTTTATATTTTTTCAAGTTTCGCATTGACTCTACTTTTTTGAAGTTAAGTAGTTAAGAAGTTATCGCTTCGCTCAGAAGATAAGCCATTACTCCGTCTCTGGCAATTGGCTTAACTCCTTTAACTTCTTTAACTCCCATAACTTCTTTAACATCTTCATTCCCCCTCCTTGGGAGGGGGTGAGGGGGAGGCTTTCCTTTACCGTCTCACAATATCTGATATCCTGAAGTTCTTCACGTACCCCACCATCAGCAAGTGAGAGTAGGAGTGAAACTTCAGGTCGTTGACATGCGACTGTTGGTAGTCGCCCATATATCCTACGCGCAGGGTGTGGCGGCCCCAACTCACGTCGAGACTGAGCATGTGGCGCAGCGAGGGGGCGTTGAAGGGGGTGGTCACCACCACATTGTGGTCGTAGTTGCCACGTGAGAAAATCTCGTAGTACGACTGTCCGAAGTTCGGACTGAACATCACGCCCACAATGGGCACCTCCACCTCGTAGCGCAGGGCCATCGGTCGCCGACCGGCATGGAATTGCCATGTGGCAACCGCCGAGGGGGCGACATGTGCGAACAGCCGTAGTTGAGCGGGGTTGTTCTGGTTGCGCATGTTATAGGTGAAGCCGATATTGGCACTGGCCAGTCCACCGGCTTGGATATGCAACTGGCCGTCCATGAGGTGCCAGTTGTAATGGCGAGCGAAGGAGTAGGAGGCCAGACCGGCCATCACCGTGCCATCGTCGCCACGACTCTCGGCATAGTCGATATAACCATGGGTCGTCAGTTGCGTCGACCATAGGCTGCCGTCGCGCCGTCGGGTGGTCTGGTTGGTAAAACGCAGTTCCACGCCACTATATTTCTCCGGCGACAGATAGGTGTCGAGGAGATAGGTGCCACCCACGCCGAACAGGTTCGCCGTCTGGGTGGTGTGGCGCTGGGGCACCGTGTCGGTCTGCGCCAAGGATGTCATCGCATGGCACAGCAATACCGCCAGCAGAATGGTTCTACAGGTCTTCATCGGCAAAGAGGTTGAGTTGTCCGGTTATCTCGTCAATCACCTGTTGCTGGCTCTTGCCTTCATCGGGGTCGACGATTGTTTCGTTCTCATCAGACTCTTCCTCCGCTGTCGCCTCTTCGGTCTCTTCGGCATGGCGCAGGGGCTCCAGCTCCTCTATCTTGTCGGTAATCCATGTGGTGAGACGTTTGCCACGGGCCTTGAATCCTTTCACGCCGATAAATGTCTCGACATCGATTTCCTGGGCCGGTCGGCCGGTGTCTACACCGCCGAAGGTAATCTGCAGACGGGGATAGGCCTCGTCGGTGAGCAGCACCTGCTTGTTCAGCGGGTTCTCGCCGAGATAATTCTGGTGACGCTTGGTGGCTTCCATCTTGAAACGCTTCACATAGGGGTAGCCCTGCTGGTCGGCATCGAAGAGGACGGCTGTCCACACCTTATCGGGATTCCATTTCTCTATCACGCGGATATTGTTCTCGAAATGGTTGTTCGTGTCGAAATTGGTGAGGTAGAATTCACCGCCATCAAGCACAACGAGAATCTGGTCGCCTTCGTTGAACTCGCCAAGCAAACGGCCGTGCTCGTCGTAGTTCAGACGGTTCACGTCGGGGTCGTACCACACTTTCCTGCCGCCCAGGGTGCTGTGACCGTGGCTCTTCAGACCGATGCGGTGTATGGGGTTCTTCGTGAGCAGGTTGCCTTTCGACCCGCGTCCTTTGATGATGACTTCGGAGAAATCTTTCTCGATGAAGATTTTCTTCAGCTTGGGATTGGGGTCGAGTGTCACCTTGATGACTTCGGCCTCGCCGTTGGGGTTGGCGGTGAAATAGAGCACGCGCGAACCGGGGGTGCCCATCGTCAGGTCGTACTCCTTGTCGCGTGTCATGCTCGTCACGTTGAAACGCTTGATGAAATAGTGGCCGTGCTTGCCGTCGCGGTACACGGCATTGTAGGTGGTGCGTGTGTCGTTTTTCTTGAACACCTGCACATGAAGCACGTTCTTGCCCACGAAAATCTTGTCGGCCACCTTGATCACCTTGTATTTGCCGTCTTTGTAGAAGATGATGATGTCGTCGATGTCGGAGCAATTGCATACATACTCGTCTTTCTTCAGACCGGTGCCGATGAAGCCGTCGGAGCGGTTGATATACAGCTTCTCGTTGGCTTCGACGACCTTCGCGGCGACGATGGTGTCGAAATTCTTGATTTCCGTCAGGCGGGGATGGTCGGCGCCGTATTTGTCCTTGATGAACTGGAACCACTGGGCGGTGACCTCGGTGAGGTTGGCCAGGTTGCGCTCTATCTGTTCTATCTCTTCGCGCACACGGGCCATCAGCTCCTCGGCCTTGTCTTTGTTGAACTTCAGGATGCGGTGCATCTTGATTTCCATCAGGCGGAGGATGTCGTCGCGTGTCACCTCGCGTATCATCTGGGGATAGAAAGGCTGCAAGCGCTCGTCCACATATTCAATGGCGGCATCCATATTGGGGGCGTTCTCGAAGGGACGTCCTTTGTAGATGCGCTCCTCGATGAAAATCTTCTCCAGCGAGGCGAAGTGCAGTTGTTCGAGCAGCTCGCCGCGACGTATCTCCAATTCGCGACGGATGAGATGTTTCGTCTGCTCGGCAGAGTGGCGAAGCACGTCGCTCACGGTGAGGAACTGCGGTTTGTTGTCTTGGATGACGCAGCAGTTGGGAGAGATGTTAATTTCGCAATCGGTGAAGGCATACAGGGCGTCAATGGTCTTGTCCGATGACACGCCGGGTGCCAGGTGTACCAATATCTCGACGTTGGCGGCAGTCAAGTCTTCCACCTTCCGGGCCTTGATCTTGCCTTTCTCCACCGCTTTGGTGATTGACTCGATAAGGGTCTCAGAGGTCTTCGAGAAAGGTATCTCACGGATGACGAGGGCCTTGCTGTCCTGCTTTTCTATCTTGGCTCGTACCTTTACCACGCCGCCGCGTTGGCCATCGTTGTATTTCGACACGTCGATGCTGCCGCCGGTGGGGAAGTCGGGATAGAGGGTGAACGGCTCGCCATGTAAGTATTGTATGGCGGCATCGCACAACTCGCTGAAATTATGGGGAAGGATTTTCGACGACAGTCCCACGGCAATGCCTTCGGCTCCCTGGGCCAGAAGCAGTGGAAACTTCACGGGCAGCGTGATGGGTTCTTTGTTGCGCCCGTCGTAGGAGAGCTGCCATTCGGTGGTCTTGGGGTTGAACACCACGTCGAGGGCGAACTTCGACAGACGTGCCTCGATATATCGTGGGGCGGCGGCGGGCGAACCCGTTAGGATATTGCCCCAGTTGCCTTGTGTGTCCACAAGCAGTTCTTTTTGTCCCATCTGGACCAGGGCGTCGCCGATGGAGGCGTCGCCGTGGGGGTGGAACTGCATGGTGTGCCCCACGATGTTGGCCACCTTGTTGTAGCGCCCGTCGTCCATGCGTTTCATGGAATGGAGGATGCGGCGTTGCACAGGTTTCAGACCGTCTTCGATATGGGGCACGGCGCGTTCGAGAATCACATACGAGGCATAGTCGAGGAACCAATTCTGGTACATTCCACTGAGGTGGTGTACCGCCGAGGCATCGAAGCGGCTCGTGGGGTGGTAGTCGCTGTGGCTGACTTGTTCCTCCTGACCTTCCGGGTTCTCAGGGTCGTTCGGGTTCTCTGAGTTTTCAGTGTTCTCTATTATCTCGTCTTTGATTTCTTCGTCCATTTATGATTTATGTTTCTAAATATATTCAATGTTGGGTTGTCTTCTTCATTCCCTCCCTTCGGGAGGGTCAGGGTGGGTGTTATTTCCCAATCTTCCAGCTTTCCATCACATGGCGTTCCACGTCACCGCCAAGGGTGGCTTCCTGCTCTTTGCTGTAGATGTAGCTCAGCTCGTAACGTTTGCCGTCTTTGTAGCGGGCACGGTATACTTGGTGGTACATCTCACCGCCGGTGACGGTGAGGGTCCAGCCGTCGGCTTCTTCTTTCTTGTCGATGGTGGCGCCGGCTTCACTGCCCAGCGAGGCGGCACGCTCATCAAGCTCACCACGGATGTCGTCGGCGGTGAAGGGCTTGCCGCCGTAGTTGTCAGAAGCGAACAGACTGAGCAAGTTCATCACGTCGTCGGCCGACAAGGCGAAGTTGGCACCCTCGGCCATCTGTGGCTCGTCGGTGCACACCATCTGCTGTGGCACGTCGACGCTGAAACCGAACTTCTGATTGTCGTAATGGGCGAAAGGAGATTTGTCGTAACCCTCGCCATCCAAGGGAGGCGGCACCGTCTGTGTGCTGTCGCCACTGGAAGAACCATTGCTGCCATCACTTTTCTTGCCGCACCCCGCCAACAGCATAGTGCATGATAAGGCAAGTATGATAAGTCTTGATGAAATCATATCCGCTTGTGAGTTGATGAGTTGATGAGATTTGTTGCAAAGTTAATCATTTCTTTGGGATTACCCAATTTTCTCATGCAAGAATCTGCGTTTTTCCGCTTAAGTTGTCGGCATCCATCTAAAGAAAAATTAAAAAACTTGCTTCATAGGCTTATAAATCGTGATTTTTATGTACTTTTGCACCATTATTTCGAAATTACACATAATATTTTATGGCACAAGAAGATGTTTTCAAGAAAATAGTGAGCCATTGCAAGGAATATGGCTTCGTTTTTCCAAGTAGTGAGATTTACGATGGCCTCGCCGCTGTCTATGATTATGCACAGAACGGCGTGGAACTGAAAAACAATATCAAACAGTACTGGTGGCAGAGCATGGTGCTCCTGCACGAGAATATCGTTGGCATCGACTCGGCCATCTTCATGCACCCCACCATTTGGAAGGCCTCCGGCCATGTTGATGCTTTCAACGACCCGCTCATTGACAACCGCGACTCGAAGAAACGTTACCGTGCCGATGTGCTTATTGAGGAGCAGATGGCCAAATACGATGAGAAGATTGAAAAAGAGGTGGCCAAGGCGCGCAAACGCTTCGGCGACGCTTTCGACGAGGAGAAATATATGGAGACGAGTCCGCGCGTGGCCGACCTGAAAGCCAAGCGTGATGCGCTGCATGCTCGTTACACCGAGGCCATGCAGGGACCGGACCTTGAGGCACTCAAACAAATCATCATCGATGAGGAGATCGTCTGTCCCATCAGTGGCACGCGCAACTGGACCGACGTGCGCCAGTTCAACCTGATGTTCTCCACCGAGATGGGAGCGTCGGCCGACGGTGCCATGAAGGTGTATCTCCGACCGGAGACGGCGCAGGGCATCTTCGTCAATTACCTCAACGTACAGAAGACGGGACGTATGAAGGTTCCTTTCGGTATCGCACAGATAGGAAAGGCTTTCCGCAACGAGATTGTGGCTCGTCAGTTCATCTTCCGCATGAGGGAGTTCGAACAGATGGAGATGCAGTTCTTCGTGAAACCGGGTACTGAGCTCGACTGGTTCCCGAAATGGAAAGAGATGCGCATGGCATGGCACCAGGCTCTGGGCTTCGGCGCAGAGAACTATCGTTTCCACGACCACGACAAGTTGGCTCACTATGCCAATGCGGCTACCGACATAGAGTTCCGCATGCCCTTCGGATTCAAAGAGGTGGAGGGCATCCACTCGCGCACCAACTTCGACCTCTCGCAGCATGAGAAATTCAGTGGAAGGCAAATCAAATACTTCGACCCGGAAACGAACGAGAGCTACACACCGTTTGTCATCGAGACGAGTATCGGCGTGGACCGTATGTTCCTCTCCGTGATGTGCCACTCCTACCAGGAGGAACAGCTCGAGAACGGTGAGACACGCGTGGTGCTGCGCCTGCCCGATGCTCTGGCTCCCGTGAAATGTGCCGTCCTGCCGCTGGTGAAGAAAGATGGCCTGCCCGAGAAAGCCCGCGAGATTGTGAACGAACTGAAGTTCCACTTCAATACGCACTATGAAGAGAAAGACAGCATCGGTAAGCGCTATCGCCGACAGGATGCCATAGGCACTCCTTATTGCGTCACCGTCGACCACGATACGCTCAAGGACAACAAGGTGACGCTTCGCTACCGCGACACCATGCAACAGGAACGCGTCGACATCGGTGCGCTGCGAGGCATCATCGAGGATAAGGTGAGCATCACCAGTCTGCTCAAGAAACTGCAATAACACAAACATAAAGCATGAAGACGGTCCATACGTTTCATATTTCCCATGGCTTGCTGAGGCGTTTTCCGCTGCTGTTGCTCCTTCTGGGTGCGGTATTGATGACGGCATGCAGCGAATCCGATAACGACGTGGATGAATACGCTGATTGGCAAAACAGAAACCAAGAGTGGTTCACCAACCTGTATAACGCCACTCGACAGAAGGTGGCTTCCGGTGACGCCTCGTGGAAAATCATCAAGGTATATTCACGCAATGACGACGTGGTGGGCTCACCCGATGACTATATCATCGTGCATGTGCTCAACGAAGGTACCGGCTCCGGATGTCCGCTCGTTTCTGACACCGTGCGTGTGCATTACCGTGGACGGCTCATTCCTACGGTTTCCTATGCCGAGGGAAAAGTGTTCGACCAGTCGTTCTCTGGCGATTATAACCTGCTCATGATGACTCCCGTGAAATTGGGGGTGAGCAATGTCGTTGACGGATTCGCCACGGCTTTGATCAATATGCACATCGGCGACAGATGGGAAGTATATATCCCCCAAAAACTGGCCTATGGCAGTTCGTCATCGTCCGGTAGCGTCCCGGCTTACTCCAACCTCATCTTCGACCTCACGCTCGCGGCCTATTACCATCCCGGACAACCAGTGCCCGATTGGAAAGCGGGTGATGCTTTCTGGGAACCCGAGGAATAGGTCAAAAAATAGGTAAAAGTGTACTGTGTGCGCACACAACGCTTTGATTTATGTCAAAAAGAAGTATATTTTTCGAGAAAAACACCTCGCAGTTCTTGCGGGGTGTTTTTTTTCGATTTACCTTTGCATCGTCAAAAGGGAGAAAGTAGATAGATAAGTTACAAGATATATTAAGGTAGAAAGATTTGAGAGGTAGAAAAATTAGAGAGAAAAAGAGCGGTAGCAGTCTCAATAGGCATTGGCCTAAGGTAAGAAGATTGCACAGGAAAGCATAGAAAGGTAAAAAGGTAAATTCGGTAAAAAGGTAAAAAGAATAGGTATTAAAAAGATTGTAGGATAACATTCAGGTAACCGCAAAGCCGTGAGGCCTGCGATATGTAAAACTAAAAGAAGAAAGGATAACATTATGAACATGACAATGATCGTAGCGATGTGCGCTGTAATGGTGGCATCGGCTATCCTCTTCGAGAACACCATCGAGAAGAAATAATCTCTTCCGATGCTCGAAGCGGAAAAGGAACGGAACGCTACGACCGTCGACGACGGTACGGAAAGCGTCATTTTGAAAGTGAAAACAGATTTTGTGGAAAAACAAGGTCTTAAGGTAGATAGTTTGACGGACTGGTTCTGGTGATTAGAATCCGTCCGTTTTTTTTGGCCTTGTGCCCATTTTCAGCTATTTTTGCATCCGCAAATGAACGGTCGGCGAAGTGAACGGTTATTGGCGCGCATACGCGAGGGATTGACGATGACGCGCACCGACAAGCTCAACTTGATATTTCAGTTGAGCCTCCCGTCCATTCTCGCTCAGGTGACCACCGTCATGATGTTTTTCATCGACCAGGCCATGGTGGGCAGTCTTGGCGCTGAGGCTTCGGCGGCATGTGGACTGGTGGAATCGTCGACATGGCTCTTCAGCAGTCTGGCCAGCGCGGCGTCGATGGGGTTCTCGGTGCAGGTGGCTCATTTCATTGGGGCCAACGACTTCGTGAGGGCGCGACAGGTGGTGCGCCATGCCGTAGTGGTGACGGCGGCATTGAGCTTGTTGCTCATGCTCGTGGCGGTCGCCATATCACGCCCTTTGCCCTTTTGGCTGGGGGGTGGGGCGGACATCGCAAACGACGCCAGCAACTATTTCCTGATATTCACACTGGCGGCTCCCTTTTTCCAGTTCAGCATGCTGGCGGCATCGTTGCTCAAGTGTGAGGGCAACATGCGGGTGGCCAGTATGATGAGCGTGGCGATGTGTGCGCTCGACGTGGTGTTCAATTTCTTGATCATCTTCCCTTCGCGGGAAATCCATCTGCTGGGGATGAGTTGGTGGATGCCGGGTGCCGGACTGGGCGTGCCTGGGGCGGCTCTTGGCACGGGACTGTCGTTCGTCGTGGGAGCCTTGCTGTCGGGGTGGTTCGTGTTCTACAAATCGAAAATCTTGGCTATCGGCAAATACCGCGAGAAATTTGTATATGTGTCATCCTTTCTCGTCAATGCGCTGAAGATAGGGATGCCGATGGCCCTGCAGTCGTTTCTCATGAGCTCGGCATACATCGTCAGCACAATGATCGTGGCTCCATTGGGAAACATCGCCATTGCCGCCAACACCTTCGCCATCACGGCAGAGAGCCTGTGTTACATGCCGGGATATGGCATCGGCGACGCCGCGACGACATTGGTGGGACAAAGCATGGGTGCAGGGCGCAAAGAGCTATGTCGCAGTTTAGCGCGCCTGACGGTGTTCACGGGCATGGTGGTCATGGCGTTCATGGGACTGGTGATGTATGTCTTCGCGCCGGAGATGATAGGATTGATGACTCCCGTTGCGGAGATACGTGAACTGGGAGCACAATGTCTGCGCATTGAGGCCTTTGCCGAACCTATGTTCGCGGCGTCAATCGTCACCTATAGCGTGTGTGTGGGTGCTGGCGACACCTTGAAACCCGCCATGATGAACCTCGGTAGCATGTGGATTGTGCGTCTGTCATTGGCATGGTGGCTCGCACAGTCGTATGGCTTGCAAGGGGTGTGGGTGGCCATGGCTGTCGAACTGTCATTCCGGGGTGCCCTTTTCCTCTACCGCCTCTTCCGTGGACGGTGGGAAAAAGGAATCATAAAAGCATAACTATAAAGAAGCTATAGTTTCTATAGTTTCTATAGCTTCTATAGCAACTATAGCTTCTATAGCCTCTATAGCTTCTATAGCAACTATAGTCTCTATTTTATTAGCGCTATGCGCGCTCGTGCCTCCTCAAATTCTCTTGTCAGGCGTTCCATCACCTCACTTACGGGAACCACTTCCTTCACGGCCGAGGCAATCTGGCCTATCTCCAGCTCGCCATTGTCGATGTCGCCCTCGAAGATACCACGTTTCGAAGCGGCCTGACCAAGGATGCGGCGCAGGTCTTCCACGGCGGCACCCTCCTTCTCGGCTTCCATGATGCGACAGTAGAGGTCGTTCTTCACCATACGGGTGGGAGAGATGAGCTTCAGGGTGAGCATCGTATCGCCTTCTTCCAATTGGGTGCAACGTGTCTTGAACGCTTCCGAGGCGCTGCTCTCTTGGGTAAGGGCGAACAGGGTGCCTATCTGCACTCCTTCGGCACCGAGAGCCATGGCGGCAAGCATCGAGGCGCCGCTGCCAATACCTCCGGCGGCTATCAGGGGGAGGGTGGTGGCTTGGCGCACCTGGGGGATGAGGGTCAGCGTGGTGGTCTCCTCACGACCATTGTGGCCACCGGCTTCGAAACCCTCGGCCACGACGGCATCTACACCGGCCTCCTCGCATTTGCGGGCGAACTTCGAACTCGATACCACATGGGCCACTTTGATGCCTGCTTCGTGAAGACGGGCGGTGTATTTCTTGGGACTGCCTGCCGAGGTGAACACCACCTTCACCCCTTCGTCGATGATGATATCCATCAGGCGGTCTATCTCAGGGTACATCAGGGGCACGTTGATGCCCCAAGGTTTATCCGTGGCGGCCTTCATCTTGTGGATATGCTCCACCAGCGTCTCGGGGTGCATTGAACCGGCACCCAAGAGCCCCAGACCGCCGGCGTTGCTCACCGCCGAGGCCAGACGCCATCCACTAATCCAAACCATGCCACCCTGGATAATGGGCAGCTCAATACCAAATAGTTCGGTAATTCTTGTAGTCATATTGTTGTTTTTTTGAAGTTTTGTGATAAATGGTAGGGATTACTCTTCATGTTCACCTCTCACTTCTCACCTCTCATCCCTCACATCTAGCCTCTCACCCCTTGCCACTCATTTCTTGCCTCCCACCTCTTGCCTCCCACTCCTCATCTCTCACCCCTAACCCCTCACCCCTTCTTTTTGCAAAGGTATGTATTTTTCTTGATAAAATACGATGCTAATTCAACAAAAAGAATTATCTTTGCATATCTTCTGTCATAAAACGTATTGTGACCATGAGAAAAACGGTTGTCGTCGCTCTTCTCTGTTGGCTGGCATCGGCGGTGTCGGCACAGTTGCTGTATCGTGTCTCCGGAAACGGATTGCAAAAGTCTTCGTACATTCTCGGCACCTACCACTTCGCGCCCATCACCATGGTCGATTCCATACCTGGGTTGCACCAAGCTCTCGAATCGGTGGGGCAGGTGTATGGTGAACTGGAAGAGGTGCTGGATATCACTACTGCCTCCGACGCGGCAACGATGCAGAAGATGATGCAGGCCATGATGATGCCCGACAGCGTGAAACTGTCATCGCTCATCGACCCGTATCACTATCAAGGCATTGACTCGTTGCTAAAGTCCACCCTCGGACTCACGATGATGATGGCCGAGATGTCGCACCTCTCGCCCATCGCGTTGTCGACGATGCTCGAAGTGGCGCTCACACTGCAGCAACAGCCCGACTTCAATCCCGAGCAACAGTTCGATGGCTATTTCCTGAGGTATGCACGCGACAAGGGCATGCCTGCCAAGGGACTGGAGACGGTTGATGAACAGATAGCTATCATGTATAAAGGCATGTCGCTGGAAAGGCAGGCACAGCTGCTCATGTGTCTGTACGACAACTTGCCATCCCAAAAGAAGATGACCGATGGCGTACTGACGGCCTATTTCTCGCAGGACCTGGAACGGCTCGAGCAAGCCATGGACGAGAAGACAGGCACCTATTGCGATAATACGCCCGAGGAGGAGAACCGACTTATCTACGACCGCAACGCCCGTTGGGTGGAGCAGATGCCGGCCATCATGGCGGAAAAGCCTACCTTCTTCGCCGTGGGTGCCGGACACCTCCCAGGCGAACGTGGCGTGCTCCAAATGCTCCGCCGCGCTGGATTCACGGTGAATGGCGTAAAGCCCTAAGCTCACCTAAGAAATCTTAGGTTCACCCAAAAAGCCCTAAGTTTTCCTAATAGAAAAAACCTAAAATACAACCTCAAACCTCATAACAATGGCACATCCTTGGCTTACCTCACGCAGACAGATTTTGGACAATAACTATCGTCTGCCACCAGAGGGCACCGCCGAAGTCGACGCTCTCTTCTCAAAAATGGAACAACTGGCCATGCAATGTGGTGACCAAGCCACATTTGAACAACAAATGGCCACCAGTCCACTGTCACAGGAATACAACAACCTGATGGCCAAATACTCGAAGTACTATCTTGTCAACGGGCAAACGACCGATGAAAACCTCTCGGATATGAAGAAACAGGCGGCTGCGAGTGCGGCGAAAGAGGCTGTCAAGTCGGGTGTGGAGCGTGAACTGCACATCGCCGCCGTTCGAGCCATGCCCGAACCTCTGCGCGAGCTGAAATTCGGCGGTCTGCGCGTGGTGCCGGTCATCGGTCCCATCATCCAGTGGATAGGCAACATCAGATGGATATACAGACTGTTCGGCGGGGGAAGGAAAGACGACATGTCAGGACAAGACCCCACACAAATACAGTAATAAAACAACAACCCATGTATTTTTGGAAAAACTTCAATTGGCTCATCTTGATAGGTCTGATGGGCTTCTCCTGCCAAATCAAAGCGGCGGAAAGAATAGTTAGCCCCAATGGCAAGACAACGGTTATCATCGATGTGAACGATGGGCACCTGTTCTATCAAGTGACCCACAACGATGTGGTGTTCATCGAACCCTCGGCGTTGGGCCTGAAGACCAATGTCGACGACTTGACGCAAGGACTTACATTGAAAAGCTGTGCAACGACGACCGTAAATGATGCCTACGACCTGTCGACCATCAAGCGACGTCATGTTGAATATACGGCAACGGAAGCGGTGTGCCAGATGGAGAAAGACGGAAGGCATGTCATGGATGTCATCTTCCGGGTGACTGACCGTGATGTGGCATTCCGCTACAAACTATATCCGAAACGTGACACCCGTGTGGCGGTGGTGGAATATGAGACGTCGGGCTTCGTGTTGCCCGAGGGTACCACCACGTTCCTCTGCCCGCAGTCGAAACCTATGGGTGGCTTCGCACGCACCTCCCCGAGCTACGAGACTCCTTACTCGCTCGATGAGGAGATGGGGAAGAACGGATGGGGCGAGGGCTATACGTTCCCCTGCCTGTTCAAAAACGGCGACAAAGGATGGGTACTCATCAGCGAGACGGGCACCGACGGTTCATATGTAGGATGCCGCCTGATCAATGAAACGGACAATGCCTATTGCATCGGTTTCCCACAACCTGGTGAGAACAATGGGGTGGGGGCGACGACGCCTGCCGTGGCTTTGCCTTCCGAAACGCCATGGCGTACCATCACCGTGGGGACGACACTCGCCAATATCGTGGAGACGACGGTGGCAACCGACTTGGTGCAACCGAAATATGCCGCATCGCGCGATTACACCTACGGCAAAGGCTCGTGGTCGTGGATTATCGGCATGGATCCCAGCTGCAATTTCGACGAACAATGCCGATATATCGATTTCTCCGCTGCCATGGGCTTCCGCTCGGTGCTTGTCGACGCATTGTGGGATGTGCAGATTGGTTATGAGAAGATGGCCGAGCTGGCACGTTACGGTCGACAGAAAGGTGTGGGGCTTTTCCTGTGGTACAACTCCAACGGGGTGTGGAACGACGCGCCACAAAGTCCGAAAGGTAAGATGGACCGTTCCGGAGCGCGACGTAAGGAAATGCAGTGGATGAAGGACAATGGTATCCTGGGTATCAAGGTCGATTTCTTCGGTGGCGACAAACAGCAGACGATGCAGCTCTACGAGGATATCCTTACTGATGCCAACGACTTCGGACTTCAGGTCATCTTCCATGGCTGTACGCTGCCGAGAGGTTGGGAACGGATGTATCCCAATTATGTGGCTTCCGAGGCGGTGCTGGCCAGCGAGAACCTGCACTTCGGACAGGGGGCGTGCGATGCCGAGGCGCGCAACGCGGCTACCCATCCCTTCATACGCAATGCAGTGGGTTCGATGGACTTTGGCGGATCGGCACTCAACAAGCGTTACAATGCCGACAACAATTCGGGCACTCGACGCATCACCAGCGATGTGTTCGCGTTGGCCACGGCGGTGCTCTTCCAAAGCTCCGTTCAACATTTCGCACTGGCTCCCAACAACCTCACCGACGCGCCGGCATGGGCCATCGACTTCCTGAAACAGGTTCCCACGACATGGGAAGAGACTCGTTTCATCGACGGATATCCCGGACGCTACGTCATTCTCGCACGGCGCAGTGGCAATAAATGGTATGTCGTGGGAGTGAACGCGGAAGAAACAACTGTTGCCAAAACACTCACCTTGCCCATGTTCGGAAAGGGAACGGTGCTTACTGTATATACTGACAACCAGCAACTTGCTGGCTCTTGCGACAACCTGACGTACAAGAAAGGAGGCGTCAAGGTGTCGATACCTACCAATGGCGGTTTCGTTATCGTGGGACCGGCCAACGGACAATAACTACTCATCTATTCACCTTCCAAATTTTTAATATTATGATACATACAATGCTCGATGCAGCCCCAATTCCAGCCCCGGCCAGATGCGGCAGGAAGACGGACTATCAATACCAACAGATCAATAGGCCCGGACTGATTTCCAAAACCGACACGACACAGAAAGGAAAGACCTCAATGGAGGTAACACCCGCGACATCGGCAGATTATGACAATTCGTCGATGGGCGCTTCGCTTCCCTTCGTGGTGATGATAGCCCTCTATCTCTGCTTCCGTTTTGTGCGGAGCTATAGAAGAAAAAATGCTATCTAACTCCCCTAACTTCTCCTATCTTCCTCTAACTCCTTTTAACTTCCTTTCAATATGGTTCATACAATGCTTGACCTCGTTCCTCTGCCGGCACCTTCCCGGTGTGGCGGGAAATCGAAAGAATATCACCGACCGGTAAAATCTTTTCTAATTGACAGAGACACCGCGCAACAAGGACAGACCTCGATGGAGGTGACGCCCGCCCAACAGGTGGAATACGACAACTCTTCGGTAGGAGCTTCCTTGCCTTTCCTCATCACGATGGCCCTTTATCTCTGCTTCCGCTTCGTGCGAAAATTCAGAAGAAGCCAAAGCGTAAAGGAAAGTTAATCGAACTCTGGTTTCGCTTTTAAGAAGATAAATGAAGATAGCCGCTTATCAGCGGCTGAAGATAGACGACAGAAATGGTCGCTTCGCAGTATTGAAATCAATATCGCGAAGCGACCATTTGTTACTTGCTCCTTAACTCCTGCACCCTCCTTTTGGGAGGGATGGGGTAGGTTCCTTACTATTTCACAACACGTAGTATCGTATCGACGACGGCTTGTGTCTGTTCCTTGCGTCCCAACGTGATGCGCAGGCACGACTCCAAGCCCTTGTCCGACATGAACTTGATTTTGTATTGTTGGTCAGCCAGGGCTTCCTTCAGTTGCTCCTTGAACTCCACGGGATATTTGATGAGGATGAAGTTGGCCACCGATTTGTATACCTTGAAGCCCGGCTTGTCGCCCAGCTCTTTCTTGTATAGCTGACGGCCCCATTCCATGTCGTCGGCTGTCTTGCGGTAATAGTCGTCGCTTTCCAGAGCCGCCAATGCCACCGCTTCGGAGAAACGGTTGAAGCCGAGATATTTGTTCACGTAGCTGATGAACTGGTCGTGTCCTTTGCCGATGAAGCCGAAGCCCACGCGCAGACCGGGAAGACCGTAGAACTTCGACAGCGTGCGCGAGATAATCAGGTTGTCGTACTTGTTCACCAATGGGGCGATGTAGTCGGTGTCGGAGGTGATGAAACTGGCGTAAGCCTCGTCGATGAGCACCATGGTCTCGCTGGGGATGTTCTCCATGATACGGCCTATCTGTTCTGAGGTCAGACCGTTGCCCGTGGGGTTATTCGGCGAAGCCAGCAACAGCATGCGCGGACGGATGCGGTTGGCATATTCGATTATTTCGTCGATATTGTAGGCGAAGGTGTCTTCTGTCTCATGCAGGGGATACATCTCGTATTCGCCGCCACATTCACTGGCAATGCGGTTGTAGTACCACCACGAGAATTCGGGTATAAGGATGGTCTTGTTGTCACTATTCATCAAGAAATAGTGGACCACATTCTTCAGGATGTCTTCACCGCCATAGCCTAACAACACTTGTTCCTCAGGAATGCCGTAAATCTCGCTTAGGCGCACGGAGATGACACTCTTCTTGCCTTGGTCGTAGATGCGGGTGTAAAAACATAAATCTTTGGGGTCGAAATTCTTGATGGCTTCGACCACTTTCTCACTCGGCTCGAAATTGAATTCGTTTCTGTCGAGATAATTCATTTTTTGCTCCATAGTATTACGTTTTGAATTGTATTTTTTTTCAGTTGATTTTCATTAATATCAGGCCTATCAATATCCATATAATCTCGCGCACGCGGCATATCACGCTCACGAAGATGCCCAAGGCGGCCGACAGACCGAGGGCGGCGATGGACAGCACGAAACCACCCTCCTGAACGCCCAACTGCATCGGGAGGAATCCGATGAGGTTGGCGAAGAACGTGGTGAATGCCACGATGAGGATGGAGTGGAGGAAGGTGAGCATGATGCCGCCGAAACCGCCACCGCAGTCGATGCCAAAGAGCAGAAGCATGAACAACACTTCGGTGCTCTGAACAATGCGCGACACATATTCCAGCAGCAGACTACTGTAGAATGCACGCTTGTCCTGTTTGTGCAATGCGGCTATCTGCTCGTCTATCTTGCTCAGTGAATCGCCATGTTTCTCCTGAAAACGCTTGCTCCATTTCTTCAGTCCGGGTATCTTGCCAATCCATCGGATGGCTTTCACCACAAGGCCGTTACGGTAGCCTTTGGAGAAGAAGTAGAAAGCGAGCACACTGAGCACCACCACGGCACCCAGCGCGATGGCGATGGCGCCGTTCAGTGGCAGGTCGCCAATGGCCACCAAGGCGAGATAGAGGAATACCGAGGTAAACCAGAACCAGAAGTGGGCGAACATATGCATCATGGCATAGAGGATGACCGATGAGGTGGCCCGTTCGTTGCCGATGTCTTTCGACAGTTCCATGATGCGGTAAGGCTCACCACCCAGACCGCCCACGGGAGTGGAATAGTTCAGGGCGTAACCGGTGATGGTCAGCTTGTAAATGCGCAGGAAACTGACCTTCTTCTCTTTCTCCGTCCCTCTGATGACACATTGCCAGGCCAGGGCGTTGATGCCATAGATGAATATCCACACGCCAATGATGGGGATAAGCCAGTAGCCTGCATGGCAGATATGCTCCCACAACTCGACGAAACTGACGTCGAACGTGAAGAGCATCGCCACGACGACGCCGACACCCAACAGGAAAAACAGGTTGTTAACCTTTTGCTTGGTCCACTTCATTACTTCGCTTCAAGTTTATCGGCTATCTGACGGCAGAATGACTCATGACGGCGGTTTACATACAGCCAGATCAGTCCCATGACGATGCTTTCAAAGAAGAAATGCATCACGGGAATGTCCAACAGACAGAAGAGGAAGAGCCAGCTGCAGCGGAAATTGAAGGTGAGCAGGGCGTTCCATTTCTGCAAAGGCAGGGAATGGGCGTGGAACTCGTCACGCACCTCCTGGGGGATGTTGTCGAAACTGCCATATTTCTCTTTCAACAAGGACAGCAGGCGTTGGAACTGCGGGGTGACCTTTTCCTGTCTCTTTGTGTAGTCCACATACGATTTCTGGAACACTTTCTCGAATTTTCTACCTGTCCAGTCGGTGTTTTCCAGAATCTCCTGCTGCTGCACCGAATTGTCCAGCTCACTGCCTTTCTCGCCTTTGAGGAAGAACAGGTGGGTCTGGATGTAGTAGTCGGCCAAACGCTGCTGGCCGGCAATACCCATCAAACCCGAAATCAACGCCATCACGAAAACTACGCCGGTGGCTATCCATACGGTGGTGGGTGTGTCGCTCAGTCCCAACCATCCAAACTCAATGTCGTGGTGGATGTAGAAACGATAGACCAGTGCCGAATAGATGGGAATGAACCACGTAAAACCGGAGGCACCATCGAGGATACGACCTAGACGGCTCTTCTTGTTCGTCATGCGTGCCAGTTGGCCGTCGGTACAGTCGAGGATGTCGGCCACCACCAGCAGCAAGATGCCGATGATGTTGAGAATGAGGCCTTTCGTTCCTTCATAGTAGAAACTGCCATGTGCGAAGAACACACAACTGGCCGCGCCGATGATCATCGACCAGATGGTCACCGTGTTTGGGTGGATGTTGAAACGGGCGAAGAAACGTGCCCAGTAATAGCTGAAGGGACGTACTATATGGTAGTCGACCCAATCTTCCGTCTCTGCGGATTTCAGCGTTTGGTATATTTTCTCGTTCATGATGTTATGAAAATTTGAATTGTTTTTTCGAGTCCATGTCTTTTATGATGATTCGCAAATAGTCGGCACCCAGTATTTCCATGCATGTGCTGATGGCGGTCATGGCCACCCCTTCCAGTCCGTGCAGCATCAGGTTCTGTCCTGTGAGCAGCAGGTTGGGGATGGGGGTGCGTGTCGACAGCATTGTCATCAGTGGGTTGCTGTTGTCTTTGCGTACGCCAAAGGCTGTGCCCTGTGGGGCGTTGTTGTAGTCGCGATACGTCAACGATGTGCTGGTAAGGCACTCGCTGACCATCGTGGAAAGGCCGGGTATGACGGTCTCGGCCAAGCTGACACACTCGTCGCAAAGGTGGTTCTTCATCGCAAGATACTCGTCGCCACGGTTGCCGAGCCGTGTGTTTTCCCAGCGCTGGCACCACGACCATGGCATGGGGGTGAGCAGGTCAATCTGCTGTACGTAATCACCTGTCTCGGGTACGCGGGCGCTGATCATCACCCCTCCCACACCATTCGATTCTTCATGGAAAGTCCAAACGTTGGGCTTGCGGTACACATATTTGTTGTGGTTGAAGTAGCGCAGGACTTTGGGCTTCAGCACCAGCGAGACGGTGAACATGCCAAAGGTGTTTTCCAGGTTTTCCATCCGTTTCCGGAACACCTTTTTCAGCATGAGCGACTCTTTGACAAGAGCGAGGGTGACAGTAGGGTGGACATCGCTGATAAACAGTTGTCCTTCAAACGATTCGCCATTTTTGCATTTGGCGGCCCTGATTTTCCCCTCTTTTTCTACAAGTTCTTCCACCTCTGAGTGGCAAAGAACCTCTCCTCCATTGGCGCGTATGTTGTCGGTGAGCACCTTGACAATCATATTGCCATGGCCACGCAGACGCCAACTGCTTTGTATATAGCTGCTGTTGCCATGGGCGAACGTAAACAGGGGCAATGACTCGCGGCGTAGTTCCATCTTCATGGCCGATCCGGAGAGCACGTTCACCAGCAGTGGGTCGTGTAAGGTTGTGTAGAGGTAGTCGTAGGCGTTGATGCCCATCATCTTCAATGCCTCGGATGAACCATAGTAGATGTCGTCTACATGGCGCAGCATATCGGTATATTGTTGCAGTCCTTTCCGCTCGTTGGGGAAATAGTCCGACAATGTGTCGATAAAATGGTTATATCCTTCGGATAGGGGGAAGGTGTCGTTGCCGATGGTCACCATGTCGAACCCATCTGCGTCGAGGTGGTGCCAAGGCAGACGTGACAACCCTAAGTGGTCGAACACTTGGCGCAGCTTCTGTCCTTCGGCCAATCCGCCCACGTAATGCAGTCCGGTGTCGAACGACAAGGAGCCGTGACGGTAGCTCTGGATGCATCCTCCAGCTTGTGCCTGCCGCTCCAGCACCAGCACATGCTTGCCTGCTTGCGACAGCATGCTGCCGCAGACAAGACCGCCAAAGCCGCCCCCAATGATCACCACATCGTATACCATACTGTCTTTTTAGCTCACGAGAAGGCTACGCGCTACTCTTCTGTTTCGGTGGGCAGGTGTCCCTCGATATAATCGTAAAGGTCGTTGAATGTATGTATCTGCTTCATGTCGCTCACGGGGATGGTGATTTTGTAGGTCATCTGCACCAAGGCAATGAGGTCGACAAGGTTGATGCTGTCGAGTTTCAGTGTCTCTTTCAGCGAAGCTTCAGGGGCGAACTCGCTTTGTTCTATCTCGAACTCTTCTGCGAGCATCGTGTTCATCTGCTCAACGATTTTATTGCGTGTCATTTTTTATCTGCTATTTTTATTGTTGGTTGACTTAATTCTCAATGTTTCTCACAATCAGGGTGGAGTTGGTGCCGCCGAAGCCGAACGAGTTGCTCAGGAAGGTGTCGAAATGGGCTTCTAAGGTCTCGGGCATCACGTTGATGAGCGCTGTCTCATCGTCAGGATTCTCAAAGTTCAGGTTTCCGGCGATAAAGTGGTTCTTCATCATCAGTATTGAATAGATGATTTCACTGGCGCCAGCCATCCACATCTCATGTCCTGTCTGGCCCTTGGTCGATGTGACGGGCACGCGATAATCGTCGAAAATCCGGGCTATGGCCTGCGCTTCGCGACTGTCGCCAATCTTCGTGGAGGTGGCGTGGGCATTCACATAACCTATCTCTCTCGGCGCGATGGCGCTTTGCTCCAGACATAACTCCATGGAGCGAGCCGGACCGGCCACATTGGGTGTGGCGATATGGTCTCCATTGCCAGAGAATCCCCAGCCCATGACCTCGGCCAAGATGGTGGCTCCACGGCGCACGGCACTCTCGTAGCTTTCGAGCACCAGTGTGGCGGCTCCACCTCCGGGTACCAGTCCGTTGCGGTCGCGGTCGAATGGTCTGCTGGCCAGTGTGGCCTCGTTGTCGGTACGCAGTGCAAACGACTGTATGCCGTCGAAGGAAGCCACCCCATACATGTTGGCTTCCTGGGCTCCGCCGCATATCACGCAGTCCTGCAGTCCGTTGCGTATGAGCATGGCTGCCAGCCCCACGGCATGTGAACCGGAAGCGCATGCCGCCGAGGCGGTCAGGTTGATGCCTTTCAGGTGGAACAGACAAGCCAGGTTCATGGTCACCGTGGAGTTCATCGACTGGAAGATGGCACCGCTGCCACAGGCCACGGTGCTGCCGAACTGGCGGAACTTGTCGAGGGAACGCATCGTTGCTTCCGACACGGAGTCGTTACCATAGATGATACCCACTTCATGCTGGTCGATATAGTCTTGGTCGAGTCTGGCGTCGGCCAGGGCATCTTTGGTGGCCATATAGGCATATTGTGCCTCTTCGGGCATGAACTGTCTGAAGTTGCGGTTGACAAATGGCTTTAGGTCGGGGGAGGGCACGTCGGCGCAGAAAGGCGAGCGGAAACCGGTGTCTTTGCGCTCTTGGCTGAAGATGATGCCGCTCTTCCCGGAATACAGCGACTGGCGCACCTCTTCAAGGGTCGTGCCGATACACGACCAGATGCCCATTCCTGTAATCACTACTCTTCTTTCCATTGTCTTCTTGTTATAGCCTTTTCTCTACTGTCGCCTTGACCTTCATGACCATCTTTTATGTCCTGTTCGGTACTCCATGGGCGTCATTCCCGCCTCGTTTCGGAAATACTGGCCGAAGAATGATGAATTGGGGAACCCGAGTCGGTTGGATATCTCCTTCACGCTCAGGTCGGTGCTTGTCAACAGTCGGTAGCAGTCGTCCATCACGCTTTCAGTAATCCAGCGCATGGGGTTCTTGCCGCTCACTCGCTTGGTGATGGTCGACAGGTATTTAGGGGTGATGTTCAGTTTGTCGGCATAAAAGGATACTTTCTGGCGTTTTTGTTCCTGTTGTGAAAGGTGTAACAGGAACTGATTGAACAGGACCTTGTCGTGTATGGTGGAACTATCACTGGAATGGAACATGGTGTTGCTTCGCATCAGTTCTTCGCACAACAACAACAGCAGCATCCGCAGGAAAGCGAATACCATCTCGTTGTAGAGCTTGGGCTCTTTGTCGTTAGGGAAAATCTTTTGTGAATATTCGGCAACGCCTTCCAACCAGCCCGTCTCTTTCACGATGTATGTCTCTTTCATATACATCGCCTTGTTCCAAATGTCGAGTTGGTTACCCAATGCCGATTTCAGTATCTTTTCTGTCAAGAGTAGGGCGTGGGCGTCTATGTCGGCGCTGATCATCATGGGCTGCACCAACTTGCCGGCGGGGACGAGCAGCAGTTGTCCGGGCTTTACCTTGATCTGTGTGTCGCCTCCTATTTCCACCAGGATGCGCCCTCCGCGACAATAAACGAATGTGTTGTATTCCATTCTGATGGTCGACAGATTGGACACCTCGCGTAGGTCGTGGATGAACAAAACGTCTTCATTCACTTTCTGCAAGGATTTAACATTGTCAATACCAAATGAGTTTTCAGTTGTCGATAATTTCTCGGCTACACTCATGCCCTGTCTATTTTGGATGCAAAATTAGACATTTTTGTTCAAATATCAACGTCGAATAATTCTTTTAGAATGTTCATTTTGGGAAGTATGGAGAGAAATGGCCATTTTGGCGGTGTAATTCAACGTTTTTGTGTTCATTTCGGTTCATCCCTCTTTTTTCGGTTGTCCATTTGTGGTCTTCTCCATTGTTTTTTGTCATCCGTTCAAAAGTGTTGTGATTTGCTGAAAAAAGTAGTATCTTTGCAGCGGCATCTTGCAATCTTTTGTCTTTATAAACCAATGTGAAGAGTATGAAAATCATCGACGACCAACTGATTGACGGCGTAGTGGAACAGGCGAGGAAATCACCGCGACTGAGGATGAACCACAATTTCCACCAAAGCCTTGACGACAAATGTCACCGTTTCCTCAACGCATTGGAAGTGGGCACGTTGATACCCGTCCACCACCATCCCACGAAAGACGAGACCATCGTCATCCTGAGAGGGAAAGTGCGTGTAAGCACCTACGACGACGATGGGCAGGTAACGGCGAGCGTGGTACTATCCACAGCAGCAGGGGTTTATGGCGTCGACATCCCCAAAAACACTTGGCATGACGTGGAGTGCCTGGAGACCGGAAGCGTGTTGTTCGAAACGAAGGAAGGCCCGTTCGTGGAGCATGAGAAAGACGGAATCCTGGAGATAAGGAAATAAAAGACACTGAACGTGAATGTCTCAAATACAATAGAATGGAGAACTAGAAAGGTCGCTAATTGCCTTCAAATTAGTATCTTTGCAGCGACATAAACATCGCGGGTGTTCACAGTCCGAAGGACCTGCTGGTTGTGAATTGCCTTCAAATTAGTATCTTTGCAGCGACATAAACATCGTTAGACCCCGAAAAGGACTATCCTGAGCCGTTGTGAATTGCCTTCAAATTAGTATCTTTGCAGCGACATAAACATCAAACCTAATCTCACCACGCATCGCTCTGAAGTTGTGAATTGCCTTCAAATTAGTATCTTTGCAGCGACATAAACATCGCAAGGTTTTTTAATATGTTCTAAAAACGGTTGTGAATTGCCTTCAAATTAGTATCTTTGCAGCGACATAAACATCGCACGTATCGCCGTGCCCGACCTGCAGGTGGTTGTGAATTGCCTTCAAATTAGTATCTTTGCAGCGACATAAACATCGTAATGTAGTTGAAGCTCCAACATCAACAGTTGTGAATTGCCTTCAAATTAGTATCTTTGCAGCGACATAAACATCTTCACATCGTAGCTTTTTATTTGGTAATTGGTTGTGAATTGCCTTCAAATTAGTATCTTTGCAGCGACATAAACATCTTTTCATTACAATTGTCCTTATTGCGGAAGGTTGTGAATTGCCTTCAAATTAGTATCTTTGCAGCGACATAAACATCTCTGTGGTGATGTTTTCACTTATTACATCGTGTTGTGAATTGCCTTCAAATTAGTATCTTTGCAGCGACATAAACATCTGGAACTATTACCGACAATTCACCTGTTAGGTTGTGAATTGCCTTCAAATTAGTATCTTTGCAGCGACATAAACATCTTATCATCTCCGTCAACTTTTAACCCAATGGTTGTGAATTGCCTTCAAATTAGTATCTTTGCAGCGACATAAACATCAAGATGCAAAGAACGACAACCCGCTGTTATGTTGTGAATTGCCTTCAAATTAGTATCTTTGCAGCGACATAAACATCCTATTATCAGATGCCATTGATACCGAAACGTTGTGAATTGCCTTCAAATTAGTATCTTTGCAGCGACATAAACATCACCAAGCAAATCAAGCAATCGTTGAGCATTGTTGTGAATTGCCTTCAAATTAGTATCTTTGCAGCGACATAAACATCATATTAATAACAAACAAATTATGAATAAAGTTGTGAATTGCCTTCAAATTAGTATCTTAGCAGCGACATAAACATCTGGAACCATTCATGAGCCATACAGCCGGCCGTTGTGAATTGCCTTCAAATTAGTATCTTTGCAGCGACATAAACATCGAATATTGTGCGTAAGGAATATTGCACTAGTTGTGAATTGCCTTCAAATTAGTATCTTTGCAGCGACATAAACATCAAAATTTTTAGTATCTTTGCAACATCATTGTTGTGAATTGCCTTCAAATTAGTATCTTTGCAGCGACATAAACATCCCCACTGCTCCGCATCGACGTAGCCGTCCGTTGTGAATTGCCTTCAAATTAGTATCTTTGCAGCGACATAAACATCCTGCCCTTCAATGAGCAGCCATCCCTCATGGTTGTGAATTGCCTTCAAATTAGTATCTTTGCAGCGACATAAACATCATATATGAATTGCACTTGAGCACCCTCGTTGTTGTGAATTGCCTTCAAATTAGTATCTTTGCAGCGACATAAACATCCGACAACGAGGATGTAAGGACTCTTAACGGTTGTGAATTGCCTTCAAATTAGTATCTTTGCAGCGACATAAACATCACTTATTTGAATAAGTAAGAGTAACAAACAGTTGTGAATTGCCTTCAAATTAGTATCTTTGCAGCGACATAAACATCCAAGTACATCCAAACATGAATAACGAGAATGTTGTGAATTGCCTTCAAATTAGTATCTTTGCAGCGACATAAACATCAATCAAACAAACAAGAAAGATACGTCAATAGTTGTGAATTGCCTTCAAATTAGTATCTTTGCAGCGACATAAACATCAGCATTAGTAGCAGCAACAGCAGTCATATTGTTGTGAATTGCCTTCAAATTAGTATCTTTGCAGCGACATAAACATCCGTGACCATTTCGACATGTCCCAAAGACAGGTTGTGAATTGCCTTCAAATTAGTATCTTTGCAGCGACATAAACATCATAAACAAAAAATCTAACATAATCAACATTGTTGTGAATTGCCTTCAAATTAGTATCTTTGCAGCGACATAAACATCGGAAATCCTAACAAAGATGATTGGGATAATGTTGTGAATTGCCTTCAAATTAGTATCTTTGCAGCGACATAAACATCAGATTGTCCAAAGTAAAATAGTTAACGCAGGTTGTGAATTGCCTTCAAATTAGTATCTTTGCAGCGACATAAACATCTCGACTATCTGAAACGCTCCTACGGCGACAGTTGTGAATTGCCTTCAAATTAGTATCTTTGCAGCGACATAAACATCAGGACATTGGAGCCGCAAGACCAACAGCGGTTGTGAATTGCCTTCAAATTAGTATCTTTGCAGCGACATAAACATCTCGGGATCTTCCATGATGGCATTAGCCAAGGTTGTGAATTGCCTTCAAATTAGTATCTTTGCAGCGACATAAACATCACGTCTTTCGTAATGTATTGACAAACAGTTGGTTGCTGTGTAATTTGAGAAAATAAAAAGTCGTTGTAAAACATGAAGAAATCCAGCCTAATAGCTGGATTTCTTCATGTTAAAATAGTTCCAATTGTTGTCCTGGGGCATTTGGGGCTTTTGAGCGCTTTCCTATAAAGACCTCTATCTCTCCAAACTGTTTGTCTGTTATGGTTATTATACAAACGTTGCCATGTTCAGGTAAAAAAGATTTAACTCTTTTGGTATGAACGTTTGCATTTTCTACACTTGCACAATGACGTACATATATCGACAACTGAAACATTGTAAAACCATCTTTTTGAAGGTTTTTCCTAAATGTAGCGTAATCTTTTTTGTCTTTTTTGGTAAGTGTTGGCAAGTCAAAAAACACCATAACCCACATAACTCGATATTCACTAAGTCGATTCATGGAAACTCTGGATAAACCACATTTTTAGATTCTCCATTGAAGCATTTTGCTAAACTTGCTGTGGTTTGTGACGCAGCAATCATCAATGGGCTACGCTTCCCATTTATTCGTACATCAATAGTTGGGATGCATAGCATTTCTCTTTTTATATCTGTAGTTAAATTCTCGCCTATTTCATATTGTCGACATAAAGTGATGACTAAGTCGTCAATGAAAGGCCGGTAGGGTTCCATTATATCATCAGCAAGACAGTAAGCGTTGTATCTATTATGATGGTGGATACCATAAACAGGTAAGAGTCCACTTCCAACAAGTGCTCTGGCTATAACGGCTCTTAGAATGGCATAGCCATAATTGAGAAGGTTATTAGGTGGCGTTCCTTCTTTATTGCGTGTAAAATTGGGATGGTCTTCAAAGACGTTTTTCCAATAGTAGGCCGCAGCTTGCGCTTCACAATTGTCAGGGTCACCACTCCTGACGTTTTTGGCCAATACATGAAGAGGTGCGAATGACTTGGCGGTATTCTTTTGTAGACAATATGCTTGATTTTTGATTTTTGCTATTATTGTTTGTTGCCATATTTGTTTTTTCTGAGGGATAGAAATCTCAATTTGGTTTCTGAATCTTTCGTTTTGGATAGTGTTGCCTTCCAATGGTAGTAACAAGCCGCTAGGCATTCGTTTTTCATTGCATATAACGACAGCGGTTGTATTATCTAATAAGGCTGATATTAAGCCTTGAGTTATGGTTATTTGTTTGTGGTCAAGAACGACAATACCAATATCTTCAATAGGAATTGTTCTTTCTAAATCAGCCTTCATCTTTCCTGTCATATTACTCTTCTCCACTTCAGGCAACTTGAGAACAAGTTGCCCAAGGCGAAGGGAAAGGTAGGCGGGATTGCCAAAATACAAGGTTTTCTTAATCATGCCTATTTTATAAAAGTTATATTTCCTAGGATGTCAATTGAAAAGTCTCTTCCTTCAATAAGACAATTCATCTTGTTAGGTACAAGTTTGATGTCTATATCTGATTTGGCAGAAATGTGATGCCTTAAATATATTAAATCAGTTCCGGCATTGTTAAACTTAACTACAACGTATAATCGTTTCAGCAATTCTTCTTTAGATAAGTCAAATATTTCATCTGGAGTATTATTCCAAAGAATAACACGTGAACCAGCTTTAAGAATAGCAGAAAGTTTATATTCTATATTGTTTTCTTTGATGGATTGGTAATATGGCTCATTCCATAATTCTTTCTCAAAATTTATGAATTGTTTGCTCCTGAAAATGTTTGATACTTCAAAAGTGTTGATAAAACGACATCTCCTAACCAATTCACCCCTCTTAATTCCTTCATAAAGGAGGAAAAGATAATTGCTGTCATTTTGAGCATATACGTTTTTCTTGTAATCTCGATTGGCAACATTGATCATTTTTTTCTTGGAAAAATGATTATGGTGCCGAATCTCCAATGATTTTTCTTTTGTCATATAGCCGCGGCCTGCCGCTACTTTACACCTTACATGGCGAATAGGAGATAGAATCCTTCCTTTTTTGTCTTTGCGTATTTCATTACCATCTTTGTCTGTCATGTAAATGTCTTGATTTATGGCTTCAGAAAAAGAAGCACCATTATCCATGCGTTTTTTTATGGTGTTGGAGATGATGGAACGAAGAGATGGGTCAATAATCTTTTCAAATTCTTCTTTTTTCTTAAAGGATTTGATGTCTTGACGGATTACCATAATAACATTTTCTTTGTTTTCATCATAAACAAAAAGTCCTTTTTCAGTTTTAGGATTTCCATTATCGTCAAGCAATGGGAGTTTTATGGCTCCATAATATGATTCATTATGAAGTCTTCCCCTAATACAGTCGCCCTGTGCCCATTTTGTAACTTCTTCTCCTTTGGAATTTTTTATTTTCACAATTTTACCTCTTATCCTAACTCGTTTTTTTGCAGGAACGAGAGTCCTGTCAATGGTGATATGATTGGCAAAAAGGTTCTCTTCAATATATTGGGGTACGGTGGAAATATTGCCAATATGACAGTCTGCAATTTCATTTTCCATCTCTCTAATTTTGCCATCCAATTCAAAATTTAACTTTTTGGCTGTTTCGCTTGAACTGATTTCTATTAGGTGCTTGATTTCTTCAATCTTATAAAACAGTTGAAGCATACGGTCTCTTTTGGCAGCAACAGGAATGACAGTTAAAATTGCGGCGTCTATAGCGTGATGGGAATGTTTGTCTCTGTCTTTTTTTTCATATATACTCTGAAGACCTAACATCTTTCTAAAATCAGCGGTGACACTTCCTTTTTCGACGTCAACATTAGTGAAGATGCTCTTCAAATATAACACAGCATGACGGGTAATGATACCTGTATCAACAAGCTGGCTATTTCGGAATCCTTCTTTAACTTCATAAAGGGTGAACCTTTCCAATTTGCCTTTCCAGTAGTCCAGTTCCATCTTCCATAGATGACGTTGCCGGATGCATAAATCCTTACGTTCTTTGTCCTGAGATTTCCGAGATTGTGCTTTCCAAAAGTCAATGTTGTCTTGTATGTGCTCAACCTTTTCTTGCCATTTGGCCAATCTTGGTTTAATGGCTGTATATCGAATTCCGTTCGACTCCCAGTCTTTTTCGTAATTTGGTAAAGATGTCGGTATTTGGTTCTTTTTAATGCTTCTGTTATAATTGGAGTCGCAGATGGTGAGATTTTTGTCGGAACTGTCAAAGGAAATGCTTCTTGGAATGGTATGCTCGATGTCGAAGGCATTGTCATTGAATAAATTAGAAAGATTGATAGTCTTACCTGTATACAAACAGACACCTCCCTGCTCTAACCATAACTTGTATTTTGTAACATCTTTTTTAAAAATATATTGTTTGTCATCTTTCCGTGTTTCCTGCATTGATTGTTCGATAACGTATCTTGCTATGTCTATGTCTGTAGCATTGATTTCACGCGATGAGTAATATTCGGAAAGGATTTTACCAATCTCTTTATTCTCTTTTTCTCTTTCTCTTTGATATGCTTCAATGGCCCAGCGCATATTGGCATCATTCATCCCTCGTGTGGTCTCAATGACAACTCGAGTGTTGTCCGTGTCAATGATATTGTTGTCCAAAAGACTATTTATTTTACGACGTAAAATATTCAATGTCCTAAGGACAACGGGATTCTTGATGCCACCTATGTTTGGGCGTCCAAGTCGGAAATTGTTATCACATATTTCGGGACTATAGGATACTATTTGTGAATGGTGATAGAGTTTATTCCATTGCGTTGTATTAATCTCAGGGAATTGTTGACTTAAATATTCTTTAAAAACATCAATGTTCTTAGGAACTTTATAATAATCCCGTTTGTAATTGTTGAAAAATGATTGGTATCTCGATGAAACGCCGTTTATGAGTTCTTCTTGTTCGTCAGCATCCATCTCTGAAAAACTCTTCTCGCCACAATGTCCTTTGATTGCCTTGATGATGTCATCCTTATCAGAATCACATAGTTCATATGATGTGTTGTGGTCAGCAAAACGGTTCTCAAGAATAGTTGATTTATAATTGGCTATTAAATTATTAGTGATATTGATGATTCTTTTATCTTTTTCGATTTTTGGTAATACTAATGCTTTGAAATCATCTAGAATAGAGCGCATCTTGTCAAGGGAGACTTTGCAAATGTCCGGAATTTTAGCCAACATCACGGCATCAGAGTATTTGAATCCTTCGCAAAGCATGTAGTTGATATTGGAAATTGCTTTAAGGCTTAGCATGGCATAACCATCTTGTATGGAAGACCATAAACGAATTAATTTCTTCGTCATTTCATCATCCCAGTTCATTTTATGTTGAGCAAACTCCATCAATTGTTCTGCATCATCGGCTTGGAAGCAAATGTGCCAAAAATCCAATGCTGTATATGATTTATTGTGGGTCCTGTTGGCGTGCTTGCTGTCTCCATAGCGGATGATATCTGTTTGATAATTATATTTTTCCCATTCTTCACCGAACAGTCGTATTAGTCTTGCTGTTACTGGGCATCCTGCTATATTCTGGTTGTCTTTATAATTGATGGTCTTCCCCTCTCTATTATTGACAAGGGGTATGGAAAGCTCTTTCTCAAGGAATTTTCGGATGTCTACAAATGGAAAATCATTCTTTATTCTGGATGTGAACACATCATGATATAGTTTTTTCTTTACATCAATCGCAAGTTCCATCCAATTGTCATTAACATCTTGTTTATATCGAATATTGTTGATCAGACTCCATGCGCGGAATTTCTCAAATGAGGGATGGGAGATTGGACATCTTGTTTTGTTTGGCTCAAGTGTGCATTTGCCAACAAGTCCTTTCTGTGATCTTAGAGGCTTGCGATAAAAGATCGTCCCTTCTCCTCTTTTACGACTGATAATCCGTTTATAGAAAACAGAATCTTTGGATAAACCGTTTTGAAAATCAAAGACCAAGGATATTTCTTCTTCATATTGGCTTTGAACTGCTTTGAATTGACTGTTCCTCACCCTGATTCCTTCGTCTTCCAAAAAAGCAAATGCTTCTCCTACAGTACGTATTTGTTTGTCTTTCATGTACTGTACAAGATTGCTTGATAGCTTAGTTTCAGATTTCTTCATTACTTCAGCGATATCATCCGAAGCGTTATCATTTTCTTGTGAAGCGACGGTTTCTCCTTTGCTGCTTTTAAAACCTCGACGTTGTGCTATATGGTATAATGCACGACCTAATTTGTGCTTATTTTCAACGATATTGAAGTCAAATTGTTGATTGATAAGCTCTCTTCGTAATTGATAAGGACTCGAATAGTCTGGTACGCCATCTCCATTGAAATCTAATTTAATCCATTGCTGGAATAATACATCGTCAACGGGATACTCTCGATAAAGATGTTTTTCTTTATCGTATGTTGTCCATTTTTGTAAGGAATCTTTTGAAAGAGGACAATAACCATGTTCTATAAGAACAGCCAACGTTGCCCATAATCTACGTCTTCTTGTTTCATATAGCCGTCTACTTTGGCGGTGTTTAGTCCTATCGGCGGCAAAAGAATATTCTTTACCTTTTTCTTCGCCTACACCTGATTTGAAGATATCAGAGGAGAAATATTCTAATTGTTCTCTCAAACTGTTTCCTAAGTCGATATTGCGAATACATGTACCAATGGAACTGGTTCCAAGGTCAAGACCTATTATTTTTTTCATTTTTATGGGTTTTTATTTTGGTTTGTTATTATAAATGCATATCTTTGCAGCAAGATACTAGTGAAGGACTTTTCACAACAAGGCTATAAGCCGAAGTAATCTTACTCCTGCGATTACGTGGGAGTTTTTTTATGTGATTTTCTTTGCAATAGGTTAAATATGTTTAGGATACAATATACAGAATCGAAATCATCATGATTTTGCAAACTTACGTATTATTTTTGAAAAAGAAAAATAATCCATGAAAAAAGTGGGGAGAAGTTTCCTCAAACCGCTGCTCAGGAAAAGGGCTATCATCGAGACTGTCAATGATGAACTGAAGAACATTGCTTAAGTGGAACACTCCTGACACAGATGCTTTGACAACTTTGTCGTTAACATACTGGGGGTGTTGGCTGCATACTGTTGTTTCCCGAAAAAGCCGTGCATCAATGTTCAAAGAACATTAGACACACAGCTTTCCTTATTTTGAATTCGTCGAACTCACGTTATTATAAGTTCGCTTTTTTCTGTCATCGTATCTTTGGATTTTTCAGATGGCTCAGAAGGAAGCATAGTGGTCGAATCTGTTTCTATAAACATGGTAGAATCGTCCAAATCAGCAAGCGATTTCTTCTTTTTGTTCTCACTTGCTCCTGCTTTAAGCAGATTTTTTGCCGCTGTGATGATGCTCGCTCCACTATCTGCTGTTGTTATTTTCAGTTTTGTTATTTTCTTTAGGGTGTCGTTCATACTCGACTCGACATCCATAAAGCGAAGACCGAAATCTTGCACTCGGTCAATAACCATATTGGCAGCATCCATCATTGCTTGTTGGTTCTTTAGTTGGCGGACCTGAGTCCACATCATCTCCAATATTCGAAGATTCATATACATGGTTTGCGGACCAAGAATCAAGACTCCTTGATCATAGGCTTCTCTCCATAATGAGGCATCATTTTGAAGGGCAAGATTCAAGGCTCCCTCAATAGGTACATACATAAAGGCAAAGTTCAAACGATTGTAACCTTTAGGCAAATACTTTGTATATTCTTTTTTTGCCAAACGTTTCATTTGGTCTCTAACACTATTAATGTGCGCTTTAAGGAAACTGTCCTTTTCCTCGGTTCCGTCTTCTGCATTCATGTATCGTTCGTATGCTGTCAGCGACATTTTGGAGTCAACTACAACATGCCTATTATTGGGGAAATGCAAAATGAAATCGGGTACAAATCCTTTTCCGTCATCACCCTTTGCATTCTTTCCAAATTTATCTTTCAGGGTTTCCTGGGATTCATACTGTTCCCCTTCCTTCAACTCTAAATCTTCTAAAAGCTGTTTGAGCTTTAGTTCGCCAAAATTGCCCTGTGCTTTCACCTTGCCAGTAAGTGCACGTGTTAAACGATCTGCTGTTTCTCCTAATGCAGTACTTTTTTCCATGTTTATTTTTATAGTCTCATCTAGGCGGGTTAAGGCTTCTGTCTGTTGTTCCTTGTTCTTTTCAAGTGCCTCTTTCATTTCCTTAAGACTTTGCTGCAAAGGGTTTACTATCTTTGAAACCTGCTCCATGTTCTGTTCTCCAAGTTCATTTTGCCGCAATTTAAGAACTTTTTCCGATGTGGTCTGCATTTGTTCTTTGATAAGGTCAAGCTGACTTTTCACCTGCTTCTCGTTCATCTGCTTTAGTGTAGTGATTTGGCTTTCATGGGCTTCTCTGGTCTGCTTGAGTTGTTGCTCAAAAGATGATTTCAAATCGGCAATCTGCTGCTCATAGGCTCTCTTCATCTCCTCGATAGCGGCAGTGTTGCGCTGCGTTTCTGTTTTTATAAACTCAGCGGCAGCGTCTTCTTGTTTTTTCAGACTCTTTTCACTTTCCGCCTTGAAATCATTCAACTGTTTGGCGAAAGATTCTTTCAGTTCCTGTATCTGTTTCTCAAAAGTCGATTTTTGACTGTTAATCTGATTTTCATATGAAGTTTTTTGGTCGTTCATCTGCTTCTCATAAGAAGATCTCTGTTCACTCAGCTGCTGCTTGCTACGTTCAGTTTCTTTTAATAGTGTTTCTGTCGCCTCAGTTTTGATTGATATGATTTGTTTCTCATAATTATCTTTTTGGGTATCTAACTGATGGGAATAATTATCCGCGTTTGTTTTCTGCACATCGCGCTCAGCGGTAAGAGTGGTAATATAATTGACTTTTTCTGTAATCACAGATTCTTGTCCAGTTACCTTGCTGCCAAGTTCTGCAATATTGTTTTCCAATTTTCCAATTGTTTCTATATATGCCTTTTTACCATGGTTGCCAATGAAATAACCAAGAACCGCCATGATGATAATGGCAATTATCGCAACAACAAGATACATTTCCATTTTTTCAAAATTATTAAGTTACATATTCGTTATTTAGATTCCTGTTTCTAAGTCATTCTAACACGAAAGGGTTTTGCCAAGATTATTCGCTTCAAGTCATAGAAATATTTCCGAAGGCAAAGATAATATAAATATCTTATTCACGGTATAAAAAGAATCGAGTTTATTTTGTCCTTCTCTCGGTTTGGATAAATTTCTCACGCTCTAGAATGAAATTTTTTCATTCTTCTCACTTAATCGAAATTTTGCACTATCTTTTCATAAGATAGGTTGCACCTCGGAATAAAAAATAAACGAGTTTTTTTTGTTCTTCTCTCGGTTTGTATAAATTTCTCACGCTCTAGAATGAAATTTTTTTCATTCTTCTCACTTAATCGAAATTTTGCACTATCTTTGCATACGGATAGGGTGAAAGGCCGAAAAAGAAAGGCTGTTCACTCCTTTTGTCCATGTGACTCACGCCTATGAAAAAAGCGCTCAAATGGATCGTTGGCATCATCCTGACGCCCATCCTGCTCTTTTTGCTGCTAATCATACTGCTTTACATACCACCCATACAAAACTGGGTGGCACAAAAAGTGGCATCCTATGCTTCGGAGAAAACGGGCATGGATATCAGCGTGGGTCACGTGTCCCTGAAATTCCCACTCGACTTGACAGTGGAGGATTTCAAGATGATAAAGCCCAATGACTCTATTCCCAACCAACGCGACACCATAGCCGATGTGGGCGAACTGGTGGCGAGCGTACAGCTCATGCCGCTATTCAAGGGGAAGGTGGAGGTGGACGAACTGACGCTCCGCCGAACCAACTTGAACACCAACGGCTTCATCCCCTCGGCACGCGTGAAAGGACGATTCAACGAACTGAGCGTGGTGAGCCATGGCATCGACCTTGGCGAAGAGGGCGTGAAGGTGGACAAGGCGGCGCTCGACGGTGCCATCCTCGACGTGGCGCTCTCCGATACGGTGCCGCCAGACACCACGGAGAGCAACGCCAAATGGCGCATACTTGTCGACAAACTGAACATCACCAAGAGCGACGTTACCCTACACATGCCGGGCGACACGATGGTCGTCGGTGTGGGCATGGGAAAACTGGTTGCGGAAAACGGCAGGTTCGACCTGGGAAAGGGGGAATATGCGCTGGGACGCATGGACTGGAACGATGGCTCGCTGCGCTACGACAACCGCTTTGCGCCAAGGGTGAAGGGCCTGGACACGAACCACTTGGCACTCTCCGACGTGAACATCGGCATCGACTCGCTGCATTTCCTCGCGCCTGACATCAGTGTGAACCTGCGCGACTGCAATTTCCGGGAACAGAGCGGACTGGCGGTGAACCACCTGAGCGGTCCGCTACACATCGACGACCAAGCCATCAGCGTGCCGGCACTGGAACTGCAGACGGAACATTCGCGGCTGTCGGCTCATGTGGAGATGGACCTCAACGCTTTCGCCGACCAACATCCGGGAGAGTTGTTCGCACAGGTGGATGGATACATTGGCAAGGAAGATATCATGCGTTTCGGCGGTGGGGCGATGCCACCGGCGATGGTGAGAAAATGGCCCAACAGGGCGCTCAACGTCAGTGGACAGGTGAGGGGAAACCTGCAACGGCTGGCGTTGCGTAACATGAACGTGACGTTGCCCACGGCATTTAACATGACGGCCACGGGCACCATCGACAACGTGACCGACTTCGACAGGATGAATGCCGACATCAAACTCAAGGGGACGACGAACGACCTGGGATTTGTGACGGCGGCTCTCGACCCGGCTACACAGAAGATGATACGCGTGCCGCAAGGCATAGGCCTCGATGGACGGTTCCGCAAGACGGGCAGCCGTCTGGGGGCAGACTTCACGGCCACGCAGGGCGGGGGAAAGATGGTTGCCAAAGCGAATATCGACACGCGCCAGATGGCGTACGACGCCGACGTGAAGGCGCAAGCCTTCCCCTTGCAGAACTTCTTGCCGGGATACAGACTGTCGCCACTCACGGGAACCATAGTGGCCAAGGGACAGGGCACGGACATATTTTCTCCCTCGACGAAGCTGAAGGCGAAAGCCAACCTAACGAAATTCTCGGCGATGGGCTACGACCTCAGCGCCATGAAGATAGACGCCAACATCGACAGGGGCAGGATGCTGGCGGAAGTGGAGGGGCATAACTCGCTCTTCGACGGAATGATTTATGCCGATGGACGGATAAGCCGTAAAAACATTGACGCCAATATATCCACCGACTTTTATAAGGCCGACCTCTACAAACTGGGACTCTCCGACAGTCCGATGACTCTGGGCATGTGCGCCAACTTGAGGGTGAAAACGGACATGAACAGTTATTACGACATCCAGGGCGAGGTGAACGACCTGAGACTGAACCAGCCGGGAAGCGACCTGGCGGCTGAAACGGTTGACATCGACGTGCTGCTTAACCGCGACACCACGCATGTGAGGGTGAACAGCGGTGATTTCGAATTAGCCCTGGAGGGCAAGGGGGGATACCAGAAAATTCTCAACAAGGGACAACGATTGGGCAAGGAAATCAGCAAGATGATTGCTGAACGAAAGATTGACGATGACATCATCAGGGAGAACCTGCCCGACGTGGACATCTACATGACTGGTGGAGGCGACAACCTGTTGTCGAGGATGTTCGAGGAGAAGGGCATCACCTACAAACAGGTGTACGTGAACATGTATTCCTCGCATGTCAATGGACTGAACGGCGACGTGAAAGTCGACTCGCTGATGATCAACGACATGCTCTTCGACCGGGTGCGCTTCGCCATCAACACCGACTCCACGGGGTTCAAATACAATGCGGAGGTGCAGAACTTCGAGGGCAACCCCACATACGTGTTCCGGGCAAAAGTTGACGGGTCGCTATTTGAAAACGGGTCGGACCTCTCGACGAGAATCTACGACGCCAACGACTCGTTGGGCGTGAAACTGGGACTGCGGGCGCAAGTGCGCAACGACTCGCTGTGTCTGAACTTCTCCGACTTGGAACCGGTGATAGGATACAAGAAATTCAGGGCCAACGAATACAATTACCTGCGGCTGGGAAAGAAACAGAGACTGGCGGCGAACGTATATCTCGCGGCCGACGACGGCACGAACATCCACCTGTATACCAACGACGAGAACATGGATGCCGACCAAGACCTCACGCTCAGCATGCAGAACCTCAACCTCGGCGACATCACAGCGGCGGTGCCGTTCCTGCCTGACATCACGGGTATCCTCGACGGCGACTTCCATGTGGTGAAGACGGAAAAACAACTCACCGTGTCGAGCTCGGTGAGCGTCGATGATATGACATTCGAGAAAAACGTGCTCGGCGACCTGAGTTCGGAATTTGTGTATATGCCCAACGAAGACGGATCGCACTACATCGACGCTGTCATCTACAGCGACCAACGAGAGGTGGGAACGGTGGTGGGCACCTATTATCCCGAAGGGAAGGGCAGGTTGGATGCCGACTTCAATCTGGCGCGTATGCCGCTGTCACTGCTCAACAGTTTCATGCCCGACCAAATCCTAGGATTCAAGGGTTATGGCGAGGGAACACTGAAAATAAACGGACCTCTCTCCACACCCAATATCAACGGAGAGATATTGCTCGACTCGGCATATATCAACAGCGTGCCCTACGGCGTGCAGCTGAGGGTGGACAACCGTCCCGTGAGAATCGACAACAGCAAACTGCTGTTCGAGGATTTCAAACTCTATGCGCATAACGACCAACCGCTGACGCTCAACGGGCAACTCAACTTCTCCAACCTCGACCGCATGACCATCGACCTGCGCATGTCGGCTCGCGACTTCGAAATCATCAACGCCAAGGAGACGCCCAAGGCTGAGGCGTACGGAAGGGCATTCATCAATATGTTCGGCAGACTGCAGGGACCGCTCGATGCCTTCCAGATGAAGGGTAGGGTGGACGTGCTGGGAAAGACCGACCTGACATACGTGCTCAAAGACTCGCCACTGGCCGAAGACACCCGTCTCGACGAACTGGTGCAGTTTGTCGACTTCAGCGACTCGACGACACAGGTGGTGAACCGACCGCCTATATCGGGTCTTGACATGGACCTTACGCTGAACGTCGACGAGGGCGCACGCATACGATGCGACCTCAACCCCGACCATAGCAACTATGTGGACATCATGGGCGAGGGTAACCTGAGACTGTTGTACAATGTGGCCAACAACTTCAGGATAACGGGACGTTACACGGTGAACAGCGGCGAGATGAAATATTCGCTGCCCATCATTCCGCTCAGGACATTCACCATCAAGGAGGGTGGATACCTGGAGTTCCAGGGGGCACCCGACAACCCGAAGGTGAACATCACGGCTACGGAGAAGGTGAAAGCTGTGGTCACCGACGAGGGAGGAGGCAGTAGGAGCGTCGACTTCGAATGTGGCGTGGTCATCACCAAGACGCTGCAAGACATGGGACTGCAGTTCATCATCGACGCTCCAGAAGATTTGTCGGTGAGCGGACAGCTGGGCATGATGTCCGAGGAAGACCGGGGACGTCTGGCTGTGGCCATGATTTCAACGGGTATGTACATGGCCGACGGCAACGAGTCGGCACTGTCGATGAACAGCGCCTTGAGCTCGTTCCTGCAGGCGGAAATCAACAATATCACCGGCAATGCGTTGCGTACTCTTGACTTGAGCATCGGCGTTGACAACGCAACAGACGCCACAGGTGCCATGCACACCGACTATTCGTTCAAGTTCGCCAAACGGTTCTGGAACAACCGCCTGCGCGTGGTTATTGGTGGCAAGGTGTCGACGGGAAGCGACGTATACAACAGAAACCAGACATTCTTCGACAACGTGACCTTCGAATACCGTATCAGTCCCAACAGCAACAAATACCTGAGACTGTTCTACGACCGTAGCACCTATGACTGGTTCGAAGGAGAGATAGGGGAGTTCGGTGCCGGATTCATGTGGAAACGCAAACTCGACCACCTGAAGGACATCTTCAACTTCAAGTCTGATGAACGGGTGCCACGTTCAAGAAGCGACTCATTACGACATGTAAGAAGAGACACCACGGCGATTCAATATCAACAGAAACCATGAACAAGCTGCATACAAATATCGTTTCATTCTTCTCTCTCGCGCTGACAACGGTCGTCGCGTCGTGCTACTCCACAAACGGACTGGAGGAAGGGGAGGTGCTCTATACTGGCATCGACGATGTGGTGTATGAGAACTATGAGAAGAACGACCATGCCCTGTATGTTCAGGAAGAGGTGGAGGCGGCTCTTGACTGCCCACCAAACGGATCGTTCATGGGAAGCTCGAAGGTGAGGATGCCCTTCCCCGTGGGTTTCATGGTGTGGAACGCTTTCTCGAAGTCGGAAACGGCATTCGGAAAATGGATGACCAAGACATTTGGAAAGGCGCCGGTGACGGTGGCGTCGGTGAACCCGGAGATGCGTAGCGTGGTGGCCACATCGGTGCTCAAGTCGCATGGCTATTTCCACGGCAACGTGACATCATATACCAAACAGGGAAGCAACCCCAAGAAACAGAAGATAGGATACCGTGCCGACATGGGACACCTGTTCCTGCTCGACAGCATCGAATACGTGAATTTCACGCCCGAGGCGAGGGCTCTCATCGATAGCACATGGGAGGAACGACAGATATACAAGGGCGCTCCCTTCGACATCGTGACGCTCGACGCGGAGCGTTCACGACTGTCCGATCTGTTCCGCGACAATGGCTTCTTCTACTACCAACCGGGATATGCTTCCTATTTGGCGGACACCGTGGCACGCCCGGGCTACGTGCAGCTGAAATTGCAATGCTCGGACAGCTTGCCTCCGCATGTCTTGAAAAAATGGTACATCGGAAAGATTGACCTCACCCTCAGAAAAACGTTCATGGAGAAGACAGACAGCGTGCTCAAAAGCAGGAGGATGACGGTACATTTCGGGGGCAAGAAAATACCAGTTAGAAGGGGTGCCTTGGCCAGGCAAATAAAACTGAGACCGCGCCAGCTGTACAGTTATGGCGACTATCTGGAGTCGGCCAACAACTTGTCGAACATGGGCATCTTCAGCATGGTCGACTTCAAGTTCACACCGCGTGACTCCACTTTCACCAGCGACTCGCTCGACGTGGCCATCAACTGTATGTTTGAGAAACCATACGACTTCTATGTGGAGACGAACCTCACGGGAAAGACAACGGGATTTCTCGGGCCACAGGTGGTGGTGGGCTTGACAAAACGAAACACCTTCGGAGGTGGCGAGAAACTCGACATACGCCTGCATGGGTCGTATGAGTGGCAGCTTGGCAAGAACTACGGCGACAACGACGTGGGCATCAACTCGTATGAATATGGCGGCGAGGTGTCGCTCGAATATCCCAGGTTGTTGATTCCCTTCGAAAGCAAATGGGGAAGGAAACAACGGCGGCTATTGCGACGGTTCTTCATGAACCCCTCGACAACCATCAAGGCCAGTACAAGCATCATCAACAGAGCGGGGTATTTTACCCGACATATCGTCTCGGGTGAACTGACATACAACTTCCAGACATCGCATAACTTCAAACATAGGTTGAGCCCGCTGGTGCTGGAATACAACTACATGCGACGGATGACCGACGAATTTGCCGAAGTGCTCTTGGAAAACCCATACCTCTTGATGGCCATGATGGACCAGTTCATACCCAAACTGCGCTATACGCTGTCGTATACGAATAAAGACAAGTCGAGATGCCCCATATCGTGGGAGACAACCATCAGCGAGGCGGGCAACTTGCTGTCGCTGGGATATATGGCCTTCGGCAAGAAATGGAACGAACAGGAGAAGAGCATGTTCAACAATCCCTATGCGCAATTCATCAAGTTCGAGACCGATTTCACGAAGATATGGAAAGTGGGCGACTATTCCGAACTGGTGGGACATGCCAACCTGGGAATGGTTTATGCATACGGCAATTCGACATGGGCACCATATACCGAACAGTTCTATGTGGGAGGCGCCAACAGCATCAGGGCTTTCACGGCGAGGACCATCGGACCGGGTGACTACTACGTGCCGAAGGAAGACCGCAAATATTCCTATATGGATCAGATGGGCGACATGAAACTGCTCTTCAACGTCGAATACCGCAACCGACTGGTGAGCAACCTCTATGGTGCCGTCTTCCTCGATGCAGGCAACGTATGGACACTGAAATACGATGATTACCGACCAGATGCGCATTTCAAATTCAAAAATCTCTTCTCGCAAATGGCCGTGGGAACGGGTGTGGGACTGCGCTACGACCTCGATTTCTTCGTCATACGTCTCGACTGGGGCATCGGACTGCATGTGCCTTATGATACAGGACACTCAGGGTTCTACAACATCGACAAGTTCTGGCATGCACAACGTCTGAACCTCGCCATAGGATATCCATTCTAAGAGTGACAAGTTACAAGTGGGGAGTGACGACGGAGCCCCTTAACATTATTTTTCACTCTTCACTTTCCCCTTTCCCCTTTTTTCCGTAACTTTGCACACTAAAATATACATATAATAAACAGAAGATATGAAACCAACATTATTGTTGCTGGCGGCTGGCATGGGTAGCCGCTATGGAGGGTTGAAACAGCTTGACGGCCTGGGACCCAATGGCGAAACCATCATGGACTATTCCATCTACGATGCCATCAAGGCTGGCTTCGGAAAGATCGTGTTCGTCATCAGAAAAGACTTCGAACAAGATTTCCGCGACAAGATACTGTCGAAATACGAAGGACATATACCCGCTGAACTGTGTTTCCAGAGCCTCGACGCACTGCCCGAAGGGTTCACCGTGCCCGAGGGAAGGCAGAAACCGTGGGGTACGAACCATGCGGTGATGATGGGGGCGAAGGTCATCAACGAGCCGTTCTGCGTCATCAACTGTGACGACTTCTACAACCGCGACGCTTTCATGGTCATCGGCAAGTTCCTCAGCGAACTGCCCGAAGGCAGCAAAAACAAATATGCCATGGTGGGATTCCGCGTGGGCAATACACTCTCGGAAAACGGCACCGTGGCACGTGGCATCTGCTCCACCAACGAAGAGGGCAATCTCACCACCGTGGTGGAACGTACGGAAATCATGAGGGTCAACGGACCGGTGTGCTATAAAGATGAGCAGGGGCAGTGGGTGGCTGTCGAAGACAATACGCCTGTGTCAATGAATATGTGGGGATTCACACCCGACTATTTCAACTATTCCGACGCCTATTTCCGCGAGTTCCTCAGCAACCCGAAGAACATGGAGAACCTGAAGGCGGAATTCTTCATCCCGCTGATGGTGAACAAACTCATCAACGAGGGAACATCGACGGTGAAAGTGCTCGATACCACGTCGAAATGGTTCGGAGTGACTTATGCCGCAGACAGACAGGCTACCGTGGAGCGTATCCAGCAACTCATCGACGAGGGCGTATATCCGCAGAAACTGTTCTGACAAATGAAACAGATTCTTCTTGATATACTCAACGAGCAAGAGCTCGGAAAACTCTCTGAGATCATCAACGCGGCTGGGAAAACCATCATCACATGCCACAAGAGTCCCGATGGCGATGCTCTCGGGGCGGTGTTGGCCTGCGCCGAATGGCTAAGGACGAAAGGCAAGGAGCCGCTCATCGTGGTGCCCGACATGTTTCCCGATTTCCTCAGATGGTTGCCGGGTGTGGAGAAGATACGCCGCTACGACAAACACAAGGAGGAACTGGACAAGGCTTTCGAAGAGGCCGATACTGTCTTCTGCCTCGATTTCAACGCCACCGACAGGGTGGGGACGATGCAGAAGACGTTGGAAGAGTGCAAGGCGTCGAAGGTGCTCATCGACCATCACCTTGAACCGACAGTGAAGGCCGAGGTGTCCATCTCCCATCCCGAGATGGCGGCAACGTGTGAACTGCTCTTCCGCATCATGTGGCAGATGGGCGACTATGACGAGATGAGCAAGCATTGTGCCGTGGCTCTCTACTGCGGGATGATGACCGACACGGGAGGATTCACCTATAACTCCACACGGAGCGAGATATTCTATATCATCGGACAGCTTCTGGCGAAAGGTGTCAACAAAGACAAGATATACAGGAGTGTGTATAATGTGTACAGCGACTGGTGCATTAGGATGAGGGGATATGTGATGTATCAGAAACTCAACGTGTTGCACGACGAACGTGCCACCTATTTCGCCATCACCAAGGAGGACATGGCGCGTTTCCATTTCAAAAAAGGCGACGCCGAGGGACTGGTGAACGAGCCGCTGCGTATCAAAGGCATACGGCTGTCGATATCGCTGCGTGAAGACACGGAGGTGCCGGGACTGGTGTGGGTGAGCATAAGGTCGACGGACCATTATTACTGCGACGAATTGGCGCGGACGTTCTTCAACGGTGGCGGACACGCCAATGCCGCCGGTGGCAAACTCTTCGGAGGAATACAGGATGCGGAACGCGTCACACGCGAGGCCATCAAGGCTTTTGCGGAAAAGTATTATTAATATAATAGGAAGTAAAAAGGGAAGTAAAATAGGAAGTAAAAAAGGAAGTTATGCACTTCGTGCTGGACGATAGCTTGGAAAGGTAAAAAGGTAAAAAAGTAAAAAGGTAAAAGAGTAAAAAGGTAAAAGAGTAAAAGTTGTAGGTGGAGTAATGTCCATTTTAACTTCCCCTTTAACTCCCATGAGCGAAGCGAATTAACTCCCACTTTAACTCCCAATTAATTAACAACCCATGAGCGAAGCGAATTAACTCCCATTTTAACTCCCAATAAAAAAACTTCCACATAATAAATCAACAATGACAAAGACAAAAATCATCATGCTGGCTCTCGGCGCCCTGCTCATGTTGTCTGCCTGTAACGACAGGGAGACATACGCTGAAATGAAGGAAAAGGAGCGCTCGGCCATCAACCAGTTCATCATCGACAAGGGTATCAAGGTCATCAGCGAAACGGACTTTAAGGCCAACGGCGAAGTGACCAACGTGGCCAACAACGAATTTGTGCTCTTTGGTTCTAACGGTGTGTATTTGCAAATCGTCAGGAAAGGCTGCGGCGAGAAAATCAAGTCGGGTGAGTCGGCAAATGTCATCTGCCGCTTTTTGGAGAGAAACGTTTTGACCGATACTTTGCAACTGACGAACAATTCGCTCTATTTCGCGAGCATGCCCGACGTGATGCAGGTGAACAACACATCCGGCACGTTCTCGGCCTCATTCGTCAGCGGCGTGATGTACAGCGTGTATGGTGCCTCGGTGCCCACGGGATGGCTCGTGCCGTTCCCTTATATCAACGTGGGACGTCCCGTGAATGAGAACGATGAGATAGCGAAGGTGAAAGTCATCGTGCCGGGAGAGGCGGGACAGCAACAGGCGTCGCAATATGTGTATCCATGTTATTATGAAATAACTTTTGAAAGAGGAATATAACCATGACACTTATCAAATCCATCTCCGGAATCAGGGGAACCATTGGCGGCAAGACGGGCGATACCCTCAATCCGCTCGATATCGTGAAGTTCACATCGGCCTATGCCACGTTTATTCGTGAAAACGGTGGAAAGGGACAGCATGCGGCGTTCAACGCCAACAGACCGACCATCGTCGTGGGGCGCGACGCGCGAATCTCTGGCGTCATGGTAGACAGCGTGGTCTCGGGAGCACTCATGGGCATGGGCTACGATGTGGTGAACATCGGACTGGCTTCCACACCCACTACCGAGTTGGCGGTGAAACTGCTGGGCGCCGACGGGGGCATCATCATCACGGCTAGTCACAACCCACGGCAGTGGAACGCGCTGAAACTGCTCAACGCCGAGGGAGAGTTCCTCAATGCGAAGGAGGGGGCGAGGGTCCTCGACATCGCGGCAAACGAAGACTTCGAATATGCCGACCTGGAACAGCTGGGGCATTACATCAACTGCGACGAGGCCGATGACTGGCATGTCGACGAGGTGATGGCTCTTGACCTGGTTGACGAGGAGGCCATCAAAAATGCCCATTTCAAGGTGTGTGTCGACACCATCAACAGCGTAGGTGGGATTATCTTGCCCAAACTGTTGGATCGACTGGGCGTGGAATACAAGGTGCTTAACGGCGAGCCCAATGGCGACTTTGCACATAATCCCGAACCGTTGGAGAAGAACCTCACGGGCATCATGGACGAGATGAAGAGCGGCGCGTACGACTTGGGCATCGTTGTCGACCCTGATGTGGATCGCTTGGCTTTTATCTGCGAAGACGGGAAGATGTTTGGCGAGGAATATACGCTCGTGTCGGTGGCTGACTATGTGTTGAGCCACACACCGGGAAACACGGTGTCGAACCTGTCGTCGACACGTGCCTTGCGCGACGTCACTGAACGTCATGGCGGCGCCTATGCGGCGGCGGCCGTGGGCGAAGTGAATGTCACCACCAAAATGAAAGAGGTGGGGGCGGTCATCGGCGGCGAAGGCAATGGCGGCGTCATCTATCCCGAGTGTCATTATGGGCGCGACGCCTTGGTGGGTATTGCCCTCTTCCTCACCGCCATGGCGAAGAGGGGTGGCAAGGTGAGCGAGTTCAGGGCTACGCTACCCGACTATTTCATCGCGAAGAACCGCATCGACCTGACACCGCAAACCGACGTGGATGCCATCCTGGTCAAGGTGAAGGAACTGTACAAGGATGAGCGGGTGAACGATATTGATGGCGTGAAGATTGACTTTGCCGACCGTTGGGTGCACCTTCGGAAGTCGAACACCGAACCCATCATACGCATCTACAGCGAGGCGCCCACCATGGCCGAAGCCGATGAGTTGGGACAGAAAATCATCGAAGTAATCAAGGCTGAGATGGGTTGAGCGAATGCGAAACTTGAATAAAAAAACGGGATGTGTTGAACATCCCGTTTTTTCATTTCGTTTCTATTTCCTCTTTCATGTCGATGAACTGCTTTTTCGCATCGTAAAATTCGTACTGCAAGAAAGCCATCTTCTGCGAGGGGATGATATGCACGCCCAATCCGTATTTGAACTGCCAACGCCGCTTCAGCGACATGATGCCCTTGTTGATATAGGCAGCCACATAAGGATGCACATGCAAGTAGAAACTCTTGACGCCAATCTTGTTGACCAGGTGATCAATCTTACTCTCCAGTTGGTCGGTGAACAAAATGCTCGACCGGATGGTTCCTTTGCCGAAACAAGTGGGACAGGTCTCCTCAACCATTACGTCCATGGCTGGACGCACACGCTGACGTGTAATCTGCATCAATCCGAATTTGCTCAATGGCAAGATGTTGTGACGGGCACGGTCTTTCTGCATGTTCTTGCACATACGCTCGTACAACATTTGACGGTCCTCGGCAAGATTCATGTCGATGAAGTCTATCACGATGATGCCGCCCATGTCGCGAAGGCGTAACTGGCGCGCTATCTCGTCGGCGGCACCAAGGTTCACCTGCAGGGCATTGGCCTCCTGACCATTCTCCGAGCGTGTGCGGTTGCCGCTGTTCACGTCGACGACATGAAGGGCCTCGGTATGCTCGATGATGAGGTAAGCACCATGTTTGTAGTTCACCGTCTTGCCGAAACTCGACTTCAACTGCTTTGTGACGTTGTAATTGTCGAAGATGGGCACATTGCCTGTGTAACGTTTCACGATGTTGGCCTTGTCGGGCGCTATCAGTGTCACATAGTGCTTCACCTCCTGGCAAACGTCATCGTCGTTGACGAAGATGTTCTCATACGAGGGGTTGAACAGGTCGCGTAGCATGGCTACGGCACGGCCCGTCTCCTCAAACACCAGCTGAGGACGAGTCTGCGTCTTTTGAACCTTCGTGATGGCTTCCTCCCATCGCTTCAACAGCACTTTCAACTCGCTGTCAAGCTCGGCCACACGCTTGCCCTCGGCAACGGTGCGCACAATCACACCGAAGTTCTTCGGACGGATGCTCTGGATCAATTGCTTCAGGCGAGCACGCTCCTCGCCGCTTTTGATCTTCGAAGATACGGAAACTTTATCATAGAACGGCATGAGCACCAGATAACGGCCTGCAAAGCTCAGCTCGCCCGTAAGTCGCGGACCCTTCGTGGAGATGGGTTCCTTCACAATCTGAACCAACACTTCCTGGCCTACTGACAGTGTGGTCGCTATGCTACCGTCTTTCTTCAGGTCGGGCAGGTGGCTCGCTTTAGAGATGGGATAAAGTTTCTTCCTGTCGCTCTGCACCTGTTTCAGGTACTTCGCGTAAGAGTCGAATTGGTTCCCTAAGTCAAGGTAATGGAGAAAAGCGTCGCGCTCAAAGCCCACATCCACAAAACAGGCGTTCAAACCGGGCATCAGTTTTCGAACCTTCGCAATGTAGATGTTGCCGACAGAGAAGGAAGCCGAACGTGTCTCGTTCTGATACTCTACCAGATTCTTGTCTTCCAGCAGGGCAATCGATATTTCTTTCGGCTTGACATCAATTACTACTTCGCTGGTCATTGCTCCATAATACTTAGTGTTCCAAAAAAATGGCATGTCGGACAGTTCCACGCTTGGGAGAGGTCGGACATGCCGTGGCCGGACAGGCTGGCAAGGTTTTACTTGCTCTTATGCCTGTTCTTTCTCAGTCTCTTCTTTCTTTTGTGAGTGGCCATCTTGTGGCCCTTCTTCTTCTTTCCGTTTGGCATAATGATAGAATTGAATGTTTATTTGGATGTCTTTCGATGCAAAAAGGTCGGATTAATCCTCGTCAGCCACTTCTTCACCTTTCATGCGGGCCACAAAACTCTTGGCGGGCTTGAAGCTGGGGAAATCGTGAGCGGGAATGACGATGGTGGTATTCTTCGAGATGTTACGTGCGGTCTTCTCTGCGCGGTGCTTCACGATGAAGCTACCAAAACCACGAAGGTACACGTTTTCCTTCTGCTCGAGAAGACTCTGTTTGATCACTTCCATGAAAGCTTCTACGGTCATGGACACATCTTTCTTGGCAACACCAGTTTCCGTTGCAATCTTATTGATGATTTCTGCCTTAGTCATTGGATAATAATATATTACGATTAAACTTCTTGTTGATTCAACTCATTTTGGGTTGCAAAGATAATGCTTTTTCATGGTAAACCGAAATCTTTTTTGTTTTTTTTGCTAAAACATGTGTAAAAGGTCTTATCAATATGCGTTTTGGGGTGAAAATGAAGAGATTGTGGGGAGTGGAATGAGGTGATATGCCATTCAATAGGTGAAAACAAAGGGCGAAAACCGAAATGGCTCCCGTCCTTCGTAACTCATCGCTCGGCCTTCATCGTCCGGCCTTCATCGCTTTTAATATTCCATTACGGCCTCAAGCTCTTTGGCCTGGTCGATCATCTTCTGCACTTCCTTGAGGCTCGGCACGCGGTTGCAGAGGTTCTTCTGCTCATTCACCTCCACGAGCTTGGGCTGCAGGTTCTCGGCCACACGGTGGCGGAACTCTTTCACCGTGTCAACACCGGCGGCTTCCAGCAATTCGGAGAACTGAGGACCGATACCGTCGATACGCATCAGGTCGGCATGGTTCGTCCAGGTGAGGATGAGCTTGGGTGAGATGCCTGTCTCCTCGGCCAATGCTTTGCGGCCGGCGGCCTTGGCGCATTTTTCCAACAACTTGGCGTCGGTGTCGATGCCGGCGGCCAACAACTTCTCGGCGTAAACGGGGCCGATACCTTCAATGTCGATAATCTTGTAAATCATGGTAGAAATATTTAAAAATTAGAAAATTATATACTTAAAAATGAAAAGTGTTTAGGGCGTGGTAATCTCTTGCCTCTAACTCCTCACCTCCTTTTTTGCAAATTTACGCAATTCATGATAAAATGTGCCATGATAGGCACATTTTATAATAAATTTTAACGAATGCGAGATTTTCAAACTCCCTAATGGCTGATTTCTCGAAAAATATCACTAATTTCGTGCCCGAAAAGAGTTTTGTTCATAACTCGTAACTCATAACTCGTAACTCGTAACTCATCATGGGTATAGTCATTGGCATCGACGTGGGCATCAGCACCACCAAAATCGTTGGTTTCAACAAAGGCAAGATTATCTCGCCGCTTCGTATCACGGCAGCCGACCCTGTGACATCGCTCTACGGGGCTTTTGGCAAATATCTCTATGACAACAAGGTGGATCTCGCCGACGTGAAGAAGGTGATGCTCACGGGTGTGGGCAGCGCCTATATCGACAAACCCATCTATGACTTGACCACGGAGAAGGTGGATGAGTTCAGGTGTGACGGCCTCGGCGCACGTTTCGAGTCGGGTCTCGACAAGTTCATCGTCGTGAGCATGGGTACGGGCACCTCGTTGGTGCGTTGCGAGGGCGATGACATCCGTCATATCGGTGGTATCGGCATCGGTGGCGGCACGCTCTCCGGACTGTCGCGTATCTTCCTGCAGACGAGTGACATCAAGCAGGTGCTGTCCCTGGCCATACGGGGTGACTTGTCAAAGATCAACCTGCAGATAGGTGACATCAGTGCCAAACCGCTTCCCGGACTTCCTATGGATGCCACGGCGTCGCTCTTCGCCAATGCGCAGGCTGACGCGGCGAAAGAGGATGTGGCACTGGGACTGATTCACATGGTGTTGCAATCGGTGGGCAGCGCGGCGGTGCTCTCGGCGTTGAACAGTGATATACGCGACTTCGTGATGATAGGTCAACTCACCCTGTTACCGCAGTGCCGTGAGGTGTTCCCACATCTGGAACGACTCTACGGCGTGCATTTCCGCATACCCAAGTATTCGGAATTCTGCACGGCCATCGGCGCCACCCTGTGTTGTAAGGATTGAGAGTCGAGTTTTGAGTTTTATGATGGAATGGCTTAACTCCATATCTCCAATTTCTAGTAATGTCCAAACTCCCAAACTTCTAAACTCCTAAACTCCTTACCATAATTCCTAAACTCCTTACCATAAAAAACATGCGGAAAGGGATTCTTCTCATATTGTTGTTGTGTTGCGCAGCGTTGCGAGTGTGGGCGCAACAAATGCCGGATGAAGTGCGACAGGTGTTTGCACTGCATCAGGCGGCTAGTGCCGAGGCAGAGCGGGGTAACTATTCCAGGGCCATTGAACTCATACAACGGGCGGTGGACATCAGCAGGCCTTTTGATAAAGAGAAGGATATACAATGGTTTGAACGAACTCTCAAGTATGTGGACGGTCAAAGTGTGGTGAATGATTACTACCAATCGTTGTATGCCATATCGTTAGGTAATTTGGCGAGGTACTACGATATGAATGGTTACTATAAGAAAGGTCTTGAGTTGGCGCTACAGTCGCTTGCCCTCACCAAGGAAAGGGTGGGAGAGAAAGGCATGCAATACGCCATGATCCTAGAAATAGTGGCTTCATGTTACAGCGATTTGGGCAATTATCCGGAGGCTATCCGGCTGACAACGGAATGTCTGGACCTGCGACGTGAATTGGAAGGGGAGGATAATTCGGCATTCATCTCCACGATGAACAATCTGGCTAGCTATTATTACCGTTGCGGTAACGTGGGTGAGGCCATCTCATTGGGCGCCAATATCTTGGAACGCGACGATCTGTATTTCAGGGCCGATGCAGGGATATACAACATCAATATGGCCAGTTACTACTCCGAGATAGGTATGTACGAGGAAGCGAAGTATTATGACAAGGAAGCCGTAGACTTGTTATGCTCCCTTCATCCGACGACACCCAACTATGGTACGGCTCTTGCCAATCTGGCACTTGATCATATCAATCTTGAAGAATACGAAGAGGCGCTGCCATACGCAGAAGAGGCGTTGGCGGTCAGGAAAGAGACCGTAGGTGAGAACCATCCTGATTATTCGGCGTCGTTGAGTATCATGGCTGCCCTGGAATCGGCGATGGGGCATCACGACAAGGCCATGGAGTTGATCATCCAATGCAAAGACATTGTGGAACGTTTCTATGGCAACCGCCATCCCAATTATTCACTTCAGCTGGGAACGGAGGCGTCCTTCTTGGCCTCGGAAGGAAGGTTTGGGGAAGCCCTCGACTTGCTCGAAGATGCTTTGGATATTGACCGCCACGACCTGATGACGGGCTTCATCACCATGTCGGCCACACAACGGGCTCAGTCGTGGATGAGATACCGCCGACAGTATGAATCCATGCTGCCCAGGTATGTCTATCTCAACGAAGATGCCGGTAAGGTGGGATTGCTCTACGACCAAACGGCATTGTTTGCCAAGGGACTGCTGCTCAATACCGATATGGAGGTGGAGCGGCTGCTTACCCAAAAAGGCGACACGGCGGCGCTGAGTACCTATGCGCATATCAAGGAACAGAAAGCGTTGCTCACCGATATGCTCAAACAGCCGAAAGAGAATCGTTCGTTGAACGTCGATTCGTTGGAGTGGGATATCAATCAACAGGAACGCAAGTTGATGGAGCGTGTGGGTGACCTGAATGAGTTGACGGAAGCACTGAACGTGACATGGCAACAGGTGCGCGACCGTTTGAGTAAGAAAGACCTGGCTGTGGAGTTTATTGCCTTCCCTTTGAAGCCGGACAGTATATGTTATATGGCGCTCACGCTGAAAAAAGGATATAAACAGCCGAAGATGAAAATGCTGGCTTCGGAAAGTCAGCTGACAACAGCAGAGAAGACGGGCCGTGACGCCCTTTACCGATTGGTTTGGGGACAGCTCAAGGAGGACCTGCGTGGCGTGAATAGGGTGTTCTTCGCCCCCGCTGGCGTCATGCATTCCATGGGTATAGAATTTGCGGAGAACGATGAAGGAATACCTTTCGCCGACAGCTATGAGGCCTACCGACTCTCGTCGACGCGTCAGTTGATTGCTCGTCACGCCAGGAAGGGCAAGGGCGAGACGGTGCTCTATGGCGGTCTGCGCTACGACACCGATGTGGATGCGTGGGCGGCGGAATGTCGACAGGTGAAGGACGTGGAACGTGATGCGTTGGTCACGAGGATGCGTTCGGTGGTCGATTCCACACTCTTCCGTGGAGGAGCGGCATACCTGCCCGCCACCAAGGTGGAGGTGGAGGCGATAGGCCACCAATTGGAGGAGGCCAGTGTCAGTTGCCGCACATTCACGGGACTGGAGGGTACGGAGGAGAGTTTCAAGGCTCTTTCCAACGCTCCCATTTCCACGTTGCACGTGGCCACTCATGGTTTTTATTGGGATATCCAGAAGGCGGAGAAAGCAAAGAAATTGTCGTTCATCTTCGACGATGACAACTTCTTCCGCAGCAAGTCGGAAGACGAGGCGCTCTCACGTTGCGGATTGCTCTTCACTGGGGCTAACCTCACGTTGAAGAACCTGCCCATCCCCACCGACATCGACGATGGCATACTCACCGCCCAGGAGATAGCGGGGCTTGACTTGCGACATCTCGATTTGGTGGTGCTCTCTGCCTGTCAGACGGCACTCGGCGAAGTGAAGGGGGCGGAGGGTGTCTTCGGGTTGCAACGGGGATTCAAGAAGGCGGGTGTGAACACCCTCTTGATGAGTCTACGCCCTGTTGACGATACGGCCACACAGATACTCATGACCCATTTCTTCGACCGACTGATCAAAGGCGACTCAAAAGTGGTGGCCTTGCGCTCGGCTCAACAGGCTCTGCGTTCTTATACCGACGACAAAGGAAACCATCCTTACGACGAACCACTCTATTGGGCCTCCTTCGTACTGCTCGACGGAATGTGATGGGCGCCCCTCGCCCCTTGCTCCTTGCCCCTTACCACTTAAAATATACAACAATGAAAGAAACACCCGTATTGCTGCTCACGGGTTATCTGGGCAGCGGAAAGACAACATTGCTTAACCGTATCCTCGCCAATCAAAAGGGGATACGTTTTGCGGTCATCGTCAACGACATTGGCGAGGTGAATATCGATGCCGACCTCATCCAGAAAGGTGGCATTGTCAACCAGAAAGACGACAGTTTGGTGGCCCTGCAGAACGGCTGTATCTGTTGCACGCTGAAGATGGACCTTGTGGAACAGCTGTTGGACATACAACGAATGGACCGCTTCGACTATATTGTCATCGAGGCCAGCGGCATCTGTGAGCCGATGCCCATTGCGCAGACCATCTGCTCAATGCCCATGATGGCTCCCGAGGTGACCAAAGATGGTGTGCCTCGCCTGAACTGCATCGCCACGGTGGTCGATGCCTTGCGCATGCGCGATGAGTTTGGCAATGGGGCAGACCTGCTTCGTCAGAACATCGATGAGGATGATATCGAGAACCTGGTCATCCAACAGATAGAATTCTGCAACGTCGTGTTGCTCAACAAGGCGGCGGAGGTGCTGCCCTCGGAGTTGGAACGCATACGGCAAATAGTGAGAGCCATACAGCCCAAGGCGGAAATCATCGAATGTAATTATGGTGATGTCGACCTTGCCAAACTGATAGCTCCGCGTGATTTCGACTTCAATGCCGTGGCTGGCTCGGCCACATGGGTGCAAGAGGTGGAGAAACACCACGAGGAAGATGAGGATGATGACGAGGATGATGACCAAGACCACCATCATCACCACGAGCATGATCATGATGAAGAGCACCATCACGAACACCACCACGAGCATCATCACGACCATCACGACCATGACCATGAGGAACATGGTCACCACCACCATCATCACCATGACCACGAGGGTGGCGAGGTGGAGGAATATGGCATCGGCACCTACGTCTATTACCGCCGTGCGGCATTCAATCTCGGACTGTTCGATGAGTTCGTGGCCCGTAAGTGGCCGAAGGGGATTATCCGCGCCAAGGGCATCTGCTGGTTCCGCGATGAGCCGCAGACCTGTTATGTGTTCGAGCAGGCGGGTCGCCAGGTGTCCATCCGCAATGCCGGTCAGTGGTATGCCACCATGCCCAAGGACGAACTGATGCAACTCTTCGAGCGTGAGCCGGGAGTGGTGCGTGATTGGGACGACCGTTATGGCGACCGCATGCAGAAACTGGTCTTCATCGGTCAGCACCTGGACAAGGACTTCATCAAGCGTGAACTCGACAAGTGTATTGACGAATAAGTTAGAAGGAGCCGTAATTCATCATCACCCTAATGGGGGATTTCCGCATGGGCATGGTCAGGTTGCATCGTGACTTGCTTAAGCCAGGCGACGTGTGTCTGGGCGGCGGCTTTTATGAGTTCGACCGCCTTTCCAACCGTCTGCTGCTCGATGACGAGTCGACGGACTATGGTCCTCCGCGATGGAACGTCCTTGAGGGAAACGGCACGACGCTCCGCCTTCCCGAAGCGTTGCGTGGACTGACCGTCCTCTACCAATACAGTGACTATTCCGAGGATTACATCGTCAACGACCGCCTGTCGGTGGAATATGTGTAAAAGGCATCCTTTTGGTTGCCTTCAGCGCAAACTAACAATTAAATTTGCGGTAATGTGATAATTGTTGTATTTTTGCAAATGTAAGACCAAAACAATCGAATCATGAAATTAGCAGAAGCTTTAAGCCTGCGCAAGGACTTGCAGGCGCGTATAGAGCAACTGAAAGTGAGGCTGCTCAACAATATCAAAGTGCAGGAGGGTGAACAGCCGACTGAGGATCCGAAAGAGCTGATGGTGGAATTGAATGGTTGTCTCGACCAGTTGGAGACTCTCATCTTCCGCATCAATGCCACCAATATGCAAACCGTGTTTGAGGGAAAGACCATCACCCAGTTGAATGCCGAGCGCGATGTGCTGAAAATGCGGGTGGAGATACTGAGAAACCTGTCGAACAGCGCATCACAGCTCAACAATCGCTATTCCCGCACGGAAATAAAAACGGTGGCAACCATTGAAGTGAAGCCCCTGCGCAAACAGATTGATAAATTGTCGGAGGCTTTACGCCTGATAGATTTGAAGATTCAGACGCTCAACTTCACCACGGAGTTGGTGGAAAAGTGATTCATGGTCCGACAATCAGTCCTCAATAAGTGTTCCCTCCTTGGGAGGGGGTACGGTGGAGGCTTTCATTACCGGCAGACAGGCGTAGGGCGAGTTGGAACCTGCTTGGATAAGCGATCTTAGTTTCTTCGGGGCAAGATTTTTTCTTTCTCATGGAGCATGCCCAGCATGACAGCATGGTGCAAACGGCTGTGACCCGTTCAGGGTTGTCAGCCTGCATGTAGCACATCGCACTACCGCCCAACTGACTACGACTTCTGCCGGTATCTTCATGGAAAAACCGGTTTTTTTAGTTAATAATTCTTAATACTGTTGCATGTCAAGGAAATTGGTATTATATTTGACAACTTTTATTAATCATTTATGAATTAGTCAGTTATGGATAGCAAAGAATTGCAAACGCGACGCGATTTTTTCAAGAGCGCAGCCAAGAAGGCCCTTCCCATCGTGGGGGCCATAGCCATCAGCCAAGTGCCGCTCATGGGCAATGCCCGTGAGAGGAATGTCCATATGGGTTGCGATGACAATTGTGACAGCGGATGTTCCGATGGATGCTATACGGGCTGTCAAGGTTCATGCGATGGTGATTGTTACCGGGGTTGCCGAAGCACGTGCAGCGGAAGTTGCACGGGCGACTGCTCGGGCAACTGTTATCGGACATGTGCCTACACAAGTTCGTAATCCTACATCTTGCCTTTTTGAGTCAAACGAAATCAACATCAAACGAATCTTTTATGGATAGCAAGGAATTACAATCGCGCCGCGATTTTTTCAAGAGCGCCGCCAAGAAGGCTCTTCCCATCGTGGGTGCAATAGCCGTCAGCCAGATGCCCTTCGTGAGCCATGCCCATGAGAAAGACACCCAATCGACTTGGTGCTCGGGATGCTATGGAGGATGCAATAGCGGATGCTATACAGGATGTAGGGGCGCTTGCACTGGGTCGTGCGAAGGCGGTTGCCAGCAAAGTTGCGATGGCAGTTGCACTGGAGACTGCTCGGGTAGTTGCTCTGGCGGCAGCAGCCACTAACCGCTTACCGACAATGCCATGCCATTTTCGGAAATCATAATTCTCGGACCTGATACATCTGCAACAGGTCTGAGAATTTTTGATTGATAGACGAATTGACGAATCATGTTTTTTCTGTCGTAATGAATAATCGAGAGACAACAATCAAGGAGAATGCGGGCACCTGGCAAGAGGGAATGGCTAAATCCATCACCTTTATTGTCACCAAGGACTGTCAGTTGGCCTGCAAGTATTGCTATCTGGTGGGTAAGAACGAGAAAGAGCGCATGTCGTGGGATGTGGCGAAACAGGCTGTAGACTATATCCTGGAACATGAACATGACTTTCCCGAAAAATCGGTCGTTTTCGACTTCATTGGTGGTGAGCCCTTTCTTGAGATAGACCTCATTGACCGGATCTGCGACTATATAAAAAAGGAATTATACCGTTGTCATCACCATTGGTTCGATTCCTATCGTTTCAGTTTCTCCACCAACGGTATCAACTACCACTCCGACAAAGTGCAGTCGTTCATCAAGAAGAACGCCAGCCACCTGTCGATAGGAATCACCATAGACGGCACAAAACGCAAGCACGACCTGAACAGGGTGTGGAAGGGCGGCAAAGAAGAGCGAGGCAGCTATGATGATGTGGTCAGGAACATACCGCTGTGGCTGTCGCAATTCCCAAACGCCGGCACGAAAGTTACTATCAGCAGCGCCGACATCCCCTACATCAAGGAGAGCGTGCTCCACCTCTACTCCCTGGGCATCCACCAGGTGAATATCAATGTGGTGTTTGAGGATGTGTGGCAGGAAGGCGATGACCGGCTCTTTGAGGATCAGTTGATGCAACTTGCCGATGCCATCATCGATGATGGCTGGTATGAAGAATACGCTTGTTCGTTTTTCAATGAGACCATCGGCAAACCGTTGGATCCTGAGCGTGAAAACAATAACTGGTGTGGCGCGGGCAAGATGCTGGCCATCGACGCGGCGGGCAATTTCTATCCTTGTACGCGTTTTGCCGCCTATTCGTTGCGTTCAAAGGCTCCCATCATCATCGGCAACGTGCGTGACGGCATCGACAGGAACAAACTGCGTCCGTTCTTGACCCTTGACCGTACTACACAATCGCCACAAAAGTGTATCGACTGTGAGGTGGCAAGTGGCTGCGCTTGGTGCCAGGGAGAGAATTATGATGCCGCCGACACACCGACCATCTATCAGCGTTCCACGGCCATCTGCCTGATGCACAAGGCAAGGGTGCATGCCAACAATTACTACTGGAACCGTTTGTTCCGCAAGTTGGAACTGGAGGGCAAACGTGAGGATTTTGAGAAGAACAAAAAAGATGTCAACCCCGATATTTGCTGATTTTTTATGCTACGATATTTGATTGTTCTATTGGATGACACGTCCACTTCGTTTTGCCATTACCCTGCGGCAACACGCAAGGCGCGTCTGATGCCCTTGGATATGTTGTCGCGTTCCATTCGTTGGGCCATGACCGAGAATTTGATGATACAGTTCGTCTATCCCGCTTATGAGTTGCCAAACGAATGGAAAGAGGTGATAGAGAGCATCGATCATGTCAAGATAAAACCGTCAACGGCAGAGAATACTACCGATGCCGATGTGATGGTGTTCGACAAGATGGATGATGTCGACACGTCCAAACTGGCCCGTGATAAGTCTGTCGTGGTGAGCACAAGTTTCAAAGCTTTTCTACAAGGGTATGAGCGATTGGACCAGGTGTTTCCCCTTGTGGAGCGCATCAATGTGGCGTTTACCGATGTGGATTCTTTCTCTGACGAGGACACGGGGGTTTACCGTGAAGCTCTTTCCCGACTGTCGGACATGGTCAAGAAGGAATATTTGGGCAACCACCCCGTTCAGTTTAATTTGCTCACCGACCGTATGATGCTCACGGAGATGAACAATTGTGGGGCTGGCGACTCATCTGTTACTCTTGCCCCCGACGGCCGTTTCTATGTCTGTCCGGCTTTCTATGATGAAGCGGATGCGATTGGCAACCATGTTGTGGGAGACCTGGCCACAGGTCTGAAGATTCCCAATCAACAGTTATACAAGCTGCAATATGCGCCGATATGCCGCAAGTGTGATGCCTTCCAGTGCCATCGCTGCATCTGGTTGAACCGACGCACCACGCTGGAGGTGAACACCCCTTCGCATCAGCAATGTGTCATGTCGCACATCGAACGAAACGCATCACGCCGTCTTCTCCAGTCAATCAGGGAAGAGGGGGAGTTCTTGCCGGAGACCGAGATAAAAGAAATTGATTACCTTGACCCATTTGAAATCATAGGAAGATGAAAAAGATTGTAGGAAAAGTCAGTGAAGACGAACGTGACGAGATTCAGTCGCTTTTTGAACGCCGCAATGGCTTGCGTGAACTGGCCAAAGTGCTTACTGCCGAAGATGTGGAACTATACAACCGCTTGGTGACGGACATGGGCGAGAATGCCACCAAGTTCCAGGGTTGGTGGGACAGGATGTCAGCAAAGTACGGCTGGGAGAGTGCCGAGAACGGTAATTGGGAAATCAACTTCAATTCATGTGACATCTATCTGGTGACGCCCTGACCTGCCAAATCCAATCATGTTTGGTTTTGCTGATTGTATAGTTTACGATTTTAAGGTTCCATGGCTCTGTGATTACAATTCCGTATGGAACAAGCCCAGAATGCTTCGGAATACGGGATACGGAACAGATGCTGCCAACTGAGTAGGAATTAGATTGATGATCTATTTCAGTTTTCCGCTCAAGATCTTGTTGCGGACACATCTGACGGCTGGTTTATAATAATCCATCTCCATCGCCTCAATGGTGCGTTTCAGTTCTTCCATCAGCTCGGGATAAAACGTACACATACGGAATGCAAGTTTCATGCAAATTGACTGCACTCCGGGAAGCTCTTCCACGTCAGCCATATGTTCCAAGCAAAAATCCAAGAAGTCGGTCCGCAGGTCTTCTTCTTCCATCCTGAGTCGCTCGACAAGAGTCAATGATAACCTTCTGACGGATGAAAAACCTGTCATCATGGCCAAGTCAATCAACTCATGGAGCATCGGCTGCAGTGCGGCCAACTCATCGTTGGAGGCTTTGGTCAATCCCCATAAGGCATTCCGGGCCACCTTCTCCTCTTCTGAGTGCATGAATTGTTGGGCAAATTCCAAAAAGTTGTTCTTCGATTTCACCTCATGATATACCGCCATGACATCACTCTCGTGACGAACGCTCTTAAGACTCTCGTTGGTTATCATCTTATTGGTCTTTTCTTCCCTAAAAATCGAAGAACCGCTCATCCTCTCTGGGTGGGTGGGGTAGGTCTTACCTTATCTCTATCGTGTACTCGCTCATGAACGATGAGCCGGGCTGCAGGTGGTTCATGTACTGCTTCTCCTTGAAGTCGCCTTGGTAATAGGCCTTGTCGTGGATGCCATACCACGGCTCGATGCACACAAACGGGGCGTGCTTGCCGTAGGGACTCCAGATGCCCACTGCGGGAGCCTTGAAGCGGACTGTGACGTGGGGCTCCTCGTCCTCGTCGAGCAATGTCACCTCCGACAACTGGCAACGGTCGATAATCACGGCGTCGTTCTTGAAACTCTCCTCGGTGAATGACCATTCGCCGTCGCGGCAACCTTCCAACGGGAAGCGGCCGGGTCGGATGCAACCGTCCACATCGCCGAAAACACGCTCAATCATGCCGGGGTCGTCAAAACACATCTTTCCTTTCAAAGGTTTGTCTCCTTCAACACCGGGCACATAGAACGCGGGATGACCGCCTATCTGGAAATGTATCTCACCATGGTCGGTGTTCTCCACATGCCATATCACGTGTATCTTCCTACCGTCGAGCCGGTAGGTCACTGCCAGATTGAAATGGAAGGGATAGAGCCGGTGCGTCTCCGGTGTGTCGTGCATGGCCATGGTCACCTTGGTATCATTCTTCGCGATGACGGTGAACTCGGTGTCACGGGCGAAACCATGCCGTTCCATCTTGTATTCGTAACCGTCGACACGGTATTTGCCTTCCCACAACCCGCAGACGATGGGGAAGAGGATGGGTGAACGGCGGGGCCAATAGGTGGGGTCGGCCTGCCACAGATATTCGTGCCCTTCGCTGTCCTTGATACTCTGGAGCTCGGCTCCCATGGTAGATACCTCGAGGGTGAGGAATTCGTTTTTCAGTTGTTCAGTCGCCATAGGTCAGTTCGTATGATTATGCTGCAAATATAGTCATTTTTCTTGGCTTTTCATGTGTCTTATTTGAAAAAAACACTATTTTTGCACCTATGAAAATCGAAGAGTTACAAGACAAGCGCATCGCAGTGCTCCTCTCGGGTGGCGTCGACAGTTCTGTGGTGGTGTATGAGTTCGCACGATTAGGACTGCATCCCGACTGCTTCTACATCAAGATTGGACCAGAGGAGGAAGAGGAGTGGGGCTGCTCTTCGGAGGAGGACCTTGAGATGGCAACGGCCGTGGCGCATAAGTACGGCTGCCGCCTTGAGGTGGTCGACTGCCATCAGGAGTATTGGAACCAAGTGACGCGCTACACCATGGAAAAGGTTCGTGCGGGCTTCACGCCCAATCCCGACGTGATGTGCAACAGACTCATTAAGTTCGGTGCTTTCCATGAGAAGCGGGGGTTCGACTACGACCTCATCGCCACGGGCCATTATGCCCAGACGGAAATTATAGACGGTCATAAATGGCTCACCACTTCGCCAGATCCCGTAAAGGACCAGACCGATTTTCTTGCGCAGATTTACGACTGGCAGTTGAAAAAGGCGCTCTTCCCCATTGGCCATTACATGAAAGACGAGGTGCGTGTTATCGCCGAGCGTGAACATCTTGTCAATGCCAAGCGTAAGGACTCGCAGGGCATCTGCTTCCTCGGGAAAATCAACTATAATGATTATATTCGCCGTTACTTGGGTGAGAACCCTGGCGATGTGGTGGAACTGGAGACAGGCAAACGTCTGGGGGCGCATCGTGGACTATGGTTCCACACCATCGGACAGCGTCACGGTCTGGGCTTCGGTGGTGGACCGTGGTTTGCGGTGAAGAAAGACATCGAGAACAATATCCTCTTTGTCTCCAAGGGCTACAATCCACAGACGGCCTACCGGCAGGATTTCGCCATCGGCGACTTCCATTTCCTCACTCCCGAGGCGGGAACGATCCTGCCCGAAAAGGTGACTTTCAAGATACGCCATACCGCGGATTACTTGCCGGCAACCGTCGAACCTCTCGATGGCGGTTTCGCCATCCATGCCGAACGCCCCATTCATGGCGTGGCACCAGGACAGTTCTGCGTCATATACGACGAACAGCACCACCGTTGCTTCGGTAGTGCTGAAATCGTAGTGAGGTAAGGAAGTGGTGGGTTATCCTACCGTGATATGGAATTCTCCTGACATGTAGATGCCCAGTTTGAGAGAATAGTCGATGTCGCCGATTTGGTTCCATGGGGCATTGTAGTAGTTGATTTCTTTCACCACCATATCGTTTTTGTCGTAGTATTTCTTCGAGATGATACGATAGGTGAGCACGAATTCGTCAAACTCATAGAGCACTTCCGCCCGAACTGGCTTGCCACTTACACCGTCGTGTTTGGCGTCTTTTTTGCAATCTTTTTTGCTCTTGTAGTCATAACGCACCCACAAGAGGTAATTGTTGCCTATACGGTCTACACAGTCGCTGGCGTTCACCACCATTTTCTCATCGTTAGCCACTTCTTTGAATGTCTTCACTTGTGCGGATGCCGCGGTGCTGAGCAGCAGCATCCAAAATAGGGAAATTAGAATCTTTTTCATATGCTAATATTTTAAGTTATTTGTAAATGATGATGCAAATCGAGCGCAATCAAGTTTGCTTGTTTTGCCGAGATGTTGAATATCTTCTGTATTGCTGCTGCAAATATACAGCGAATTTCAGCCTATTCCAAAAGTATGACCTAATAAAGTACCAAATAGTGTACTATATAAGGTCAAACACCCTGTTTCCATGATGTAGTTTGAAGGTTCGTTTGCATTGCATTTCCCCTCCCATTGTAGGGGAGGGGACAGGGGTGGGGACGGTAACTTTAAACTTCCAACTCTCGTAATAAGTCTGCAAGAATGTATTGGTCACTTTGCAACTGAAGCCCACTGTCAGGATTAGACATCAATTCATATGTATGTGAGTTGTAGAAAATGTCCAGAGCCAGCTCTACATCAATGTTAAGTCGTTCGCTTAACATGGCAACTATGCGTCCAGTCTTACGCCATAATACTTGGTCTCTCATGGTTGGCCTCCTTTTATCGCTACAGTTTCTGTTGCAATATAATGCAGACAATTATCAACAATATCTTGTCGTCTAATACACATCTGGTGGGTTGGCTTTGCAAAGCGCAGTTGGCCGATAGCCTGTTCAGCTGTAATACGCCTGGCAAAATAGTCTTCTACGGTATCAATTACTTGGTCGTTGGCAACACCACCCTCAATGACATCGTAGTCGAGCCATGGTTCTTCGCCTCTACGACTGGCAGTGATGAAGTCAAGCCATTCTTGGTCATAATGCTCCAAAATTAAGCTATTTGCGTCAGTGGGTAGCAGTGTCTTATCAAACTCATATATAGAGATTAATGGTGAAGAGACAGCGCGGACAATGCAAACACGACGAGCCCAACGCTCGGCTTGTTCACGTAAACGGGTTACATAGAATCCTGGCCCAAAGTCCAGTTCCCTACGACCCACTCCAGTGAGGGGATGGGGTACACTGACGAAAGAACCATGATAGAGTGTCATAGAGTACCTCCTTTCATGGTTTCCTTCGCCTCCCAGTTCCGCAGGGCTTCCTGTACGTTCCATACCACACCGTCTATACTTTCTGAGTGAAGTGTGTCGTAGCAGTCGAACAACAACCGACGTATCAATCCGTGACGTTTCAAACGATTATGTAGTTCTGTTGTTGTTATGCCCATGCGTTGTGCCGTAGCTCCGATAGCCAGCGTTGCGAATTGTATTTGTGGAACAGTCATGGTTGTTATGCTTGAAAAAAAGGTTTTTTCTTGAGTGGCAGTTAACCGAGGACAAAGATAGTGCAAGGTGAACGAAATACCAAATTATTTTGTGCTTTTCTATGCTGCACCCTTTCTTAATCTTATGCAATTATTTTATGCAAATATAATCTTTAATTTCCGAAAATACAAATATAACTACTCCATTTCCCCTCCCATTGTAGGGGAGGGGCAGGGGTGGGGTCACTTACATAATTAGTAAAATACCTATCCGAAACAGGTAAAAACGTGTTTCGGATAGGATATTATTATCAGTCCATGAACCAAATAGTTCCGTGACCTGTGATAATCGGAAGGATGAGGTGTTATTAAACACACCCCATCCTCGTGACCTTATAACGAGTCCCACATGGAAGAGGCGTTATTATCGTTCAGGGTGCTTTCCTCTTCCCACACATTCATGCTGTTGGCAGCCGGTTCTTGAGTGCCGCTCTCGTCCACGCCGCCCCAGCCAGTTCCGTTGTCACCTGTCACGCTGCCATCCATGAGGCTGTCCGCCTCCATCATGCAGGATTTCACCTGCGGTATAATATATCTGTTTTTTTTCATTGTGAGTCTATATATTTATGAGTTTGAAGTTTGTGAGTTTGAACTTGACGGATTCACAATTCATCATTCATCATCGCGAAGCGACCACTCAACAATCAACGCTCAACATTCTACATTACTTAATTACCTGTTTCTTACCATTGATGATATAGATGCCGCGAGGTAACTTCTTCAGGTCAATATCCTTGCCTACGAACTGACCCTGTATGGTATACACGGCACCGTCCGACAACGACTGGTTCAGGATTTCGCGTATGCCCGTGGTACCGTCAAACGAGAAACTGATGTTCGCGTTTGCCATGTCAGACAGCACATCCACGAACTCGAAGTACCCGCGGAAGGCCTTCATCTTCGTCAGACCGGTAGAATACCAGAACTTGTTGTTGCTGATGAAGAGACAGCTCTCCGGCACCGTCGTCTGGGCGTGGTACGTGCCGTAGAACGTGCCGTACACCTTGCGCTGCCTGCCCGTCTTGCCGTTGTCGTATTCAGCGATAGCACTCTCCTCGTCGGGTTCAAGGATGCTTCTCACCGTGAACTCCTCGACGGGATCCGACACCTTGATCAGGTAAGGATAGTTGGAGTAGAACCCTTCCTCGTCGATGTCGATGTCCGCGAAGTGGACAAGGATACTTTTTACGTTGTCGTCATCGTCGTATTCCACGTCGTAGCTGTCAAACGCCTGCAGTTGCACGTCATCGCCAAACGAGGCGTACACCTGCTCAGCCGTCATGTTGAAAGGCAGACAGATGGTGCTCCACTGGTTGGCGGCTATCGTGCGCCTCACCTTGATGCTCACAGCGGCGTCCGTCGTCTCGATGTCGTCTTCGGAGTTCTCATCAAGCACGATGGTGTTGTCGCCGATGGTCAGCTCGGTGGTCACCGTCTGACCCACCTCGGTGAGGTGGTTGTCGGCATCGGAGAAGGCCGCGTCGAGGATACTCATCTCATACACGCCGTCGGCATAGTCCTCGGGGATGTTGACCGTGATCCGTGCCACCTCGCCCTCGTTGCCGCTGAAGGTGTAGGGCTTGCCTGTGTTCGGGTTGGCCGTCGAGGTGCCGCAGAGCACCTGCAGCGTGCCGTCAGCCTGCAGGGCGGAGTTGAAATAGTCGGTCTTGCGGGCCGTGGTGCGCTCCGTGCTCAGTTC
>JAFYJN010000033.1 GCA_017538105.1 Prevotella sp. | reverse complement strand
AAGGAAAGGTCTATCACTACGGAATCGTCCTTGGCGGTTTCGGTGAATGGGATGAGGAACGCGACCGCCCCGACTTCAGCAAGCATGTTGACCGCCTGTTAGAAGGCATCCAACTCTATCATAAGGGAGCCATCAAGAAGATCATATTAGCATCCGACGGTAGCAATCGCATCCCCGATGACCCCGACGACCAGTCAGGCAATCCCATCGGCATGCGCAAGTATATCGAGCGCTTGGGTGTAGCCCCGTCAGATCTGATCCTGGAGAATAAAGCCACTACCACCCGTGAGAATGCCCAATTTCTTTTGGAACAGTTCGGCGACTCCCTCAAGAACGAGCACCCCTTACTCATTACCTCTGCCGAGCACATGCGCCGTGCCGTGATGACCTTCGAGCAAGCAGGAATCCCCGTTGATCCCTACGCCACCGACTGCATCATCAAGGAGAATGAAAAAAACAAGAAATGGTTCTCCCTTACCGTCATGACCAACTGGCAATCCCTCCTCCACGAACTCCTCGGTTACCTCTACTACCGTCTAACTAATTAAAGATAAAAGGATTGCTTGTAATCACAAATTTTGATCACATAATAAAGTACTAAAACAAATAGATATAGGAATACACACTACTGTCCGGTTAAATTTTGTCGAACATTAATTAACTAATTAAATTTCAATGAGATACAGCGATTTTAAAATTTTCCGATTTGATTTTGTATCTTTGTACTATTTCATATATAAGATAGCACTGGATATGAATGTCGGAAATACTGTATTCTCGCAACTGATGTTTCTCGTCCCTGACTACGAGCTCAGGAAATGTATTGACAGATATCGAGGGGATTTTCATGCAAGGCGGTTCACATGTCGCGACCAGTTCCTTGTCATGAGTTACGCTCAGTTTACCAGCAGCGCAAGCCTTCGTAGCATAGAGGCTCAGTTGACTGCATTCAACTCCAAATTGTACCATGCGGGTCTTAAGATTATGCCCAAGTCCACTCTTGCCGACATGAACGAGAAGAAGGACTGGCATATCTATCAGGACTATGCCATGATTCTTGCCGAGAGGGCAAAAGTATTGTATAAGGATGAGTATTACCGTCTGGGTATTGACAATATGTTTTATGCATTCGATAGTAGCACTATCAGTCTGTGTCTGCAGCTTTGCCCATGGGCTAAGTTTCATCATGACAAGGGCGCATTCAAGGTGCATACCCTGATTGATGTAAAGAACTGCATCCCCAATTTTGTCCTGCTCACTCCTGGCAATGTGCATGATACTCAGGCTATGGATATGTTGCCCATTGAGGCAGGCGCCTACTATCTGATGGACAAAGGGTATGTGGACTTTGACCGCCTGTTCAGACTCTTCCAACAGCAGAAGGCGTATTTTGTCACAAGGGCAAAGGACAATATGAGATATACGGTATTCGAGGCAAGAGAGGTGGACAGGCAGACTGGCGTAATCTCTGATGAGATAATCTGTCTTACAGGCCTCTTCACTGCTAGGAAATACCCTGATTTGTTGCGTCAGGTCACTTATGAGGACTTTGCGCAGAACGTAGTGTATAGATTCTTGACGAATGACTTCACTCTTCAGGCTATTACCATTGCGGAACTGTATCGAGAGCGCTGGACTATCGAGACGTTCTTCAAATGGATTAAGCAGCATCTGCACATCAAGACATTCTACGGAACGTCCCAGAATGCAGTCTTCACACAGATATGGATTGCCATCTGTGACTACCTGCTGCTTATTATAGCTCTGAAGATGTATCATATCGAACAAAATCTTTACATATTCTCTAATGTCATCGGCCAGGTCCTGTTTGAAAGGACTCCGCTGAATGAACTATTTGAAAAGACAATTATTAATCAAAATCCGGAAGATGACCGCCAGCTTTCGCTTTGGTGAAATTTAACCGGACACTAGTGTTACTTAAAAAGAAAGTAAAATCGGAAGAAGAAGCAAAACAGGGAATCAATTTAGAGAGCGATTTTAAGAAAAAATAGATAGTTTTATTTCCGTGTGTAATAGAAGGACTATTCTGATTGCGGTTTTATTATGAACGAGAAACAATCAGAAGAGTCATTTCATCGTTTTAACGCCATAGATTTACGAAGAATCAGAATCATGGGGATAGGATAAATGATACGTTGAATCAAACGACCTGTCCCTGATATTCCAAAATGATATGAGACACTAGTGATGAACAAGATAAACAAGATTCAAATAAAAAGTAGTATGGCAAACATTAACTTTTCAGATTTTTGGAAGAACTTTGCCTCAGACTTCATTAAAGTCCAAGAGGGCAACATCACTGTCGAGGATGAAGTAAAGGACTATCATCCTATTGTACAACGAGGTTTGTGTAAGCTCGGCTGGACATACGAACAGGACTTATTCCATCATTTTTCATTAGGTCGCAAAAATGAAAGACCAGACTTTTTCATCAAATATGACGATAGTCTTAAGCACAACCAAGGTGTTCCTGTTGAAGTTAAATTGCCTAATAATGTGATGGATGAAGAAAACAGAGAACAGTTAGTAGAATACATGCGTTTAAGCGATTCAAACATTGGAATCTATATTGGCGAACACGTCCGTGTTTTTTACCGTCCATCTTTAGAAAAAGATTTGGAGGTTGTAATAGATGCTGCGTTTGCGAATGAAGACCTTGCTGGCGTT
>JAFYJN010000032.1 GCA_017538105.1 Prevotella sp. | reverse complement strand
TATACAAAAAAGCTGAACGATTATCCAGAACTCATGGCTCAATTGTGGGACAAACTTCGCAATAGTCGATTTGAAGATATGTGTCCTACCAAGGATTTGAGATATGCCGATGTGCTGAGGATGATTGATAGTGGAGTATATTTTTCTATGCTAAAGATTCCTCAGCCTACAGAAGAAAAGGAGGTGATGCATTATCTTATAGAAGATGGAGTTGCTGTTAAACTTGACAATGGTCTTTATGGTATTACAAATTTAGGTGCAATCTTGTTTGCCAAAGACCTGAACGCTTTCCCTAGACTGGGGCGCAAAGCCATGCGAGTGGTTCAATATCAAGGAAGAAACAGACTTTTTATCCAAAAAGAAGAGACCTTCAATAGCGGTTATGCTGTTTGCTTCGAGGAAATAGTAAGGTTTGTAAGTGCTCTTTTGCCAAGCAGTGAAGATGCAGCATCTGTAGCATTGACAACAAAAAGCAGATACCCTTTGCCTTCAATAAGAGAAGCCATAGCCAACAGCTTAATTCATCAAGATCTTTATATAACAGGAGTTGGACCGGTCGTAGAAGTTTTTGATAACCGAATAGAAGTGACTAATCCAGGTACGCCCTTGGTGGATATCATGAGAATTATTGATAATCCTCCCAAGTCGAGAAACGAAAAAATGGCGTCTCTTATGCGTAGAATGAAGATGTGCGAAGAATTGGGCAGAGGATGGGACAGAATGGTTTTGGCATGTGAGATGCAATACCTGCCAGCACCAAGGATAGAGGTCTTTGAAGAATCGACTAAGGTTACCATTTTCTCAGAGATGGAGTTCAAAAATATCTCTGCAGATGACAAGATATGGTCGTGCTATCTTCATGCTTGTTTGATGTATATTCAAGGCGATGCATTGACCAACACCTCTTTGAGAGACAGATTTGGATTGAAGGAATCTTCTGCTGGTAGTATATCCAGACTAATAAAAGAGGCTGTAGATAAAAATAAGGTAAAAGCTCTCGATCCTAAAACAGCAAAACGCTATATGCGTTATGTTCCAATATGGGCGGCAGTTTAATTTGCTGGTAATTTGCTAAAGAGGGCAATTTGCGATGGGTGCTATTTTGTAAATAACTAGAAATCAATACGATAAGTGTTTTGTCTAATTTGCCTGTAATTTGCCAAGATGCCGAAATAAAGATATTTAATATAGTTATATATGTATATCTTGTTTGAAGAACACCAATATGAAAGCCGCCTTGTGGAGAAAGTTCTGAAGGACATCTACGTCCTGCAGGATGTTAACAAGAAGGTGAGCGTACAGTATGTGGGTTATTTCTATAATCCACATCTGCATGATTGTGTGTTCATTCTGCCCAAGGTGCTGCTGACGGAACAAGAGACATTGGTGGGTATGGAGTTGCCGAATGGTGAACAGGTAAGTCCGGAGCAGGTGCTGACACCTGAGGGGCAGAAGAAACTGAGCAAGGAGTATCGCAAGTTTATCTATGAGTTCTCAGTGTGGATATACCGTGCGCTGAGTGTATTCTACAAAGCTAATCCTGACAGCAAGGCCATCCTCTATAAACATCTGCCTCAAGCAGGCAGAGGCAAACGCCATCGTGCCAACACGTATTTGGACATCGTGCTGTCGCTCATCAACTTCAATAAGGAGAACAAGGACTTCGTGTTGTTCACCATCAAGAACCTGCATCGGGGAAACAACAAGATTAACTGGACGAGAACCATCAGCCACTCTCAGGCATTTATACAGGGGGACGATGTGGCTTACTTGAACCCTGTTAACAAGAAACGTATTATCAACTACGAAGAAGAGCTGTTTGTTGTCTTCTATAGCATATTGAACTATCTGAATAGCGAGTATGGCTTTCATACGCCTATCAACATTCAGTATGACTTGATAACAGGCAAGCAGTTCAAACAGTATCTGCGTGGCATGGGCAAGATGAGGCTCATGCAGATCAAGTACAAATACTTCTCGGACAAAGCCCTGCAACTATGGGACTTGTGCTATGCGTTCTTTGAGAACTCGTATCGCATCGCCATCAACACTCATGCTCAGGAGTATATTCTGGCCAAGAGCTTCAACATCGTATTTGAGGCAATGATAGACGAGCTGATAGGTACACCACACAACAGAATACCGAAGGGGCTTGCTGACCAGGACGATGGTAAGCGGGTGGATCACATGTATGCAGACCTAGCACTGACATCGGCTGATGTGCAGAAGAAAAGGGAGGTGTATTACATCGGTGATAGCAAGTACTATAAGAGTGGACACCCGTTGACTTCTGAATCTATCTACAAGCAATATACATACGCCAGAAACGTCATTCAGTGGAATGTCAACCTGTTTGCCGCTGACGACACGCGATTTGACGAGAAGGAAAAGGCGCAGCGGAAAGCTGATAAGATAGTGTTTGGTGACATTCATCTGCAGGACAACAAACTGACAGAAGGATACGATGTGATTCCAAACTTCTTCATCAGTGCCTTTGTCTATAAAGACCATCGGTATAATGATGGTGAGAACAACATCAAAAAACATTTTGATAAAGGAGGCAAGCATTGTACGAAGGTATCTTTTCAATTCCCGGACAGACTGTTTGACAGAGATACGCTTTTCCTTTCGCAGTACGATGTAAACTTCCTCTATATTCTTTATCTCTATGGGCGCAACAAGGTAAACGAAAAAGCGCAATGGAAACAGCATGTCCGTAAGATATTCCGTGACGAGATACGTGCGGTAATAGAGAACGAGTTTATGATCTATGCCATGAAAGCCCGATTAGGTGTTGATGGCGCTCAATATCTGCGACAGCACTTTTACGAACTGAACGGGCGGGTGTTCCAACCCTATGGTGAGGAACGCAGTATGTTCTTTGCGTATGCCCGTCCGGCAAAAAAGATGGCAGAGACACAAGGGCAATATGTTGAACTATCCAAGTATTTCGTCATCCAGCCTTGCAACATGGGACAAGACCCGCTGAATGTTCTGAAATCTGATATAGAGCTAGAACTGAAACAACCTGTCACTACACCACAATGGTTGACGATACACTATCTGGAGCGTGATTTAAACAGAGGGGTGTTGGTTGGCTACTATAAGAACAAAGAACATCTTCAGTGGATTTTAGGAAATAATGACAAAGGTTCATTGATATATAATGTCCGCCTGAAATTGAAGAGTGACGAGGTGGTTCGGGATGGTGCACATACTGAAGGCTTCTATAAAAAGAAAAACATCCAGTTTGTTATTCTTTATACTGATGGAGTGGAAACGACAGGCGAGTATCGCGTGTTTCATGTCAAGGATATGGCAGGAAGGGTGACTGAAGCAAGAATGCGTGCTACCGGGTATCCTTTGGACGTGAATGGAAACTATACCTTCTTCCGCTTTGATGAAGAAGTGAGCATCGGGCGCTTGGATATAAATGCGTTACTTACAGACATAAAAAATAAACACTTAGAAGAGTTTAAGGAATATGTTCCTTACGAACCCTTGTTCTGTACGGCTGAGAATGTGTTAAAGCATAGGAGGGAGTTGTGATGGATAAACTCTCGAAACAACAAAGACATAATAAAGCTGCGATTAAGCAATAGCAGAGCGATACTTGCATTAGCTCTGCCGAGCGTGAGCAGGCTCGGCGATCAGCCAATATGGCGGCGATTCGGTCGAAGGACACGAAGCTATTTGCTGACAGAATAATGAAAAATATAGATGAAGTTAAACGGATGACAAAAAGTCTTGCCAAATAATCCCGATATTTGCGGGCAAAAACACATGGGCGGAACGTGGAAACCGCCCAAAAGGATAACATTACCAACATAAAAACCTTCAATACCATGGCAAGACCAATCAAAAACGGAATGGATTATTTTCCAATGGATGTGGACATGTTCGACGATGACAAACTCATCGGCGTGAGTATGAAATTTGGTGTCACGGGCGAAATGGTGGCGGTGAAACTGCTCTGCGCCATTTACCGCGACGGATATTACGCGGTGTGGCAGAAACGGCTGCGCTGGAAACTGATGCAATCGATGCGGGGAACGACGGAGGAGGTAATCGATGAGATTGTGCTCACGCTGGTGGAGGACGGGTTCTTCGACGAGCATCTCTTCCGCGCTCATTCGGTGCTGACCTCACGGGGAATACAGAAACGCTATTTCACCTCGAAGAGAAAGAAGGAGACGGATTTACCCTACGTTTTGCTAAGTGGAGATTGCAAAAACGTGGTTTCTGCGACAAAAACCCCTGTTGATACGTCGGAAACGGGGATTGACACAACGGATATCCCACAAAGAAAAGAAAAGGAAAATAAAGAAAAAGAAAATGAAAAAGAAACTCTCTCTCTTCCATGCGACGCGCCGCAGAAAGAGAAGAGTGGGGGAGAGAGTGATATGGATTTTGAAATTTTCAGAAAATACTTCAACGGTATGTTGACAAACTACCATTCGAGAATCAGCTTGCTGCGAGTGATGACGGACGACAGGAAGGATGCGCTGCGGGCGCTCCTGAAAAAGGGCTACACGAAGGGGGACATGGCGAAAGTGATGCGTGCCGCGGCTGCGTCGCCTCAGCTGAACGGAAGGACGAAGAAGTCGTTCATCCCCGGTTTTGACTGGTTGATGCGCGAAGAGAATTTCGTGAGGGTGCTTGAGGGGGAGTTCAACGCGAAATGGGTATAAAAAACCTCCGTGCAAGTGAATGCCTTGCACGGAGATATCATAAATAAGCCTTGTCGACTCGCTATTTTCAAGCAAACGGGTTCTCTGTGGGGTAGTAGTTGCCCTTCGGGAAATTATAGTCAATCTCCTCGACGGGGATGCCCATATACTTCAACACTTCCCAGAGGTATTTTCCGGCGTGCTCAAACATCACTGCGGCATGATGGGGATAGTGTTTCTCAATGAGGACATGACGATAGAAACGGCTCATGTTCTTGATGCCGAAAATACCGATTGAACCAAACGAGCGTGTGGCTACAGGCAGAATCTCTCCCTGGGCGATATAGGCGCGGAGCTTGGTGTCGGCGGTGGACTGAAGACGGTAAACGGTGGCCTTGCCGGGTTTCAGGTCGCCCTCCAGGGTGCCGTTCGTTACCTCTACAGGCAGGGCGCGGGCCATGATGCGCTGGAAGCACATCTGACAACTGCATACCTTGGAGGAGGCGGTGTTGCCACAGTGGAAGCCCATGAAGATTTCCTTGTCGGTGTAACTGTCGCACTCGAACTTCTTGCCCTTGATGCTCTCTTCGTACATGTCCTTGGGGACGGAATTGTTGATGTCGAGCAGGGTGACGGCATCTTGGGTGATGCATGTGCCAATGAACTCGGACAGGGCGCCATAGATGTCGACCTCGCAGGCCACGGGGATGCCGCGACCGGTCAGACGGCTGTTCACATAACAAGGAACGAAACCGAACATCGTCTGGAACGCGGGCCAGCATTTGTTGGCCATGGCTACGAACTGGCGAGAGCCTTTGTGACCTTCTATCCAATCCGTCAGCGTCAGTTCATACTGGGCGAGCTTGGGCAGCACGGACGGTATCTTGTTGCCTCCACCCAACTCGGCGGCCATGTCTTTCACTACGTCGTCGATGCGGGGGTCGTCCTGATGCTTCTGGAACGCCTCGAGCAGGTCGAGCTCGGAGTTCTCCTCAATCTCTACGTCAAGGTCGTAGAGGGCGCGGATGGGGGCGTTGCAAGCAAGGAAATTGTTGGGACGCGGACCGAAGCTGATGATTTTCAGGTTCTGAAGACCGACGATGGCGCGGGCGATTGGTACGAACTCGTGGACCATCTCGGCACATTCGGCGGCATCACCTACGGGCTCCTCGGGGATATAGGCTCGTGTCTTGCGCAGGGAGAGGGCCTGGCTGGCATTGAGCATACCGCAGTAGGCGTCGCCACGACCATCAATCAGGTTCTCCTGTGTCTCCTCGGCGGCGGCGCAGAACATGGTGGGACCCTGGAACCAGTCGGCTATCATGGTCTCGGAAATCTCGGGACCGAAATTGCCCAGGTACACACAGAGGGCGTTGCATCCTGCCTTCTTCACATCCTCAAGAGCCTGCTGGGCATGGATCTCGCTCTCGACGATACAGATGGGACACTCGTAGATATCGGCGGGGCCGAATTTCTCTACATACTTGGCTACCAACGCCTTGCGGCGGTTGACGGCCAATGACTCAGGAAAACAGTCGCGACTTACAGCGACGATTCCAATCTTGATTGTTGGTACATTTTTCATACTAAGAAAGTATTAGTTTTGCTAATGAATTATTTTCAAGGTGTAAAGGTACATCTTATTTTTCAAATTCCTCCCTTTTTCCATTTTTTTTGGAAATTATTGACACCATTCAACTTTTGGTAGTAAAAAACCGACATGTAATCTGATAGGTCACAAACGACCGAATGAATTTGTCATAAATCACTGAACATGTTCTTTGCCAAATGACCAAACAGAATAGTATTGACCTTTGACAAAATACAATTCTTCATACTATAAATTGGCATAATCTTGATATTTTGCATGGATTACGCCAAAATATAGCATTATTATTTGGCGCAATCACCATTTTTTAGCAGACTGCGCCGTATAATAAACGAAAAGTGGAATAAGTTGACGTTTTGTTCTGTTAAAAAACAGAATAAGTCATAAGAATTTGACTTAAAAATTCGGAATAAGTGGATTAATATTCAAAGTGTGAATCGATATGCTTAAATGGGGCTCTGTTGTGAATTATAATTCTTTCAACGTAAAATGCCATCTTATTTCTATTTTGTATTTATTTGACAATCAGCGATTTGTACTATAACGACAAATTAAGCACGATGAACCGTGCTTAATTTGCAAAAGGCATCGCCAATTTCATCGTCTGTTTGTTTACGCAGAATTTGGGGTATAAAAGGTGGTTTTAAGCAACAGACTATAATCTGGAGGTCACAAATGACCGAATACAAATATGCCAAATGACCAAACATAAATGCGCCAAATGACCAAATTACGCATAAAATTGACAGAAAAACAATTGTTTTTTATAGTTTTTCAACAAAAATCTTGCAAGAAATCTCAAAAAGGTGTAATACGTGCTAGGGAAAAATCTCAAAAAGGTGTAAAATAGCGTCATTATGAAGCGTAAAATATATCAGCAACTCCTACTATTTTGCATGCAGCCGACTTTAAGGTAGAGGGTGATGCCACCTATCTTCCTCTTTACATGACACCCTTATTGTAAATGCAAATCCAATAAACAAGACCTACTGAACTCAAACCGATTGTTTTCGCATAGTTTTCGCAAAAAGAAAAATCAGCAACTTACAGAGATGTAAAGTTGCTGATTGTTCATCGTGGACCAGACAGGGCTTGAACCTGTGACCTCCAGATTATGAGTCTGTTAAATTATGATTTTTTGAGTTTTTATAAAATTTTTCTTGGCTTTGTAACACGTTGTATCACAATTATTTTGTAACTTTGCAGCGCAAAAATGAAATTATATAAAACTTCAATCAATGGGCGATTTTGTTCGCAAATTGTTCGCAAGATTCTCAGAGATATAGCAACAGACTATAGTTATGAAGGCCGTAAAAACATCAATTAAGTGCAGTAAGGTGGACAATTGTTCTCTTACTTTGGTATTGGATAAACGCACCAATAAGGATACAGACGTTTATCCCCTAGCCGTATGTTTCCAGATAGCAGCTAAACGCTACTACTACAAGTTGAAGGAGATGGACTACCAAAGCGAGAAGTACTTCAACGAGGTGTGTAGTGTCAGAGGAGCTAAGAGCTTACTCATGCCAGTACACACCGAATGGCAAAAAGTATTGGAGGGCTATAGGGATAGACTGGAGAAGCTAAGCAAAAAGCAACCCCTCACGCTTGAACTCATTCGCACTTACCTGTCTGGAGAGGCGATGGAGACAGATAATGCAACATCCTTTGTCGGAGTATGGGAAGGTATCATTGCCAGGATGAAAGCTGAAGAAAGGATTGGAACAGCAGAGAATTATCAGTGGGCCCTTAATTCATTTTTAAAGTATGCAGGAAATGTCAGAGGGTTCAAAGTTGACAAGAATGTCATCGACAAATGGAATAATGTAATGAAAAATGGAGTTGAGGAAAACGGTAAGATTATGGGAAGGATTGCAGATGCCACAAGAGGCATGTATCTCCGAACCTGCCGTGTAGTTTGGAACGAGTGCATTCGCCAAGGTTTCCTGACAGAGGATAAGTACCCGTTCTCAAATAAAGACAATACGCTCATCTCTATCCCTCGCGGTAAGCGTCGCCAACAATCATACCTAAGTGTAGATGAAATGACGGAACTCTACCATGTGTTTGTGGAGAAGCGTTACCCCGAAAGTTGGTCCCCATTCTACAAGAAACGCGCCCATGACTCTTTGGGTCTTTTCCTGGCACAATATCTGTGTAACGGCTTTAATCTTGCGGATGCAGGAAGATTGACTTATAATCGTACCTACTTCGCAGAAGGTGGGCGAGCCTTTGAGTTTATGCGCAAGAAGACTTCGGCCCGAAGCAACAGCATGTCTGTGGTTATCGTTCCCATTATAGAACCATTGAAGGTTATTCTCGATGAGATAGGAGCCAAGCCTGAGAAGGATGCTTTCGTCTTTCCGCAAATCTTCAATGGAGCTACTGACGAGACTCTACGCAGGAAGTTAACAGTACAGGAAAACTCCAACATCAAAGATCGCATGAATCGCATTTGCAAAGAAGTTCTTGGATGGGACAAAGTAGTGTCTGGCACCTGGGCGCGTCACTCTTTTGCTACCAACTTGAAACTTGCAGGTGTGGAAGAACTCTATATCTCCGAGAGTATGGGCCACTCGCAAGGCAACGATGTGACCACTGGCTATCAGGACATGTATCCTCTTGAAATTCGCTTCCGCAACAACAACAAACTCCTCAACATTGAAAAGAATGAGGAACCTATCGATATTGACAGTCTTTCACCGGAGCAAATGAAAGAACTGCTAAAAAAAATGATGAGCCATTCTTGAAGGTTAAATATACTCATTATAGCTATAAACAGAGATGAATTCCATTAAAAATGCATAAAAAGAGAGGATTTTGAGTAAAAACAGTGTATTGTTAATGTTTTTATTATTATATTTGCACCAAAATTACTCTATATGACTTTGCAAAAGTGGATTGAAGATAGAGCTATTCATGGCTATCCCACATTTTCGATAGAAGATGTGAGAAAGACAGGAATGTACTCTTCAGAGCAGATTCTTCAAAATGAACTTTCCAGACTTTGTTCTAACAAGACTATAGCCAATGTGTATCGAGGCTATTACGTTATCATTCCCGTTCATTATGTTTTACGTGGCTCAGTGCCAGCGACCTATTATATCGACCAGTTAATGGCTTACCTTAACAAGTCATACTATGTTTGTATGCTTAGTGCTGCAGAGCTGCTTGGTGCAGCTCACCAGCGCCCTCAGCAATTCTCGGTGATGACAACTTTCCCAAAGCGTCGGGTTGTTTCCACTCGCAATGTAACCATTGACTGGTTCTATCGCGAACAGTTCCCTGAAGAATCCCTTATCACAAAAAATACAGAAACGGGAATAATTCGTATTTCTAATCCTTTATTGACGGCTGCCGATCTCGTACAGTATCAGCAGCATGTAGGCGGCTTGTCGCGAGTGGCCACTATACTTGAAGAATTAGCAGAACAGATTGATGTTAAAAGTCAATTTGCACCTCTTACTTCTTGTGTGAAGAAGGTGGTCTGGCAAAGGCTCGGCTATTTGCTCGAGAATGTTGTAGGAGAGATTGGATTGTCAGATGACCTGTATGAACAACTGCAATCGTTATCAGGCGCTTTGAAATATCAGCCTTTAAGTACATTGACAGAAAATAATCCTTCTGAAAGAAACAGCCGATGGAAGATAAATATAAATGTACAAATCGAAACAGATGACTTATGATTAACAGAACAGCTATTCAGCAGTGGAGCGAACATGCACCTTGGATAGATAATGCTCAGATAGAACAAGATCTGATTATATGCCGCGCCTTGATTGCCATCTTCAGTGATGAGTTTTTGGCATCGCAATTAGCATTCCGTGGTGGAACGGCGTTACATAAACTATATTTGTCACCCCAACCACGTTATAGTGAAGATATTGATTTGGTTCAGATTAATCCTGGGCCAATCAAGCCAATCATGTATCGTTTAGGGGAAGTGCTTGACTGGTTACCAGATAGAGTGACCAAGCAGAAACGGTACAACAATACAATGCTGTTCCGAGTTGAGTCTGAAATACCACCAACCGTACAGATACGCTTGAAGGTAGAAATCAATTGCTTTGAGCATTTCAATGTGCTTGGCTTAGCCAAAGTGCCATTTTGGGTAGAAAACTCATGGTTTACTGGTGAAGCCGATTTAACCACCTACCACCTCGAAGAGTTGTTGGGAACTAAGCTTCGCGCCCTTTATCAGCGAAAAAAAGGCCGCGACCTCTTTGACCTTTATGTTGCCTTACGACGTAAGGAAGTAGATGTTGATAAAGTTTTGCAATGCTATAAGAAGTATATGGAGTTTGTTGTTGATAAGGCTCCTTCTTATAAGCAGTTCGTCAACAACATGCAGGAGAAAATGGAGGATGTCGAGTTTATCAACGATATGCAATCCCTCTTGCGTCCTGGCACAACATTCAATGCAAGGGAAGCCTATCCACTCATATTTAAGACGTTCATAGATAGGATGGAGGGGAAGAGGGATTGAATTCTAGTACATGTCACAATATTGTTTTTATATATTATCCCAATTTTGTCAATTTAGTATTGTTATAATATGCCACTTACAATGACTCCATTTGATTTGGTTGCAAGTTTTGCCATCTCTGTACTTGCTGGTTATGTGCCAGCGATAGGCAAAACAGATGATGTAATGAAGCATTTAAAGAAATGTTATAACAAAGCACTCGGCAAATGGAATGTTTCTCAAGAAACTCGTGAATTGATGTCTGACAATATGTTGGATCAACTTCCCAAATTGCAGCAATATATCAAAGATAAACGTAAAGGCATTAATCCTAAAACTAAAGAGCTTCTTGTTGCATGGCTTCAGGAAATCCATCGTGATAGTAAATGTTTGGAGTATATCAGTTCTTTCCAAACAGACATTATCAACTATAAACTTGATGAGTACTTTGAAGATTTAAAGAAAGAAGTTTTAGAATGCAATTGTGATGTCTTGAAAGCATTAAAAGAGCAAAAAGCGTCTTTTGAAAAACTATCAGAGAGAATGATGGAGGTTGTTAGGGTTAATGGTTCTTATCCCAAAATCCAAGTATCGACAGATGTTGATTCCTTTACAAGACTACCAGATAAGTGCATTCATAGGGAAACTTTGGTTGAAAATGCCATGTCTATGCTATTTGAAAGAAATTGTTTATGGATTCATGGCAATGTGAAGCAAGGAAAGACGATTTTCTCATGTTTAGTAGCTACAAGAATGGATGGATACACCAAATTATGGATTCCATTCAATAATAGCAACTTATATAATCTTGATTGTATAATAAGCGAGATAAAGGTAAACGAAAGGTATTTGCTAATTCTTGATGCTGTTGACCCTGGTGATAGTGGATTGTTTGAAACATTTATTCACACCGTGGAATCTAAGGCTGAAGATAATTTCAAAATCATTATCACTTCGAGAAAGAAGTATTCAGATTTTGTTTTCCGTGAGCCAATGATTATCCCAGAAATGGAATTACAACTTTTACAGGAATCAGAAGTTAAGGAAATTTTGCCAACCGATAAACAGCATCTTTCTTCATTAATCCTTGGAATTACATATGGCCATCCATGGTTGGTACAAATAGCACTCTCTATATTGGAATCTTGCGGATGGGAACTTACTGATGATGGTATAAGAAAGTTGTTTAGTTGCCCTAAGGGTACTTCTGCAGAGGTTGTGGTAAGAAATTTAGTTGCTCAAAGTGTAGACAGAAATGATTTAAGACTACTAAATAGATTACTTATTATATCAGGTAGTTTCACAGAGGATGACTGTAGGACAATGGCAGATGTAAAGCCAGAGATATCTAATGCATCATTTGTCCTTAACAATCTTTGTAGTAATTGGATCGTTAAGAATGATGGTAGTTACAGTCTTTCACCATTAATAAAGAAATCCTTGACTCCAGATTTGTCTAGAAATGAATATAAAGATTGTAGTAAGGCTTTTGCACACCATATCTTAGAAAAAAAGATTCTATATCCAAACGATGTGCTTAATGTTATCTTCCTTCTATCTCAAGCAGAAGAATATGAGGAAGCAGCAAACTTCTATTGTTCTGCACTCGTCCAACTACGTGACCAAAAACTACTTGATGCGCCAGGTCTTGATACCTTGAAGTTGATGTGGGTAGGTGTTCCGTTTCCTGTTGGTATGAATATGGCTATTCAGATAGAAATCCGAATATGTCAATTAACTATTATGGTATCTCAAAAGGATTCTCATATTTCAATGGTTGCTTCGGATTTAGAGACGCTGTTAAATAACTATTCAGACAATGCAGAATTAAAAGCTGTGGGTTATGATTTGCTACTAATGTCAAATCTGCTTATTGGTAATGTATCAGAGTCAATGCGATTATTACCATATTCGAAATATGATAATATTTCAACGATTCTTGACAAGAAGATAGATATTTGTTCATTTATGACCATTTCATTGAACTCGGTTTCAACAGTCAAAGAACTTGTCTTATGGATGAAGAAATTCATTGAAAAAGGTCTTTCACCTTGGGATTTGTTTAACGAAGGTTGTGGTTTCGCAGTTTTGAATATTCGTGACAAGAGCCCAAAAGAACAACATGTGGATATATTATATGCAATTATTAAAGAGGCAGAGCAATTTGATAATGTATTTCTCCCGCTGATAACAACAGCATATGAATGTCTAATAGATCATTATTCTGCAATAAAGGATATAGCAGGAGTAGAGCATACTTATGTTGAGTCTGCAAAATATCAAAACGATGATATTGGTAAACTCCAATTAAATTTTGCTCTAGCTTCTGCATATATGAATTTTGATCGTTTTGATGATGCACTTGAAGCAATTAACAAAAGTACTAGTGTATATGATCTACGCATTCTAAGAAGAACTTCACTTTGGGCAATTGTGGAAAAAGCGGCAATTGTTGGTCGCACTGATTCAGAAGAGGCAGTAAAAGTTTTGATGTCTTTTGTCGCAAATCCCTATTTTGGTGAATGTTTGGATGAACATGAGAAAATGTTTATATGGGGTACTATTGCTTTTGCATATTGGAAGGCTGGCAATAGGAAAGATTCTGTGAGAATGATGATTCCTGTTGCTGATTATCTTTGGAAAAATCGGAAAGAAGATGTTTTTTATATAAATAATATATTGTTGAGGTTTAATGCTTTGGTTGCGGAAACCTGGGAGGCAACCAAAAAAGGTAATGAAGACACTGGATTTGTTGCATGTGATTATAACCTATTTACAAAAGATGTGCCACATCTTCTTGACGACTTTGAACCCCTTAGATATTTTGGAGTTGCATGCATGGTATTCCAACTTGCTGATTACTATATCAAAGACAATGATATATCAGTCAAGTTGGCTTTACATGCGGTAGATATGTACAAGTTGTATGGTAATCGAAAAGAAGACTCTGTGATCCTCATGAATGGAACTCTTCCTATTTTATTAGATAATGGCTTATGGAATGAAGCTTTGTACATTTGCAGGATGTCTCTGAACAATAGCTATAAGTTTGAAAATCTGAAAAAAGGTGTCGGTATTGCTTCTATATTGTCTACTACATTGTTCCTCTGCATATATCGTGCTTCTCAAAAGTGTAATGGTTTGTTTGTTGATGACTTGCTTTTACTTGATTACATAAATGAAGGTAGGCAGAAGATAAATAGTGATGGAATACTTGAAAGGTTACTGAAGGAAATGAACTCTACTCATCCTTCATTCCAAGATCTTCCTGATGATATGATGAGAATAGTTCTTGCTGTATGGCATTACGAAGTTTTGAATCCTTCAGACATATTGAACTTGTTAATGCGCATATATCGGATATATTTTACCCTGTATCCATTGCATAGTACAGGCTTTTTCTGTGCCAGATTTGCGTATACAATTATTGTTTGGTCGATGGAGAACCAACCAGAATTTTATAATATTAGTGGCCGTGAACCTTTGTTATATTTGTCTCGAGCTATGAAATATGAATCATACAAATGTTACAAAAAGTTGATACAAGCATTGTTCTTTGCAATGAAAAATCCACCGAAACTGGATGCTGAATCTGAGAGTATTATCTATGAATAGGTATATTTTGTTTGGGTTAATTTATAAATGAATATAGTTATGCTTATTATATAGAAGCCCGAATGACTACTCGATGCGTGAGATTCATTCGGGCGTACTCTATACTTTATCTTCCTACACCTTGCTTCTTCTTTCGAGATGAAGGTTTTACCATTGCCGCTGCTGTAGCGATACAACGTACCCACCATCGCTCATCATCTTCGTCCTTATTCTGACCCCATCCCGACAGGTCGGACACACCACCTCCTCCGCATGATTCGGCATAAGCGGTTGCTTGCTTTACATAGTTGATGGCCAGTAAAAGGGCACAATTGATAACTTCATTGGCATTTTCGGTAAGGTCATAATAGCCTTTTTCTCGTAAAATGTCACGCTGGCTGGAATTTAATGTCGGGATGATTTCCCGCATAGTTGTTGCCAGCATCCTATTGTATGTACTATTGATTCCAAGGTGAATGTGATTAGCCTGTCTGTCAATATCATCTCCTTCTCTTTCCAGGGCTCTCTGATGCTCTCGTTTCATCTCAAAAAGCTTGTCTCGAATTTTCTGGAGGCTTGCACTTGTATCTTCAAGCATCTTGGAACGTTCAGCAATCTTATTGTCTATATCTTCCATTTGCATGCGAAGATTCCTAATACGGGCTGTCAGAATAATGTTGTCTGTATCTTCCTCGCCTAATCCACGTGCTATCTCATCTATTTCATTTTGGATGGACGCACGACGATTCCGTAGATTGGCTATCATTGTTGTCAGGCTTTTCAGTTTACGCTCTTGGAGTTTAATATCATCAGCCAGACTACCCTTTCTGCTTTCAAGCTGATTAACGTCATTGACCAACTTACGCTTGTACTCGTAGGTCGAGTGATGCCTGGCACCCGTCTCTCGAATGCTGTCGCCACGTCCCAGCCCCCACTTCATACCGACCTCTTTTGAAAACGCATCATGAAGGCTGGAAAACAGCTGCCCCATCTCATACCTGTTTTTCCCAAAAACAGAACGCCATGAGATACGGTTTTTCTCTCGGTCCATCGGAATCAACGTACAATGTGCGTGAACATTGGTCTCGTCAAGATGGACGTAAAAGCTGACTATGTTCTCTTCACCAAAGCGATGGGCGACAAAGGCATACACATCCTTTGCCCATTCCTCGATGTCCTGTTTCCTGGTCAACATGGAGTTGTCAGCTCCCTTGTCAAGGTTCAATGTCTGGCCACCGAAGGCGAGTTCGTTCATGCGTTCTCGGCTTCCGCCAAAGATGAACTGCGCCAACGTGTTCTGTCTGCGGCGAACACGCTCACGGGCATTCGGGTCTTTGATTCCGCGAGCCGATAGGTTATCTGCCATCTTCTGCATGATGGACTTCGATTTGTCGATTGGCTGGACGATGCCACCACGGGCCACCTCAAAGTTCAGGTGTGTTCGTGTTGGGTCATAGTTAGCCAAAGGGTCGTTGGATTTCTTGCGTAAGAAATCCTCGCTCCAGTTGCGTTGTTGTTCATTACTCTCCGCTTGACTGATGCCATCCGAGTTCGGACGTATGTCCATTACTTGTTTTCTGTCTGCCATAATTCTTTGTTTTGATTGTTAATATTTTATTGATAATAGTCACCGAGCTTGCTCTCCCAGCTAATTGGGAGTGGTGACCCTTTTTCGTTAATGGAAGTTAACGCATATTAGGTTATGCGATTCGTAGAATCTCTCTCTTCCCTCTATTCGATTGGGGGAATCCTGATGAACAAGTTCATCTGCCACAATAGCCCTTCCCATACTCCACGTATCGATGAAGTTTGCCACAATAAGTGCCATTGATGCCTTCGTGTGACTGGTCGCATTGGTGGCATTTCTGGTTCCAGCCACGCCATCGTTTTTCCTGCTCCGATTTGATGGCCTGCAAGGTTTCTTCACCCTTGGATTGAACAGTGGATGATGGAAATGCTTTGGATTTCATACCGGCATTAGCCGTTGCCTCTTCCCCAACAGACATGCTCACTACTTTCAAGTCAAGAGCCTTGACGAGCAAAGCGAGATTGGGATTGGCTTCTTCCATTTTCATCAGAGTTGCTTCTTCCTCAGTCGGTCGAAGTGGCTGTTGACTCAAAATCACCTGGGCGATGTTCTGGCAATCGCTCTGTGATTTCTCCATCACGTCTGAGACATGAAACTGGAGACTTGGGGCTGCATGTAAGAATTCTTTCCATCGGTCATACTCGCCTTTGTCGGGAAATACAATCACCGTCTTACCTTCGAGAGGAGTCAAATCAGCAGGTGTGACATCGTTCTTGCCAGTGGCCAGCCAAACGTATGGTGTTGGGAAACAACTCATGATGGCAGCAGTCATTTCATCCTTCACCAATGCAACCGTCTGGCTGGGGAAGGTGGTCAACAGATGCTTACCAAACAGGCACATTGGTCGCCCGTCTTGGTAGTACAAACTTTCATCATAGACTTTCCCCGTTTCGCTGTCCATAGTGACGACACGACCATTGGTAATCTTATGCTCTGCATCAATGTGCCAGAATATCGGCTCATTTTGTTCCGTTGCACCTATGGGATAACGCTTCATCATAGCTTCCAGTTTATCTTGACCAAACCAAGCAAAACCACACAGGTATTCAAAGAATGAACTGTTGAAACTTGTAACCTCTGTTTTCATGGTCAGTCCTCCTTCCAGTTGATTCCATGTTGCGAACAGATGTGGAAGAATGTCCCGATGTTGATGCTGCTGACGTTGCGCAGAAAGTTGTCGAACTTCTTATCCGTCTCTGCCGCTTTGTACTTCGCATTTTGCGAACTGACCAAATGGTACAGACTGCGACCACGTTCTCCAAGTGATGCCAGAGCTGCACCCACACGGAACCAGTCATTGTAGTCGGCAGTTATGTCTATGCCACGTCTGGCAATCTCTTGGCAGCATTGTTCTGCATGTCTTATGCCATCACTACAGTCAAAACTATAAGTGGTACGGATAATTGGTTTAGGCTCCACCCATACTTTTGTATACAAGGCAGCATCCTCATTCACATACGGTTCTGGATCGTAGGAGATTGTACGCATCCGGCTCACGTCCTTGCATGCCTCATCTATGATAAGGCCTACACGGAAGAAGTCTTGACGCAGAGCTTCGAACTGAGCCTTGTGTTTTTGAGGATAGGCAATGTTGAAGATGACAAACCAGCCTTTCCCACGGATACTGTGACCCGCATAGAGTATCTGGGGGATGTTACGCCACTCATGCTTCAGGTCATCGAACCAATCAACGTCCATGTTGTCTTTTTTGTCGATGTCAACACAAAGCAGGTGCGAGTGGGTTACGAGGTTTTCGGCAAGTCTTGTAGGGGCAAATGTGCCTGAGATGGTAGCCAAAGGCAACTGTTTCTTCAGGCTCTTTTGCACATCCTCATCTTTAATGGAACGGATATGCTCTATCTGTTCCTTGTACTGGTCGCAGAAGAGGAAGTCGCGCAGGGATATTTCCGTGCCGACATTGTCTCTTACGTTTGCGTAATAACTTATCTTGGTATCGAATAAACTTTTCATCATTTTCAATTATTAATCTCGTTGTTGTAGTTGTAGGACGGCTTAAAGCCCTGTAAACAAATGGATTGACATTACAACAAGGGTACAACCATGTGTATAGTGCCCAACGGATGAAGCCAAATGCTCTTAGTTGTAGGGCAGTTGTAGGCTTCCGCCCTTTATTCACAGGTGTTTCCGCGAAACTACAACTACAACCATCATGGTGTTTTTAGTGTCTTATTGATATACTGTTGCGTGACGCCCAAAGCTTCGGCAAGGAAATTCTGCGACTTAATCTTGAACCGCTTGTTGAGGGTACGAATCAAGTCACCGTTAGTCATCATGCGCTGCATTCCTGATGGGTCTTTCAAGAGCGGATAGATGCGTTCAACGTGAATCTGGGTAAAGTAGTCGGAAACAAGGATGGCATAATTCATGGCCTCACCTGTGATGACTGGCTCGTTCCAATGGTCGGACAATAGATGCGCCATGATAGCCAGACGCAGCACGTGGATGTTCATCTTCTGTATCACGCCACCGATATAGTCATCCTCCTCCGCATCAGCTTTCATGTCGTTGGCATCTGCATAGTCAGCATAGAGACGTTCTGCCTCATGGGACAGCTGAAGGGTCAACGGTTCCATGTTGAACAGTCTGCCGATGATGTTGTTCCAACTCTCTCGCGTTTCAGGTGTCAATCGTTTTCTATCACACCTCTTTACAAATGTGCTTCTGTCGGGATAGACAAACAGGAAACGTTGGGTAAAGCCAGAGTCCATCAGGGCATCCGTACCGAAAGTCTTTCCGAGTGGTCCTGGTTGAATGCCACCAATGATACTCATGGCTGGGTCATCAACCAGTTTGGTCTCTTCAGACTTCCTGTTGATGGTGAAGCTGACATTCGACCATGTTGAGAGAATCTGTGACACCTCTGCACCTGAACCATTACCGCCTTTGGTATAACGGCCAAAAGAGTCAATGAAGGACTTCAACTCATCAGCTATAATAACTATCATGTCACCTTGTGCCAGCAGGGCATTACGTGACTCCGGGGAACTGTCACCAGCCACTCGCTGATGAAACACCGGCTGCTCACCGCTGTAGTTTCTATCATCACGTTTACATTGGTCGTATGTAGCTTTCGCCTTTGCATATTGGGCAAAGTTGACTTTGTCTTGTTCACGAAGGGGCTGCGTGACCTCTTTGAGTGGCCCCGTCTTGTTACGGCTCGGCTTGCCGACCATGCTGAAGAAGTCACATGGGTAGTTGGTGTATGGATTGGTGACAAGCTGCACCTTCTTCCCAGCTGCTATGCCAGCCGTGATGAAGCATGTAACTACCACGAACTCCTGTGGACACCCGTAGGAATCTGCTACGGTTCGGATATACTCCTGTACTGATTCCGACAGCCCATCAATTGAAATTGTAGGCTCGGAGAAGGTTTCTGCCTTCAGGTGATGCATCTCTTTGGGTATTTCGGAAGAACCTGACAAAGACAGCGGAGGCACAGGGGACGACTTTTGTTCGTCGGGAGTTATAGGTGGAGTCGAGCTTGCTGGCTCCACCTTATCCACCTCAGCATTGATGAGGGAGAGAAAGTCTTGGCTTCCGTTCCCATCAAAGGGCATGACATGTTTATCCATTGTATGACCCACCATTAAGCAATGCCAGGACATCGCTGTATTTGTACATCACACGCCGTCCTCCGACACGTCGGGCATGGAGTTGTCCCTGCTTGTCCCATCGCCAGAGGGTGGTGAAGTTCACATGCAGAAGCCTTGCCGCCTCTTCACGGGTGATGAAGCGTTCAACTTCAGGAATGTCCATCCACGCCTCACATTCACTTTGCACATTTTTTGTCTGAGCGGCCACAATGTTCTGTGCCAACTCGTTCACCAAGGAGTCAAGGTCTGCCCTCGACATCACAACCAGTTGGTTGCCCAGAATTTTGTTATCTGTTTCCATCATAGAACTTTATTGTTGTTACTTAATTTTGTCTCTCATCCGAGTGGTGTCTTATGCACGGATCCTTTTGCTTTTCAGATTTAAAGAAATGTCGCGTCCGACAATCTTGATATCTGAGGCACCGCCACGAAATCGAATGCAAAATTAGAGTGCCGCAAGCCCCATGAAGAAAAAAAGCGTCAAAAACCAGCCATTTTTGCCCCCATATTTCAAAATTGGTTCTAACGATGAGGGCAATTAGAACCAACTATGACTTATGTTTTGGGTTATTGTAAGGGGGATTATTGGGGACTGGCGAAATACAGACCAATAGCTCATTTTGCAGGCTGAAACCTCTCTCAAGGCATGATAAACACTGGTGTTTTGAGAGGTCAAGCTACCTTCAGGCATAAATCGACGGTCGAAAATGCTCAATAGCTCATTTTGCAGGCTGAAACATGCCTGAGATACCGATAGCCACTAACTTTGCAGGCATTTAAGCCATCAAATTGCAAGGTTATTATGTTCAAAATGAGATGCCAAGTGTGTGGCTGTACACACACGAAGAAGAATGGTGTACGCAAGGGCGTACAGTTGTATAAATGTCAAGATTGCGGCTACCAATTCCGAGCAGGAACGGAGATTAGCGAAGTGGATTTATGGAACGCTTATCAACAAGAGAAACAGACCATTAAGGAGCTGTCTGGGCGTTTCGGCATGAGTGTAGCTACAATCAAGCGCAGGCTGCATGACATCAAGCGTGAGTGGGTACAGCCTCCCTTGTCAGGTGAGGGATTCGTACATCTGGACGTGACCTACTGGGGACGCAGTTTCGGAGTCCTTCTGGCATTGGACAACCAGACAGGAAAGCCGCTTTACATGGCCTTTGTGAAGAGTGAGACGGTGAAGGACTACGAGGATGCTGTGAGCAGCATAAAGGGTCGTGGCTACTCCATACGCGGACTAATCATAGACGGCAAGCAGAGCATGTTCAAGACCTTTTCCGAGTATCCTATACAGATGTGCCAGTTCCATATGAAGCAGATAATCAGACGCTATCTTACGCTGAATCCCAAGATGTTAGCCAGTAGAGAGTTGAGAGAACTATTAGGCAGACTTCACAGAAGTGACGAAGCAGACTTCAAGAAGGAATACCAGGACTGGAAGGTAAAGTGGAAGGACACGATTGATCATAAGAGCCTCCATAAAGACGGAAAGATGCACTACACGCACCAGCGGCTAAGGGCAGCGATGAACAGCCTGAACTTCTATCTCCCTTACCTCTTCACTTTCCAACGGGAGGACTGTAAGGGAATGTCCAATACGAACAACAAGATAGAGGGTACGTTTACTGACCTGAAGAAGAACCTGAACAACCATAGCGGATTGACGACGGAGAACCGCAAGCGGTTCATTTCTGGGTTTTTCTTGGCATTGGCAGAATCTCTTGGAATGGAAAAGCAGGAGCCACGTTGATAGAGACTCCTGCCCATTCCTGTCGATTTGCACAGTCCTATTCCTCATGGAGTTGCTCCCCAGCAGAGCTCCACTATGCTTCAGACTGCGGCACAAAGGTACAAACTATCATACAGATTGCCAAGAAATCAACCTTAAAAGGCGGCCTGCAATTTGAGCTATTGGTTACCTACTACTCAAAAACAGCCTGCAATTTGAGCTATACGCCGAAATACATAACGCATATCATGAAAAAAGAAAATGTGAAGCCCAATGCTTTGTTAAATTATATTAAACTTTCATCTATTTTGGAATTTTGTTCTTAAAAAATTTTGTTATTTTGAAAAATGATGCTACCTTTGCATTGAAATAAAATTCAAAAACAACAAGAGTATGGGTAAAATCTTAGATTACATCGTCAAGAAGGGTGAAGGGAACTACCTTTGCTATAAAACCAATAAGGTAAGCCTTAATATCTTAGATACAGATGTGCTTGATTACGACGATAAGCCTGCTTCTACGCGCAACAAGAGTCGTATTGCAGAATCTGACTTAACCCTTGTGCCTACTGTAGTTATAGACCGTATGCTAATAGATTATTCACGCCCCATATTCTCCTTTTTTCTTGATGGTTCGCGTCACGTCTATAAGGTGGACGATATGGCTATTGGCAAGAAGATTTTCCCGGTTCTTGCAGGCCAGATTGTGGTTGGTTGCTGTGAGCGTGAAGACCGAGATACCTTCCACCCCTATCAAACTTACCATAAAATAGTGATTTCTCTTCCTGATGATTTTGACGTTGATGATGAAGGTGAGGATTTTTGCCGTCTATACTGTGATGAAATAAATGAGGAGTTGAGCAAGCTTCCATACGTTAGTGAAGTTGGCATCAAAATAGACAAAATCCTGCTTTACAAAACAGATAAAAAAGACAAGTTCAACTCTGACAAGGATAATTACAAGAATAGAGGTACAGCAAAGATTCAGGCAGAAATGACTGATGAAGAACAACGACTTGTGGCTAATCTCTGTGCTCACAATCGTCTTGACGATGAGCATTACCTTATCAAAGATGGCTCGTTGGAGTATAACCCAAGTTTCTCTAACGTCAACCGACCAGACAAAACGATGCTTCGTGAGAACTATCGATATGTTGTGGGTGTATCAAAACGTTTTGACCCTGAACTACTACCCGACTATGAGGGTCATCGACTTTCCAAGACAATTGCAAACTTAAAACCTTTCGAGAGAACAAAGGCTTACCGATATACTTCTGAAGCAAACGGTGTTCAATATGCCGTTTGGTATCTGCGTCTCCGTAATAGTGATTTCCGTGAGACAAATTTCTCTGACGTGGTGAAGTGCGAAATGGTGATTATTAACGAGGAGGAACAAATGGATACCGACTTGATAAACATCATTAGCGCAAACCTCATTAACGAGGCCTACCCTGTGTGTTATGGAAACGATACACGGTGGGCCAATCATCTTTATCCGGTTTTCCTAACGGAGAGCTTCTGCAAATCAAAGTATTATAATTCTGACATCATCTTAAACTTATTCTAAATGGCAAAAGTAATAGGAAAGGTCTCAGCAACCGAGAAATGTCCGTCAACTATCGATGAGTTTTATTTCTGGACGGACAAAAAACAAATTCTTAGCCCATTCGATGTGGTAAAGGTTAACCACGAATCGGGTTCAATCACATTTGGAGTGATTGAGGAAATAAATCATATCACCGATGCTCCCAGTCATTTCACAGGTTACATCTCCAGCGATTTCGGCAGCACCGATGAGAAAATTGGAAACATGAATCGCTTAGGAATGAATTATGTTCGCGCACGTGTGAGTGGCAATACCGCTGGTATTTATACACCAGTTCTAAACGGTCAACAGGTATCATTGTGCGATGCAGAAGAAGTGAAAAAAGCCTTGGGCTTGACAGATGATGATGTAAAGAACCCACTTGTCTGCGGCTACCTGGAAATGTATAAAGGTGAAGACAAAATCAAAATTCGTGTCATCTTGGATTCTCATTTCCTAATAGGTCCAGACGGTGCACATATCAATATTTCTGGTATATCAGGCTTGGCTGCAAAGACTTCATATTCCATGTTTCTGCTTAGAGCGATTCAGAACAAGTTTAGATTGGAAGATGGTGAAACCTGTGCATTTGTTCTTTTCAATGTTAAGGGGCGTGATTTGATGGCTATTGACGAGCCCAATTTAAGTCTTAGCAGTGAAGACAAGCAGATTTATGCTGATCTTGGATTGGCAGATACTCCATTTGAAAATGTTCGCTATTACTACCCTTATAGCAAAAGCGATGTAGCTAAGGTACAATCATACGCAGCTCCAAGTGACATTGAACAGCAGAAGAGAGACAAGAAAGCCTTTACCTACAAGTTTACTTTTGCTGACAACAAAGACCGACTTGACTTGCTGCTTGCAAATGAAAACGATCCTACAAACACTCTGGAAGCGTGTGCCAACTTCATTATGAATGAAGAGGGCAAGTTTAAGGACATAGAGAAGTGGGAAACTCTGAAAGAAACTATAGATGAATACACTAAGGCTGGTAATGCTGATGCCAATAAAGAGATTCAAGTTGTCAGTTGGAGAAAGTTTAAAAGGTGCATCCGTAAAGCCATTTCAAATGATGTTTTTGGGAAAAGTCTTGTGAACGAAGTCGACTTGACAAACGAAATACAAAACCATCTTAGAGCGAATAATGTAATGGTGATAGACATTGCTCGCCTTGACGGTAATACCCAGAGTTTTGTATTCGGTAGTGTTACACGCGCTATTTATGACCTGAAACTTGATGGAGATAGAAGTGACATTCCAGATAAAATAATAGTTTTTGTGGATGAGCTCAACAAATACGCTTCAAGTGATGCGCCCAAGAACTCCCCTATCTTAAATCAGGTTCTAGATATCGCTGAGCGTGGCCGTTCGCTGGGAATTATCCTTTTCTCTGTAGAACAATTCCGTAGTGCTATTCACGATAGAGTAAAAGGAAACTGTGCTACACAGGCATACGGACGAACGAATGCAATCGAAGTTTCAAAACCTGACTACAGGTATATACCGAAGGTATACCAGAGTATGATGACACGTCTTTCACCTGGCGAGTACATCATTTCTAATCCTGCTCTCCGCTCACTTGTGAATGTAAAGTTCCCAAGACCTGCTTACAAACAATTCCCCAACGGCTAAAACAAAACAATCATGGAAAATAATTTGAATTACTCCTCGGAAGTTAGGAAGAAGATTTTGAGTATGCTGATGTTTCAGCTGTACTCTGACGAAAGAACAATCTATCGTGAGTATGTGCAAAATGCGCTCGACTCTATCAACAAGGCAATTGAGACACGAGTATTGAATCAACCCAAAGACGGAGTTGTGACAATCGACATAGATGCCAAACACAAGGTTATCAAAATCAAAGATAATGGTGCCGGTATTGAGGCAGCCAATGCTGTACGAACTTTACTTGATATTTCCCCGTCAACCAAAGACGGAGTAAGCTATGCAGGTATGTATGGTATTGGCCGATTGGTAGGTGGCGGCTATTGTCATGAGCTGATTTTCCGTACCTCTGCACGAGGTGAAGCCATTGGTACACAAATAATCTTTGATGTTGATAAGATCTGGCAGATGGTTGAAACTGACAAGGAAGACTATTTGGCAACTGATGTCATAAATGCATGCACTATAAGAGAGACGTTTTCTACTGATGAATCAGATCATTTCTTTGAAGTGGAATTGAATGGCGTGAAGGATGATGCAGCGCCTTCCTTATTAGATTCTGAAGCTATCTGTAATTATTTGCGAGAAGTGGCTCCCGTCGAATATAAGCCAGAGTTCAAAAACACCCTTATGTATAAGAGCACTGCCGATAATCCTGAATTCAAAACATTGCATGAGAGCCTAGAGAAGGTACAGGTTTTCGTCGGAGAAACTAGAATACAAAAACAATATGGTTTGTCAATTAAGGGAACTAAAGACAAAATTAGCAACCTGGAGTATTTTAAGATAGAAGATAAAAAATACGGTTTACTTGGATGGGGATGGTATGCACTCACAAAATATACCATTCAAATACCAAAAGATGACAAGTTGGCTGGTATTCGATTGAGGTCTCATAATATTCAGATTGGAGATGCCAATCTCCTGTCTGGTACAAATTATTGGAAGGAAGATAGAAGTAATTCTTATTTCTATGGTGAGTTCTTTGTAACTCATAAACATATCAGGCCCAATGGAGCTCGTGATGGATTGGTTCCAACACCAGAATCTAGAGCGTTAGAAAATGGTTTGAGGTTATATTTTGAGAACCTCAAGACTCTTTATACAAAGGCGAATGAGGCGAAGAAGAGCATCGACAAGATATATGATGGCATTAAACGTATCGAAGAACATGGTGGAGCCATTGATTATAATGCTAAAGATTTAATCAACAACCGTGGTATTGGAAAATTTGAGAAGCTATTGAAGGCTGCTGGTTTTGAAGCCACCAAACGAATGCTGTTATTGTATCAGCCAGATTTTCTTGCAGCAAAGGCAATGGGTGAAGAGAAGCTTAGGCCAACCACGGCACCTCAACAGGAGTCGACACCCCAAAAGGCCACTCCTGCAAAAGAAGAACCTGTAGTTGATTCATCAGACAACGTAGAGCCAACAACGGTCACCTCCTCCAGTGCGGCTACTGAAACGCATATTGATTATCCAACGTCACCAACTGCTGATAATACAACGGTATCCTCTCCATCTACGACGGATAATCAACAAGAACCCATTTCCGTTCAGGAACCAGCTACGTATCAACATGAAGCATTATTGCCAGGCCAGCGCATTGTTACGCCTACATCAACGCCCCTTCTTGGCCAGCAAGACATTATTGCACCATTAAACAACGTGCTCGACCCAAGTGAAATATGGTTGCTGCGTCGAGTTTTTAAAGTATTAAACTCCTTCTGCCCAGATAATGAGCACGACCAAAATTTAATTGCCGAAATGGAAAGGCTAATTGTGAAGGAATTTAATGATGAAGTCTAAAAGAAAGAAAGTCCTCCTAATAGAACCGAATTACGCCAATAAGTATCCGCCTATTGGCCTAATGAAGATTTCTACCTATTATAAAAACCTAGGTGGATGGGATGTTACTTTCTTTAAAGGAGACTTAAAGCAATTTGTAATAGAACGTATTGCCGACCGATGCATAGAGGATTTTGAGAAGACAGACAAAAGCATCGATTGGTGGCTGAAACGTGATGAATTTATTGAGTATATCAAAACCCGAAATAGAGAGGCCGTTGAAAAAATCGCCATCGAGCGCTCTGACATGGAACTGATTCTGTTGGCAAAACTGACAGAGTGGAAAGACTTCTACTGGAAAGGTATTTGGAAGAAAGAACCCGAATGGGACAGAGTGGGCGTAACCACATTGTTTACCTTCTATTGGGACATTACGGTAGAAACAATCAACTTTGCAAAATTATTGGTAAAGAAAAAGAAAGATCTGATGGTTGGTGGTGTTCTGGCATCTATACAACCAAAGGAACTTGAAGCAGCTACAGGAATTAAGCCTTGGGTAGGTATTCTCGGTACACCAGGTATTTTAGACAAGGGAGATACCCAGATTATTGATAATCTGCCCCTTGATTACTCAATACTTGACGAGATTGAATACAAATATCCGATGTCTAATGCCTTCTATGGTTATATGACTCGTGGCTGCATACGTCATTGTGCATTTTGTGCCGTCCCTACACTTGAGAATAAGTACATCCCATATATTCCGATGCGTGAGCGTGTTGAAAAAGTTCGAGAGGTATATGGCGACCAAAAGGATTTGCTCTTAATGGATAACAATGTCCTCGCGTCCGAAAATCTCAGTGAGATTATTGATGATATAGTCGCATCTGGGTTTGGAAAAGGGGCAAAGTTTGTTCAGCCAAATTTGCTCGATATTTCTATTCGTAATCTGAAAAATGGAATTAACGACCGTGCTTATATTCGTAAAAGTCAGGGATTGATACAAGATTTCTATCAGAAACTCAAACCCTTGAAAGGTGATGAGTCGTATGAGGTTTATAAGATAATCAGCCGTTATCATATTAACAAGTTGTCTACTACCAGAAAGGAAGCATTGATAGCTGCTTACGAAGAAATAAAGCCTTATTACGATAAGCACCAGCATCCCGTTCCCAAGGCAAGATATGTGGATTTCAATCAAGGTGTTGACGCACGATTGTTTACAGAAGAGATTGTTGCTCAGTTGTCAAGAATTGCTATTCGTCCGCTACGAATTGCTTTTGACGATATTAAAACCTTCGATTTATACAACAAGGCTATCCGCATGAGTGCTGCGGCTGGGTTGAAAGAGTTTTCAAATTATCTGCTTTACAACTTCATGGATCAGCCGGTAGATTTATATAAACGACTTCGCATCAATGTTGAACTGTGTGATGAGCTGAACGTAAATATCTATTCGTTCCCCATGAAGTACCACCCGATACGAAAGGGAAAATGTGATGCTGACGATTATTCGCATAACCGCGACTATATTGGAAAACATTGGAATAGAAAATATATACGCGCAGTACAGGCAATATTGAATAGCACAAAAGGAAAGATAGGAAAAGGAATGTCTTTCTTCCTTGAGGCCTTTGGCTCTACCGAAGAAGAATTTTTTGAATTACTTGAAATGCCTGAGACATTCATCCTTTATCGTTTCTTCTTTAAATGGCTAGATGAAAAAGGTTCTATGGGAACTGACCATTGGAGAGCGTGTTGGTGTCATTGTATGGGAACGTTGGATGAAGTGGAAAAGCAGAATGTGCTTGAAATTATTCACCGTAATGTTTTCTCACAAGAGGAAATTGATTCCGTCACTTCCGAAGATGCCCTCACGTTGTTAAATTTCTACACGAATTACAGAAAAGACATTATTACGCCAGGAACAAAACTTTACGAGTTGAAACAGGAGTACGATGCTCACCCAACAATAGAATTAAGACGTAAAAAGTAAGGCTATGAGAAAAGAAAACAGAGATACAGCAGGTATTTGGGCAGAGCAACTGGGCGATGCTCACGTAGGATGCTACGGCTTCTTAGATGACTTGAAAAACGATGAGGCTACAGAAGCTGAAATCGGTAATATTGCTGAGGCAAGCAATCTTATAGATCGTGCTATAGAATTGCTGAATGCCGTGTACGAAGGAACCGTTGAAGATACAAAAAAGTAAAGCGATATGGAACTCAATTTAGACACGACTATCAAGAACTTGTACGACTGGGGGCTAATCTCAGTTCGTACTACCAATAGCTTACATTATGCCGGAATGGAAACACTTGGCGAAGTACTAAATAGTATTGAAACTCCTATGGATTTGCTTAGTATCCGAAACTTCGGTCGTAAGTCGTACACTGAGATGGAGCCGATTCTTACCAAGATGATACGAAGTCATGCTAAAGCAACACCGCAGACAAAAGAAGATCGTTTTGCTGCTTTAGGTGAACATCTTGTTAGAATAATTACCGACGCTTATACAGCAGTAACAGATGGAGAATCGGAGGTGAAAGCATATCTTCAGGCTGCCTATCCCCAACCAAGTGATTTCCATTTCTTGATTATGGGGGATATGGGTAACATGCTTGCCGTCGTTGAAGATTACTCGCGAGACGAGAATCTCGCAATTCGTCATTCATATAAACAATTCATAGCAATCGCAATGGCTGGAATGGAAAATGCTCAGCAAGCTGAAAACGATGTCTATGCTGAATACAAGCGTAAAAGCATGGAGCTTGCAATGAGGATGGAGGATTTCAGTTATGAGCAGGTCGCCATGTATTTTTTGTCGCCAATTGCTAAGAATTATTTGGAAAAGAGTTACCAAGAACAGGTTGAATCGAGTTTAAGTGTTAGGAGTAAGAATTTTGCAGCAAAATTTCTTCCTCATTTCTTGGACCTAATTAAGTATGCCGAAGAGCCCTTGGCTTCCTATCGTAATATCTGCCCTGGCCAGAGCATGATGAAGACACTTACGGAGATTTTTCAATTCAACCAGAAGTTCAGACGAGAATTTGATAGAGTGTCGAAACTCACAGATGATGAGATACAAACAGAGTTCTTAAAGCGTGACTATCCTTATCTTATAAGCAGGCAACGCCAGTTCGTATTCGACTTTATAAAAGCGAATAATCATGCCCCTTTGTTTTTCTTAATGCTCCAATATCTTCGATTATCTGAAAACAGGTCGAACAAGATTTATTGTCTACTGCATGGAATATTCGATGGTAAGAAAAGAACCCTTTATGAGATAGCTGACGCTCTTAATCTCACCCGTGAAAGATGTCGCCAAATTGCAAGTGGCACTATCGAGGTGCAAGAATCTGCTTTAGCTAACAATGAAGGCTGGGATTATTACAAAACCCTGTTTGAGTTACCGTTTATTTATGAGAAAACAGAAGAGTATGTTAGATTAAAAGACGCAGAACGTTTGACTATTGATTTTGATGTCTTCGCTTCATTAGTAAGGTTAGTGGCCGATTTCAAGGTAGAAGAAGTCGAGGGGCACGCTGTCCTTATGAACAAGAAATACAAGAACATGAAACTCTCTGACTGTCTGGATACGCTCTTTAGTATTGTAGATGCAAAATATTCGACTGATACATACATCACTATTGATTCGATTCTTTTCACCGTGCCGGAGTCATTGAGACCCCTAATGAAAGAGCTTATCAAATATATTGCCGAAGAAATATATAAGGTACAGATTACAGAAGACGATCGACTATATCTACCCCAGAACTACATTGATATAGCAGAGGAACTATATGATATATTGGCCAAAAAAGGTGAACCGATGCACGTTGAAGACATCTTCAACGAATTCAAGAGACGGTATCCTGACCACAAATACACCGATCCTCTGCAGATAAAATCGTATATGTTCAGGCATAAGCACATTAAAGCCGTAGGTAAAACATCATGCTATGCTCTTGATAGTTGGGAGGGTGTCTATTTTGGTAGTATACGAGACTTACTCGTTGATTTGCTGAGTGAATCCGACGTTCCTCTGCATATAGACAATCTATATGATGGCGTAACCGAACACTATCCCAATACTACAAAAGCGAGTGTAGCGGCAACGATGGAGGATGAGAATTTACAGCGTTTCGTTGAGTTTGAAGGTGGGTATTTCGGTTTGACAGCAAAGAGTTATTCCGATAAATACGTAGTTGCGACATCTGTTCAGCGTTATCGATTTGAAGACCGCTTTCAAATGTTCAAGGACTTTATTGATACCTATCATCGTTTCCCCGGCTATAACGGTAGTGAACAAGAATCCTCATTAATGCGCTGGTACTACAATGTGACAACTGGCATTTTGTCGATAACAGAGGAGCAGAAAAAGATGGTTGATGATACTGTCAAACTTTATGATGAGCTTGGCTATCCTCGCTCAGCTACGGAGAATGAATTCTTAATTAAGTGTCAGGACGTAAAGGACTATATCCGTCAATATCATACGTTGCCAACCAACAGCAATGCCCCTGAATTGTATGCATGGCTCCGACGTTCACGTGACAATTACGATAGCTATACAGACAAACGCCGTCAGTACATGACCGATTTGTTGAACTATGTTCTGTCCTTCGGCTTTAGTATTTAGTAATACATTATATTACAACATAATTATGAAATTATATCGACTCATATTCGTAGGAAAAGCTTTTTTGCTGTTAGTCAGTATTTTCTTGATAAATCATAGCATTACTATTGGGCAGATTTTGACTACCTGTGGTGTCACATGCATTTCTATTGATTTACCTGATGCTGTTTCTTTTGCTATATATTTAATTGTTCCCGTTTTTCTGACATATTTAAATCATAGGAGATTCCCCATGTTGGATCATGCAGAAATCAAGGAAGATAATATCAAATGGATTGAATCATCAAGTGCGTTTTTCTTACCTACATTTTTTGGATATGTATTTGTTGGACTAAGCATTAGTAATTTTCCGACATTGGTGTTCGTATATATTGCTTTGACAGTTTTATGCTACTATGCAGAAATCTATCTTTACAATCCGATTTTTCATTTACTCGGATACCGTTTCTATTTTGTGACTGCCGATAAGAATAAAGTTCTTGTCATGACAAAGAAGAATATAAAACTGGGAGAACAGATAGAGTTCAAGAAACTCGGACAAGTTAACGATTTTACGTTTATTGATATAGAGGAACCATCTAAAGAACAATAATAATGGATTTCTTGGTCGCAAAAACAAAAGGGAAAAAGGGCTCTTTTTATAAAATCCTTTCAGATCAGACAACATTTGAAGCCATTCCTGATTTCGCCAATTCGAGAGAATATGACGATGAATACAAATTGCAGGAAGACGAATGGTTCGTCGTTAACAATTTATCACAGCAAGTTTTTTGTCTGGATTTCGTAACAAACAATTTTGTTGCCACAAACTATTCTTTTATGTCAAAGGATAAATACGGTAAAATAGATTATATCGTATCAGTTCAAGATGAAGGAAATGTTTTTGTCTTCCAGAAAATCACGCCAAGCTATATTTACGAAAAGCAAAAGTTGTTGTCATGGGAACACGTTTGTGCCCCTACAGACCAAGCTGTTTTATCCAATCACAAAAATGTACTGGTTATAAAAGAAGGCGCAGATTGCTACTATATAAAAGATATTGATAAATTGTATTTTAGAAATCTTAATGCTATAACTTCAATCTTTAATGGAATAAACATTCTCTATCGCGAGGCTACAAATCAGGAAGTTGAAGAATTCTTCAGCATGGAAATGATAAACGCGGTTGATGGATTTACCAAGGATGATGTCAAGACTGCTAATCGCAGAAGAATAAAGGAAGCAACAGAGAGATACCGCAGTTTTAGTCCAGAACAAAAGGCGAGAATTCCGTCATATATTAGCAAATACTGTCCTCATATCTACGATGAAGCAACCAGCCAATTCAATGTCAATGATGAAAACAGCCTTACGGACTTGCTCAATGTTCTCAATCAGCGTTACTACACAACAGAGATTGATGACGAGAAACGGTTAGCTAATTCTGTTACAAAATTGTAGTTAGAAACACCTTTCAAACATAGCACGAACAATACAATATTGAAGGGTTTTAAAAAAGGTAGAGTTCAAACGTGATATTATGTAAGTTTAAAAACGTTATAGGAATATGAGTAACAAAGAGATACAATTATCATCAGAACTTAGGAATGCTGTTCAGACCATCAAGACGGCAATCCTGCAGAGTTAGGCACGGGCCGTCAAAGGGGTCAATCAGGAATAGTTAGCCCTGTATTATGGTGTGGGAATATTGAACAACATTACAGTTAATTCGTCAGTTCCGACTGACGAATTAGTGTATCATACTTTGGACGCGTCTTCAATAATTGACAATCAGGAAAATATAATTCGCCAATTACAATTGGCGAATTTGAAAGACTTCCCTTTAATGGGATTCCTAAGAACTTCAACGTATATTTGAAGAAAGCAGCAATACAAGTGACGATTGAGCGGACGAAGTTTATGCAAATGACAAATGTCGGAGGTAATGTCGGAGGTGGTGTCGGAGATAAAGATGGTGCAAAACTTACTGAAAGACAGGAAGGAATACTCAATTTGATAAAAGAAAACGCGCATGTGTCAGCCAATGAAATGTCGGAGATCTTGTCGGTGACGCAGAGGACGATTGAGCGTGACCTTGTCGCAATGCAGAAACAAAGAATTATTATCCGCGAGGGTAACGTTAAGTCTGGACGCTGGGTCGTTATAAAAGAATAATAGGAAATCGCATCAGAAAATCTTTGAAGGCAAATTTGGCAGAACTCTCTAATATGATAAAGGGGAACAATTCTCTATAGTCGCTCGCAAAAACATGAAAATTGCGAGCGGTTGCGAGCGGTTACGAGCGAATTTGCGAGCGGTTTTTGCGAGCGATTATATGTAACTGGTTGACAGCCAATATATTTTTGCTCGCAAGTGCTTGGAACTTTCAAACACAAAAGAGACGTTTTACGCGCAGTCAAATAAGGAGAAAACGAATCGTATAGCAAATACGAATACCACCGTCGCGATTTGCGACAGTGGTTTCAGTTTGATTACGCCCACAATATTGTGCTATCAGTATGGCGATATCTCCTGTCACTACCCGATAGTGAAGAAGAACCACTGGACATAATGACCGAGGTGACAGCCATCGTCCTTGACCGAGTTTGGTATTTCGACGGTCTTTGTGCCCACAAAGCTTACTGGTATTACTGATATTACCGAGAAATACACCATGCGAACACCATTTGCGAACACCAAAATGGGGTTACTCTTAAAAAAAAGATTGATGAAGTTGAAAAGAGTGAGATTGGAGGTCGATAATAATTCTCAAAAGATGATGATAGGGTATTTTGCGAACACCAAAAGCGTGTTCGCAGGATTTTCCTGTGTTCATGGGATGTCTGGGATTGTGGTCGGTGTTCGCAAGGTGTTCGCGAACAAAAGAAAAAGCACCTACAAAATTATGTAAGTGCTTGATTGTTCATCGTGGACCAGACAGGGCTTGAACCTGTGACCTCCAGATTATGAGTCTGTTGCTCTAACCAACTGAGCTACAAGTCCGACGCATTGGCCGCAAAAGAGACGCGGCATCAATAGCGGCTGCAAAGATAAGCCCTTTTCCCCGATTATCCAAACATTTTTAAAGATTATTTGCCAAAATAGGGCAAAAATAAAATGGAATTGTTTATTTTTGCATTCGATTACAAGGTTCTTCGCCCACAAGGAGAGGAACGACGGGAAAAGACAGTTCATGGACAGTTTTGACATAAGACACGAAGGACAGAACGCAGAAAAGGATTTCGAGAACGCGCTGCGACCGCTGCGCTTCCACGACTTCAGCGGACAGCAGAAGGTGGTGGAGAACCTCGAGGTGTTCGTGGAGGCCGCCAAATTCCGTGGCGAGCCTCTCGACCACACGCTGCTGCACGGACCTCCCGGACTGGGAAAGACGACGCTGAGCAACATCATCGCCAACGAGCTGGGCGTGGGCTTCAAAATCACCAGCGGACCGGTGCTCGACAAGCCGGGCGACCTGGCGGGCATACTCACCTCGCTGGAGCCAAACGACGTGCTCTTCATCGACGAGATACACCGGCTGTCGCCCGTGGTGGAGGAATATCTGTACAGCGCCATGGAGGACTACCGCATCGACATCATGATCGACAAGGGACCATCGGCCAGGAGCATACAGATTGACCTCAACCCGTTCACCCTCGTGGGAGCTACCACGCGCAGCGGTCTGCTGACGGCTCCCCTGCGGGCGCGCTTCGGCATCAATATGCACCTGGAATACTACGACCCCGCCACGCTGCAGCGTATCATACAACGGTCGGCGCAGATCCTGCAAGTGCCCATCGACGAAGAGGCGGCGGGTGAGATAGCGCGGCGAAGCAGGGGAACGCCCCGTATCGCCAACGCCCTGTTGCGCCGCGTGCGCGACTTCGCACAGGTGAAGGGGACGGGACATATCGACATGCGCATCGCGAAGTTCGCACTCACGGCACTGAACATCGACCAGTATGGACTGGACGAGATAGACAACAAGATACTGCTCACCATCATCGACAAGTTCAAGGGTGGACCGGTGGGACTGACCACCATCGCCACGGCCATCGGCGAGGATGCCGGCACCGTGGAGGAGGTGTACGAGCCGTTCCTCATCATGGAGGGGTTCATCAAACGGACACCACGAGGAAGAATGGTCACGGAACTGGCCTACCAACACCTGGGGCGCAATCCCTATCACCAAATGGGGTACGAGCCGAGTCTGTTCTGAGCCCCCAAGAGCCCCCCTCTTACTCCCCCGAGGGGGAGGATGATTACCCAGTGAGCCCCCTACTAACTCCCCCGAAAGGAGCCCCCCACTAACTCCCCCGAGGGGGAGAATAGTTACCTTGTGAGTATCTACGCCCTCCCCTCGGGGAGGGATGGGGAAGGGGCTTTTTTAAATCTTTAAATAATATTCCATGGCCGCAATCTTCACTGGTAGTTTCGACCCTTACACGATAGGTCACGACGATATCCTTCGCCGTGCGTTGCCCCTGTTCGACACCATCGTCATCGGGGTGGGGCACAACGAGCGAAAACAGTATATGCACACCGTGGAAGAGCGTGTGGAGACCATCCGCTCGCTCTATGCCAACGAACCGAAGGTGCGCGTAGAGGCATACAGCGACCTCACCGTCGACTTCGCCCGCCGCGTGGGAGCACACTTCATCATCAAGGGGGTGCGCAACGTGAAGGACTTTGAATATGAACGTGAACAGGCGGAGCTGAACAGGAGACTGGGGGGCGTGGAGACGCTGCTCCTCCTGGCCGACCCCTCGCTGGCATGCGTCAGCTCGAGTGCCGTGAGGGAACTGGCTCATTTCGGACAAGACATACAACCTTTTCTTCCCAAACCATGATTACCTATAACACCGACGGCGTGAAGTGGCCCGATATCAGGAAACGGCCGCTCACAGCATGGATAAAACAAGTGGCCGCCTCCTATGGCAAACGGGTGGGCGAGATAGGCTATCTGCTCGTTGACGATGAGCATATCCTCGAGGTGAACCGTCAGTACCTGGGCCACGACTACTATACCGACATCATCACGTTCGACTACAGCGAAGGCGACACGATCAATGGCGACATCGTCATCTCCGTGGACACGGTGCGCACGAATGCCGAACAGCAGGGCACCACCTTCATCGAAGAGATGTACCGTGTGCTCATACATGGCATCCTTCACCTCTGTGGTCTCAACGACAAAGGGCCGGGAGAGCGTGAGGCGATGGAACGGGCAGAAAACGAGGCGTTGAAAATTATAAAATAAAAAAATTAAAAGATTAAAGCCCCTACCCCGGCCCTCCCCGAGGGGAGGGAGTTGAGTGTTGAATGTTGAGTGTTGAATGTTGAATGTTGAATGAATTTTCTCTCCCCCTCGGGGGAGTTAGTGGGGGGCTCCTGGGGGAGTTAGTGGAGGGCTCCTTTCAGGGAGTTAGTGGGGGGTTCTTTTGTCAACTTTACAATAATAATAATTCAAATGAAAAAATCATTTTTCGCATTTATGATGATGGCTGCCATGCTGATGGTGGCATGCGGTGACAAACAAAAGAACAACGGCAAACCCGTTGATAGTGATAAATTAAGGGGTAAGGTGACGGCCACGACTAAGACGGATGCCGCTCCGGCATCGTCTGACGACCCCTTCGGCATCGCTTCCATCAGGAAGGCGTGGACAGGAAAAACTATCGAGGTGGATGCAGGTGATGTCGACAGGGGCATCGAGCAGTTTGCCATCGCTTTCTGCGATGCGTATCCTCAGTGCGAGACCAACAAGGCCATGCTTGACTATCTCATGTCTGGCAAGAAGGATGAACTCTACGACGTCATCAGCAAACCACGCAATGGCTACGCACGATGCATCATGAAGGTGGAGACAATCCATGTCACCGAGATGTGTTACTGGAACCGCCAGAACGACCACAAGCTTTTTGCCGCTTTCATGTCCGCAGCCTCCGAAAGTGGGGAAGAGGACAACTTGGTGGTGTTCTACGACTACGACCCCGCCACGGATGTGTTGACTCCCGAGCCCGAATTGACCAACATGATAGAGAGGCGCGTAAAAGGTTACGACTCCTTTGCTGTTGACCTGCCCGACGAAGGCAAGGATATCATCATCCACGCCTACACCGTCGACAAAGAGAACGATTCCGCCGAAAGTGACGACACCACACTGAAGTGGAACGGCATGACGTTTGAATAAACGCATCATCTGATAATCCCCAAAACCCACCAACCCACCAACAATGAATAAATACCTCATTCTCGGTTTAGTCATCCTTGCCGTCATCCTGTCGGCCATGGGATCTTGCGGCGACGATACCACGTATGAGGTGTCGTCGAATGAAGGCGCATCGGAATGGCAACAGAAGGAGTGGACGGCCGACAACATACCCATGGCTCACCTGAAAGACGCCAACCAGTATGTGAGTGACCCCGAAAACCTCGTGGCCACGGTGCAACGCGACTCCGCGAATATGCTGCTGCGACTGCTCGACAGGGAGTGTGGCGTGGAGAGTGCCTTCATCGTCGTAGGACATGTGAAAGGTGGCGACGCGTTCCGCATGGCCCAGGATGTGGGCAACAAATACGGTGTGGGAAGCAAGGAGACGAACCGTGGACTGGTGGTGGTGATTGCCGTGGAGGACCATAAGGCGTTCATCGCCCCGGGAAAAGGTCTCGAAGGAGACCTCACCGACTTGGAATGTAACCAAATCAGTCAGGCGTGCATCGTGCCCAACATGAAAAAGGGCGATGTGAGCGCCGCCGTGGTGCAGACGTGCTCGGCGATATACAACAAGTTCAAGACGGGGAACCTTCCTGACGCAGACCAGCTGTCCGACAACACGGGCGATGAAGATTTTACGTGGGCGGACATCATCTATTTCGCCATCTTCATCCTGATACTCATCTACCTGAACCGTCATGGCGGCTCGTCGGGTGGCTCATCGGGCGGTGGATGGATATCCACCGGCGGTTTGGGTGGCAGCTCATCGGGCGGTTGGTCGTCAGGAGGCGGTTGGTCGTCAGGTGGCAGCTATGGCGGCGGTGGCTTCGGCGGCGGTGGTGCCGGGTCGAGTTGGTAAAAGCCCCCCACTAACTCCCCCGAGGAGCCCCCCACTAACTCCCCCGAGGGGGAGAGAAAATTCATTCAACATTCAACACTCAACATTCAACACTCAACTCCCTCCCTTTGGGAGGGCCGGGGTGGGTTTCTAAGATACTAATCACTCAATATATAATAAACATGAAAAAAGGATTGATTCTTATTGCCGTATTGGCTGTGTTGGCCCTACTGGGCATGAGTGCCTACAATGGCATGGTTGACAAACAGGAAACGGCCACGAAGGCGCTGGCTGATGTGCAGGCCACCTATCAGCGGAGAGCCGACCTCATCCCCAACCTGGTGGAGACGGTGAAAGGCTATGCCAAGCACGAGGAAGAGACCTTCAAGGCTGTGGTAGAGGCGCGCGCCAAGGCTACGCAAATCACCATCGACCCGTCGAACGTGACACCTGAGCAGCTGAAACAGTTCCAGCAGGCACAAGGTGAACTGAGCTCGGCCTTGGGTAAGCTCATTGCCGTGTCGGAATCCTATCCCGACCTGAAGGCCAGTGAGCAGTTCACGAACCTGCAGACACAGCTCGAAGGGACGGAGAACCGCATCAACGAGGCACGACAGAAGTTCAATGAAAAAGTGACGGAATACAACCAGGATATCCGTCACTTCCCGAAGTCACTCTTCGCCGGTTTGTTCGGCTTCGAGAAGATGGAGAAGTTCGAGGCTGAGGCGGCTGCACAGAAGGCTCCCGAGGTGAAGTTCTAAACCATGCGGCGCGACCCGGAATTTGTGCGTGCACATCGCCTTGACGATGTGCACCTCTTGGCTTTACAGTCGGGCAGATATCCCGACATGGACATGCCATGGGTCGTGGGTCAGGTGGATGGCTGGCAGCGGGCACGCCACAAGGTGCCTCGCTGGGCGGCCACCGAGGGGATTATCTATCCGCCGCACCTGTCGATGGAGCAGTGTTCATCGGAAGAGGCGGCACGTTACAAAGGTGAGGTGGTGAGACGGCTGTTGACAACCATGCAACAGGAAGGCCGGCTCACCACCTTCGTCGACTTGACGGGTGGTCTGGGTGTGGACCACTCGTTTATGGCTCCTTTTTTCGACCGTTCTTATTTTGTGGAGCGACAGGATACACTCTGTGGACTGGCGCGCCACAACCTGCCATTGCTGGGGTTGACACATACCGAGGTGGTGCAGGGGGATGCCGAGGAGGTGTGGCGGCGGTTGCCCACTGCCGATGTCGTCTTCCTCGACCCCGCCCGTCGTGACAGTCACGGAGGACGCACATGGGGCATCGCCGACTGCACGCCCAATATCTTGCCGATGATGCCGTCGCTGCTGGAGAAGGCGGGGGCCGTGATGGTCAAACTGTCGCCGATGCTTGACTGGCACCAGGCGGTGAGCGAGATGGAGGAGGCCGGTGGCAGCGTGGCGGAGGTGCATATCGTAGATGTGGGCAACGAGTGCAAGGAGTTGCTGTTCGTGGTCGTGCCATCAATGGGGTCGCGTGAGATGCGTTTGGTTTGCGTGCATGGGGAACAGGTCATCGACATCTCCCCCGACGAACGGCAGGGCACACCGGCCCTGATAGGCGATGAGGAAGAACTGCGCCACATCACTTTCCTCTACGAACCTTGTCCGGCCATCATGAAAAGCGGATGCTTCGCCATGCTCACGCAACGCTACGGCGTGAAGGCCATAGAGAGCAACAGCCATCTTTTCGTGAGTGAAGAAATGCTGGAGGACTTTCCTGGACGAATGTTCCACGTGCAACGGGTGTTCACACTGAATAAACGGGAATATGCTGAGGCCTTACGGGACATTGACCAGGCGAACGTCACCACCCGCAATTTCCCGCTGTCCACAGACCAGTTGCGGAAGAAATTGCATCTGCGCGACGGAGGACAACACTATATCTTCGCCACCACCTTCCAAAGGAAACAATTTTTGTTCTTAGGGGGGAAATACCCACCCCTAGCCCTCCCCAAGGGAGGGAGAATGGAAACCCACCCCGACCCTCCCAAAGGGAGGGAGAATGGAAACCCACCCCGGCCCTCCCAAAGGGAGGGAGAGTGGAAACCCACCCCGGCCCTCCCAAAGGGAGGGGGCGTTAATAAGAAGATTAAAAGATTATAAAATTTAAAGATTAAAAGATTAAAAGATTAAAGAGAGGAGCAAGAGGCAAGTGGGCTATTGTCTAAACTCCCAAACTCCCAAACTTCCAAACTCCCTAACTTCCTAAAACTCTCAATTCTGAACTCTTAACTCTTATTTCTTGTCTTTTTCGCCTTTGCTTTTCGTTTTTTTTGCGTATCTTTGCAGCATCATGCGGTGAAACGCACAACTAAACGTGTTAACCATGTCAGTAGAAATTAAAAAAGTTGAATCCAAAAAGGATTTGAAGAAATTCATCGAGTTCCATTATACGCTCTATAAAGGAAACAAATTCGATGCCCCCAACCTCTACAGCGACGACAAGCGAACGCTGAGCAAAGACAAAAATTCGGCTTTCGATTTCTGCGAAGCTGAATATTTCCTCGCCTATAAGGATGGCAAATTGGTGGGACGCGTGGCGGCCATCATCAACCACAGGGCCAACGAGCGGTGGAACCATAAACGAGTGCGCTTCGGATGGATAGATTTCATCGACGACATCGAGGTGTCGGGTGCTCTCTTGGATGCCGTGGCCGAATATGGACGCAGCAAAGGTATGAACGAGATAGTGGGACCGCTGGGGTTCACCGACATGGACCCCGAAGGGATGCTCACCGATGGCTTCGACCAGTTGGGCACTATGGCCACCATCTACAACTACCCATATTATCCCGAGCACATGGAGCGGCTGGGTGGCTATGAGAAAGACAACGACTATGTGGAATACAAACTGTTCGTTCCTGACACGGTACCAGAGAAATTCGCCAAGATAGCCGATATGGTTCAGCGGCGCTATAACCTGCGCATCAAGAAACTCACCAAGAAAGATATCTTTGAAGACGGTTATGGGCGGAAACTGTTCGAGGCGCTCAACGAGGCGATGAAAGACCTGTATGAGTATTCGGAACTGTCGGACAAACAGATCGACGAATATGTGAAGATGTATCTTCCGATGATTGATCTCGATTTCGTGACGGTCATTGAGGATGGCAACAACGGCAAGGTGGTGGGCGCCGGCGTCTGTCTCCTGTCCTTGACCAAGGCCTTGCAGAAATGTAGGAAAGGCCGACTGCTGCCCTTCGGCTGGTGGCATATCCTGCGTGTGCTCAAGTGGCACAAGGCCGACATCGTCGACTGCCTGCTCATCGGTGTGCTGCCGGAATATCGGCCTAAAGGTGCCAACGCGCTGCTCTTCAGCGACCTCATCCCGCGGTTCCATGCCTTGGGCCTCAAATGGGGTGAGACCCATGTGGAGATGGAGACGAACGGCAAGGTGCAGAGCCAGTGGCAGCACCTCGACCACGAGTTGCACAAACGGCGCCGCTGCTATAAGAAGGATATTTGAAAAGAAAAAAAGGAAGTAAAAGGAAGTTAGAGGAAGTAAAAGGGGAAGTAATGCACTTCGTGCAGGACAATAGCCTTGAAAGGTAAAAGGGTAAAAAAGTAAAAAGGTAAAAAAGTAAAAGAGTAAAAAAGTAAAAAGGTAAAAGGGTAAAAAAGTAAAAGAGTAAAAAAGTAAAAGTCGGATGCGGTAATGTCCATTTTAACTTCCATGAGCGAAGCGAATTAACTTCCAATTTTACTTCCATTTTAACTTCCAATTAAACAAAACTCCCGATTAAACAAAAATAAAAACTCCCACTTTAAATGTAATGGAAGAAATACAGAACCAAGTCAACCTCTCTCCAGAATACATTGAAGACAATATCGTCCACCTCTCCGACATGGAGCATGTGCGCAAGCGTCCGGGTATGTACATCGGACGCCTGGGTGACGGGTCGCTACCCGAAGATGGTATCTACGTGTTGCTCAAGGAGGTAATCGACAACTCCATCGACGAGTTCAAGATGAATGCCGGCAAGCGCATAGAGATAGATATCGAGGACCATCTCCGTGTGAGTGTGCGCGACTACGGGCGCGGCATACCCCAAGGCAAACTCATCGAGGCGGTGAACGTGCTCAATACGGGTGGTAAGTACGACTCGAAGGCGTTCAAGAAGAGTGTGGGACTGAACGGCGTGGGCGTGAAAGCGGTGAATGCGCTGAGTACGCATTTCGAGGCTGCCTCGTACCGTGAAGGAAAGATGCGCAAGGTGACCTTCGAACGGGGAGTGCTGAAGGATGATGTCACCACCGACACCGCCGACGAGACGGGTACCTTCATCTTTTTCGAGCCGGACAACACGATGTTCAAGAACTATAGGTTCCAGGACGATATCGTGGAGACGATGCTGCGCAACTACACGTACCTGAACACGGGACTGACCATCATGTTCAACGGGCGACGTATCCTGAGCCGCAACGGACTGGAAGACCTGCTCAACGACAGTATGACCAACGAGGGTATCTATCCCATCATACACATGAAGGGCGACGACATAGAGATCGCCTTCACACACACTAACCAGTATGGCGAAGAATACCACTCGTTCGTCAACGGACAGCACACCACACAGGGCGGCACGCACCAGAGCGCTTTCAAGGAGCATATCGCCAAGACCATCAAGGAATTTTCGGGAAAAGGGTTCGAGTATGGCGACATACGCAACGGCATCGTGGCGGCCATCGCCGTCAACGTGGAGGAGCCGGTGTTCGAGAGTCAGACGAAGATCAAACTTGGGTCGCTGACGATGAGTCCCGACGGGGTGTCCATCAACAAATACGTGGGTGACTTCATCAAACAGGAGGTGGACAACTATCTGCACAAACATGCCGACGTGGCGGAAATCATGTTGCAGAAAATCTCCGAGAGCGAGAAAGAGCGCAAGGCCATGGCGGGAGTCACCAAACTGGCACGCGAGAGGGCGAAGAAAGCCAACCTGCACAACCGCAAGCTGCGTGACTGCCGCATACATTACTCCGACACCAAGAACGACCGCAAGGAGGAGAGCTGCATCTTCATCACCGAGGGCGACTCGGCCAGTGGAAGCATCACGAAAAGCCGCGACGTGAACACACAGGCGGTGTTCTCACTGCGTGGCAAGCCGCTCAACTCATACGGACTGACCAAGAAAGTGGTGTACGAGAACGAGGAGTTCAACCTCCTCCAGGCGGCGCTCGACATCGAGGACGGTCTCGACACGTTGCGTTACAACAAGGTCATCGTGGCTACCGATGCGGATGTCGATGGCATGCATATCCGACTGCTCATCATCACCTTCTTCCTCCAGTTCTTCCCCGACTTGATCAAAAAAGGACATGTGTATGTGCTGCAGACACCATTGTTCCGTGTACGCAACAAACGGACGAAAGTGAAGAACAAACAGGTGATAGCCGAAGTAGACGAGAAACTGGAGAAAAGCGAGAAGAAGAACGATTTCATCACCCGCTACTGCTACAGCGACGAGGAACGGCAGACGGCCATCAATGAACTGGGTCCCGACCCGGAAATCACACGTTTCAAGGGACTGGGAGAGATATCACCCGATGAGTTCGCCCATTTCATCGGTCCGGACATGCGACTGGAGCAGGTGACGCTCCACAAGAACGACCAGGTGCAGAAACTGCTGGAGTATTACATGGGCAAGAACACCATGGAACGCCAGAACTTCATCATCGACAACCTCGTCATCGAGGAAGACAGACCAGAAGAGTGATACCCACCCCAGCCCTCCCCAAGGGAGGGGGTGTGATACCCACCCCTAACCCTCCCCAAGGGAGGGAGAATGATACCCACCCCAGCCCTCCCCAAGGGAGGGAGAATGAATACTCAACTTATTAGAAATTCTTTAACTCAAACATTCAATAATACACTAAACCCTTAACCTCGAGTAGGTTGCCCCCTCCTTGGGAGGGGGAACGGGGGAGGTTTTAAATAATACATTAAACCCTTAACCTCGAGTAGGTTGCCCCTTCCTTGGGAGGGGGATAGGGGGAGGTTCTTAATTTATGAAAAAATATATAGCATTGGCGGCACTGCTCTTTACCGCCACCATGACAAGGGCACAGTTGGTTGTAGAAGCCCCCAACCCCCTCACAAAGTTCCGCATGGCACAGATGGCGGTCAGCAACCTGTATGTGGACAAGGTAGATGACAACAAACTCGTGGAGGATGCCATACGGGGCATGCTCAAGGAACTGGATCCCCATTCCGTGTATTCCACTCCCGATGAGGTGAAGGCACTCACCGAACCCCTGCAAGGCAATTTTGAGGGCATAGGCGTGCAGTTCAACGTGGTGGAAGACACGCTCATGGTGATCCAACCCGTAGTCAACGGTCCCTCTGAGAAAGTGGGCATCGTGGCCGGCGACCGCATCGTGTCGGTGAACGACACGGCCATCGCGGGGGTGAAGATGAAAAAAGAGGACATGATGAAACGTCTGCGTGGACCAAAGGGAACGACGGTGAAGTTAGGCGTGGTGCGCCCCGGCCAGGGCAATCCGCTCACATTCATGGTCACCCGCGACAAGATTCCCGTCTATTCCATCCATGCCTCGCACATGATTCGTCCGGGCGTGGGCTATGTGCGCATCGAGCAGTTCGCGCAGAACACCTACAACGAGTTCATGTCGGCGGTGGCGAAGTTGCGCGAGCAGGGAATGAACACCCTGATTCTCGACTTGCAGGACAATGGCGGCGGTTACCTCCAGACGGCGGTGCAGATAGCCAATGAGTTCCTGCAGCGTGGTGACTTGGTGGTATATACCGAGGGACGGAGCAATCCACGACAGACATACAACGCCAATGGCCGTGGACAGTTGGGCGATCTCCATCTCTATGTGCTCATGAACGAATTGTCCGCCTCGGCATCGGAGATTCTCGCCGGCGCCATACAGGATCAGGACCGCGGCATCGTGGTGGGACGCCGTTCTTTTGGCAAGGGACTGGTGCAGCGTCCGATAGATTTCTCCGATGGGTCGATGATACGTCTTACCATCGCCCATTATTATACTCCTTCGGGACGGTGCATACAGAAACCGTATAAGAAAGGCGACCTCAAGGACTATGAGATGGATTTCGAGAACCGTCTCAAGCATGGTGAGCTGACGAACCCCGACAGCATCCATTTCGCCGACTCGCTGAAGTTCTACACCTTGAAAAAACATCGCACGGTATATGGCGGCGGTGGTATCATGCCCGACTATTTCGTGCCGCTCGACACCACCAAATATACGCGCTATCATAGGAAGATTTCGGCGAAGAACTTGATTATCAACGCCAACCTGCGTTATGTGGACCAGCACCGCAAGGAGCTAAAGAAACGCTATTCCACTTTTGAGGCGTTCAACAGTCAGTTTGAGGTGCCCCAGTCGTTGGTCGACGACATCTTGGCCGAGGCGAAGAAACAGGGTATCGAGCCCAAGGACGATGATGAGTTGCGGCGCACCGTTCCATATCTGCGCACCCAACTGAAAGCACTTATCGCCCGCGATATCTGGGACATGAACGAATATTTCCAGATCATCAATAAGTATAACGATATCGTACAGAAAGCGTTGGAATTGATTCAGGAAGGGTAAAACCCACCCCGGCCCTCCCCAAGGGAGGGGGAAAGAAAAACCCACCCCGGCCCTCCCAAAGGGAGGGAGCGTTAAGGGGTGAGAGGTGAGGGGTGAGAGAAATGCCAGAAGCAAAAAGTGGCAAGGGGCAAGAGAAATCCAAAAAATCTCTTGCCCCTTGTTTTTTGCCCTTCCCTGCTATTCATCTCCCCTCCCTCGGGAGGGGACGGGGGTGGAGCTCCTTTTACCCTTCAAAGCTATTGTCTTCTAACTTCCTCTAACTTCTTCTAACTTCCTTTTCCCCCTCCCTTGGGGAGGGGAAAGGGGTGGGTATCCGCTCCCTCCCTTTGGGAGGGTCGGGGTGGGTATCCCCCTTGGGGAGGGCCGGGGTGGGTGTTAGGTATTACTTCTTCGGCTTCCTCCTTGCCCATCCTTCTTCGGAGAAGTCGGGCTCTTCACCAACGAGTTGTACGTCGTGACCTTGGAAGAACTGGCGCCAGTCGTCTTTCTTGCCGCTCTCCTTGACGGGAGCGTACATGCGGGCGGCACCACGCTGACCGCGACGTGAGGGTTTCTCTGTCGTGGGACTGGTGCGCTTCGACTTCTTCTCGTAGGAACTGAATCCCTCACCTTTCATCGCCTTGCCCTCGGCCTTCTGCTTCCTGCCCTCAGCCTTCCTGCCTCTTGCCCCTTGCTCCTTGCTCCTTGCCCCTTTATCGTCCGCCTCATTACAGCGCACGCTACGTCCTTTGTAGGTGGTGCCGTCGAGGGCGCGCATCACGCGCTGGGCATCTTTCTCGGGCACTTCGATATAGGAGATGGTGCTCAATAGGTCGATATGTCCCACTGCTTGGCGACCTTCCACATGTTTGTTGATGAACTGCATCACCTCGCTGGGGTAGAAACCGTCGGCCTTGCCCAGGTTGATGAACAGTCGGCGGTAGCCTTTTTCCGCCTTGCGTGAACCGCGCTGACGGCCGTCGCCTCCTTGTCCTTTGCCCTTTGCTCCTTGCTCCTTGCCCTTTGCCCCTTTCTTTGACGTGTCGGGCTTCAAAATCTCTGGCGCGTCGGCATAGTAGGCAAGGAACTTGCCAAACTCCAACGACACGATTTTCTTGATGAGGTCTTCTTTCTCGAGGTAGAAGAAGTGGCGGTTGATGTCGTCCATGAAGGGGGCTATCTCCTCCTCGTTCACGTCCACCTTCTCTATCTGGTCCATCACCTTGTAGAGTTGTTTGGTGCAAATCTCGCGTGGCGAGGGAATATCCCCTTCCACAAACTGTTTGCCTATCTCTTTCTCAATGGCCCGTATCTTATGTTTCTCACGTGAGTGTACGATGGAGATGGATGTGCCCTTCTTCCCGGCGCGGCCCGTGCGGCCACTGCGGTGGGTGTAGCTCTCGATGTCGTCGGGCAGTCCGTAGTTGATGACGTGTGTCAGGTCGTCCACGTCGAGACCGCGTGCTGCCACATCAGTGGCCACGAGCAGTTGGGTGAGGTGCTGGCGGAATTTCTGCATCGTCAGGTCACGCTGCTGCTGCGACAGGTCGCCGTGCAGCGACTCGGCGTTGTAACCGTCGTGAATCAGTTTGTCGGCTATCTCCTGCGTCTCCACCTTCGTGCGGCAGAAGATGATGGCGAAGATGCGCGGGTGGAAGTCAACGATACGTTTCAGTGCCAGGTATTTGTCTTTGGCATGTACCATATAGTAGATATGGTTCACGTTTTCCGCCCCTTCGTTGCGGCTGCCCACCACGATTTCCTTGTGGTCGTGGAGGTAGTTCTTCGCGATGGCTTCTATCTCGCGGCTCATGGTGGCCGAGAACAGCAGCGTGTTGCGTTCTTCGGGCACTCCCTTGAGTATCTCGTCAATGCTCTCCGAGAAGCCCATGTTAAGCATCTCGTCGGCCTCGTCGAGCACCACGTTATGTACCTCGTCGAGTTTCGCCACGCCACGGTTCATCAGGTCGATGAGGCGGCCCGGGGTGGCCACGATGATCTGCACCCCTTTGCGCAGGGCATTGATCTGGTTGACGATGGATGTGCCGCCATATACCGCCACGATGCGGATGCCCTCCATGTAGCGGGCATAATCTTTCATGTCGTCGGTAATCTGCAGGCACAGTTCACGCGTGGGGGCGAGGATGATGGCCTGTGTGGTGTTCTGTGCGGTGTCGATGCGTTGCAGCAGGGGGATGCCAAAGGCGGCGGTCTTGCCCGTGCCGGTCTGTGCCAGGGCTATCACATCGTTACGTGTGCCCAGCAGGTAGGGGATCACTTCTTCTTGTACGGGCATGGGCTGTACGAAACCCATTTCTTCGATGGCGCGACGTATCGGTTCGCACACGCCCAGTTCTTCAAATGTCTTCAACGTCTTGTCTTTTAATAATTTGGGGTGCAAAGGTAGTGTAAAAAAACGATTGCACCAAATATTATGGTACAATCGTTATGGGTAATAGGAGAAAAAACAGATTACTTGACTATCAACTTTTTTCCGTTCTTGATATAGATGCCGGCAGGTAGAGTGGTATTTTTATCTATTTGGACACCTGTAATGGTGTAGGTGTTACCTTCATTCTTTACTGAAGACATATCCATTGGCTTTATTACAGTTACCCCCCATTTATTTTCAAGATATTCAGTGGGATCCCACTCATACAGTAACGTACCATCACGGTAGAAGTTAATTATATGACTAAAATTAGGCTTACCGTCCCAGATGATAATACCAAGAGGATTAAACAAACCGTCCAAGTTGCCAATTCCCCGTATTATGCGAGGTTCGTTGCTGTTACTATAAGTGAGGGCTTGTTCTATAGTTCCATCTAGCAATGTTATTTCTATAATGTTGTCGAACGTATATGTGTCGTACAGTTCAGAATTAAAGTTGTATTCCTCAATTTGCTTTCCTTCTTCCCAATTGAAATCGTAAACTATTTTCTCTTCCGTGCCGTAGAGTCTATTTCTGATATATACCATACCGTTTTCTTCCCTGATGCAATAATTTAAAACACTTACTGGTTCCCAATGCCAAGGTCCAGTGTTGTTCCAATTAAAAACATCAGGGTTTACAGTATATGAGCCTAAATCGGGTATCCCATAATATTCATAAATTTCATCATTATATTCATAAGACTCCAATACTCTTCTCTCTTTTATCACTCTTTTATATAGAATGTCGTCAACTATAGTGTCACCTGAAACTGTGTAGCGGTTATATATATAATATGCTCGGGTATCACCTTCTTGATAATGATACCATGCCTCTTCCCATGTGGTGCCCTGCGGGAAAAATTCAGGATGCTCTTCTTGTGCTCTCATCGGCATAAAAGAAAAACAGCAGATGACATACAACAAGGTATATTTATTCTTGATAATAGTTCTCATATTATTTATTGATGAATATTTTCTTTTGCGCAGTGTTTTCTTCGTCTCTTCCCTGAACGGCATAGACTCCGTTCTCCCAAGATGAGGCATCGCAAACATAGGAGGATGATTGTACGAAGGTATTAACCTTCGTCTCACCTGTCATGATATTGACAATACGCAGGTTCCATTCTTCCAATTCCTCACCGCTTTCTCCGTCGCTGTAATAGTAGCCGTCCTCGGTTATTGTCTTCAAGGCTGTTATCACATAATTATTGCCGTCTTTTCTTATGTTCATGGTAAATGGGCCCGGAATGTTGGGAATAGAGTCGAGTGTAGCATCGGCTAAGAAAGGAGTGTAATTGTGCTTGAGAATGGTTACTTTATGTTGTCCGAAATGGGTGTTGAATGTGGCATTTTGAACACTGTCGTACACCTGTATATTACCATTGTCCTCCAATAATACAATCCTACATCCGCCAACAGTGGATTGCACCGTGATCTTCTTTTGTATAGGATTGATAAGAATGGCAGGTTGATTAACAGAAAAACCATTCATGTTGACAAAACTCTGTGGCTTGTCAGTGAAAATGGATAATTCTGGGTCTCCTATAGGATTGATGGACATTTGCAAAAGTCTGTTAAAGACAAAATCATCAAAATAGTCCAGCATCTTTTGCTTGGCTTGTTTAACCACACCACCGAAACTATAAGGCGCATTATATGGCTTTCCTTGATAAAGGTATTGGAAAAAGTAACCGTTATACAAGAAAGAACCATTGAATGATGTACCTTGACTAAACCCCTCAATTGAACTGCCGAAATATGCGACAGCACCTCCGTTTGGATTACGGATAAATGCTTCGCTCAGACATGGTTCTTCATTGAAAGCATTAGTGAGGCATGCATTAGTTACAATAATTGATGGAATGCTGTTAGTTTGTGATGAAGCATGAACATTTTTATAGTTAAGAAATGTATTATTCTGATTGTTTAATACCCATAAACATGTGTCGCCATGTGAGACTTCATGTATGATATTGTATCCCCGGTTTATTTCATTAAAAAGGTGAATATTTGAAATTGAATAAGAAGTGTTGTCTGGCAGACTGCCCTCATTTTCATACATATAAAACATGTTTCCACTCCAAAAGGGCTGAATATAATGTTGATAGAGGTAATTGTTATAGTTCTTAGCCGAATCATGTGTGTTATCCAGACAAAAGCCTGTCAATAAAATCCTGTTGGTTGCCGTGGTGTCGGTTGCCATTTCGTATTGCTGCAGTTTTGTTGTGTAGTCTGTTACCTGATTCGTAGTGCGGATAGGTAGCCGACTAAGAAAATACGATTGAAAATAATTGATGCTGTCTTGCATTTGTCCATAGATTCCATCATTATTTTTATCCCAATCACCATTATTATAGTCAGAAAAACAAGAATAGTAGATGTCAGCAGGAAAATGATAACCCAATGTGATACAGGTTCGGGTTGGCACAACGGTATCATCTCCACCGAGCAGGACATATTTAATGCCTCTGTCAAGGTTGGAATATAGGAAATCCTTGATTTTCTCTTGCTCGTCAGTCCCCGAATAATAATTATATATGGAATCCGTAGTTACAATCTCCGTCCGGTAGCCTTTTCTCCTTTTCCAATCGGCTAAATTTTGGAAACTTGAGGCTAACTTCGAGCTTGTGATGATAAGATAGTCAAGTGGCTGTAGGGTATATCTGTTGTTTTCTTCATTAGTAATGGTGTAAAAATCGTCCAAATCTTCAGGATTGGCCAAACTCTCCGCGATGTCCCTATATTTTAACGGCCAGTCAATAATGTCAGACGTGCCAGCGGTTGACGGATAGGATGGAACCGTTATCTTGATGTGAGACACGAAATAAAGGTTCTTATTTGCCGCGTCATACAGGAACGGCGTAGTTGATAAACAAATGTATTTATATTTTCCAAAACTAATCACTCGGGCTCCCCATGCAGGTGTTGTTACGGAGATAATGGTGTCTTGAATTGATCCGACGATTTCTCCATTCGTCGTCATGACAGGTTCGTTTTTCTCCACATCCACGTTTGAATGGACGAGGCTGCTCTCGAATGACACATTGTATTTCAATGACGTGGAATCTTCAGGAATCAATATACAATAAGGGAAAAGAGGGAATGCAGGCTTGCTTGTATCACCAGAGTAGCCGGCGAAGGGTTTAGTTGTACTCAAACTGACCTTTCCATCTGTGAGTGTAGTTTCAAAGTCATTACTGTTGAAAAAAATATTGAACTCACGCTGTGCGAATAAGTCAGAATGGCATATTGCAAGCGTCAAGAATACGAGCCATCTTAGGAGTCTGGCTCTCTTGCGAAGGTTAAAAAGATAATAGTTTTCTTTCATTATTCTTCATTTTTGATTAATTATTTGCAAAATAAGCTTTTATATTTAGGAATTCCAAAAAATTAACATCTCTTAATCTTTGCTGAAATCCATGTCTTGTTTAGAAAGACAAAAGTACCTGTTGATAACCAGGAGTGAATATTCCTAAATAACAAAATAACACCTAAAGGATGCGTTTTTTGCAGTTTTATGATTATTTTTGCATCATGGATGTGAAAAACAGGTTTTAATGCCTATGATGAAAGCGATGAAACAATGGATGCTGGGCATCTTTCTTGCGATAACCAGTGTTGTCAATGCCCAGGTAACCACCTCGGGCATCAGCGGACTGGTGACTGCTAGTGGCGAAGAAGCTATCGGTGTCATCATCAAGGCGAAGCATATCCCCACAGGAACGCTCTACCGTGGTTTTACCAACTATGACGGACGTTACACCATCACCGGCATGCTCGTGGGCGGTCCCTACGAGGTGGAGATGTCGTACATCGGCTATCACACCGCCAAGTTTGAGGGCATACGGCTGACGTTGGGACAGAACACGGTGGTCGATGCCACACTCTCAGAAGAGAGTGCGTTGCTCGACGAGGTGGTTATCGTGGCACCCACCAACAACACCATGCGCAGTGACCGCTCGGGAGCCGTGACACACCTTGATGCGGCTCAGATGGCCGTCGTGCCCACCGTGGGACGTGCCATGACCGACCTGATGAAGATGACGCCACAGTCGGCCTCATCGAGCGGCATGGCCATCGGCGGCGGCAACTACCGCCAGTCAAGGGTGACCATCGACGGAGCATCTTTCAACGACGCCTTCGGCTTGGGCAACTCACCGCTGCCGGGCGGCGGCATGCCCATCTCACTCGATGCCCTGGAGCAGATGACGGTGTCCATCACGCCCTATGACGTGCGTCAGAGTGGTTTTATCGGCGGAGGCATCAATGCTGTGACGAAGAGCGGAACGAACGAATTCAAAGGCTCGGCCTATTCTTACCTCACCAGCAACGCACTGAAGGGCGACCGCGTGGCATCGACAACGCTGCCCGTGGCTGACGGACACAGCAACACCTACGGCCTGTCATTAGGCGGTCCCATCATAAAAGACAAACTGTTTTTCTTCGTCAATGGCGAGGTGGAAGATATCGTGATGGCCGGTCCCGAGGCCCATGCCGGCAATGGCAGCACGCCCTATACCGTGACCAACCGCCGTCCACAGATTGAACAGCTGGAGAGTCTCTCCAACTTCCTGCAGAACACCTACGGACTGACGACTGGTCCCTGGCAGGGGTATAACGTGAAGACACCAGCCTATCGATTGTTGGCGCGCCTTGACTGGAACATCAATGATAGCCACCGTCTCAATGTACGTTTCACCAAGTCGAACAGGAAAACGTCGAATTTCAGTTCCCTCTCTCGTTCGATAGGCAGCAACCGCAGCACCTTGATATATGGCGGCAATCAGAACGATTACGGCTCGGGCACCAACTACAGCATGTCATCGCTCTCCAGCCGTTACTATGCCGAATACCGTTTCACATCTTTGGCCGCCGAGTTGAACAGCCGTTTCGGTAAGTGGCAGAACACGCTGCGTGCCACCTATTCCTTCCAGGACCAGCCACGCAGCAATGAATATGGGGAGTCGGTGCCCATGGTGGAGATTGTGATGAGTAACGGCCAGGGCTTCTATCCCTCATGGGCGGTGACGGGTGACCCCTATACCTATGGCAACTTGGCGCAGACGAAGAACACCGTGATTACCGACGAGGTAAGCATCCAAGTGGGCAAGCACCAGCTGTTCGGCGGATTGCAGTTTGAGCACAACAGTGCCACCAACGGCTATGCCCATGCCGCGGCAGGCTATTACGCCTTTGAGGCCACTCCTGAGCAGGTGGCTGCCGGCGACTGGGCGTCGGTGTTCACACCCGAACAAACCCGTCTGTTCGGCATCACCTACGGCAACAATGCCGACCATTCGATGTTCAAGTCGAAGATGTCGACCAACCAATGGTCGTTGTATGTGCAGGACAACATGTCGCTGACCGACCGTTTCCGCCTGTCTGTAGGCCTGCGTCTGGAACTGCCGTCCTATCCCTCATTGAAGGATAATTTCAACGAGGATTTCTATAAGCTGGACTTCGGAGGACAGCATTTCCGCACCGACAATGTGCCTGATGCCAGCCTCTCCGTCTCGCCGCGCATCGGTTTCAACTGGGATGTGCTGGGTGACCAACGACTGATAGTCCGTGGCGGCTCGGGACTGTTCGTGGGACGTATGCCCTTCGTATGGCTCATCTCCGCTGTCAGCGGCTCGGGCATGGGACAGACCACCTTCACCTATTCGCAGCAGGACTATAATAATGCTGTGGCAAAAGGGGAGACACCGCTGATGCCCACCTTTACCATGAGTCAGGAGGAGATGTTGCAACAGATTCATGCCACCAGCAAGACCACGGTGCCCGGTAGCCCGACCATCCTGTCCAATGACCTGCGCATGCCGAAGACGTGGAAGACATCGCTGTCGGTGGACATGAAACTGCCCGGCGATATTGACTTTACCCTGGAGGGAATCATCAACAAAGATATCAACCCTGTGGTGGTGGCCAACCGCGATATCTATTGGGACGGTGTCTCTGTTGTTGATCTCGGTCACGGTGATGTGCGCCACCAGATGTCGTACTATGACGATAAACACTCCGTGTTCGTGTTGGAGAACGCGGGCGGCAAGGCCTATTATATGTCGCTCAGTGCCCAGTTGCGCAAGTCGTTCGACTTCGGTCTGGATCTGGCGGGCAGCTACACGATATCACGGTCGAAGACCTATACACCGGGCTATGGCGACCAGGCATCGTCGGCCTATAGCGTCTATCGTTACTCCGTCAATGCCATGAAAGACAATGAGACGGGCTTTGCCCCCTACGTGGCACCGAGCCGACTGCTCCTTTCCGCCGCCTACCGATGGAAGATGACAAAAAACATCTCTTCCGTGTTCTCCCTGGTGTACGACGGCTACCAATTTGGTTTCTCCGGCGACTTCTCCTACAGTCGCTATTCATATTATTTCTCTTCGAATGTCAACGGCGATGCCTTGGCACCCGGCAACCTCATCTATGTGCCTGCGTCGCGCGAGGAACTGGACGGATGGGATTTCGCCCCCAGCACCTATGGGACGGACAAGATGGAATATACGGCGGCCATGCAACGCGATGACTTCTGGACGTATATCCAGCAGGATGATTACCTGAAGGACCGCAAGGGACGTTATGCCGAGCGGGGTGGGGCGAAGATGCCGTGGCACCACCAGCTTGACTTCAAATACCAATGCGACATCGGTGTGATGGCGGGCAAGACGCGCGATACGCTGCAACTGGGTGTCGATATCCTCAACCTGCCCAACCTGTTGAACAGCGACTGGGGCATCTACAAACAGGTGCAGGGCAATGCCTTGCTCACCTACAAAGAAGGCAAGTATATGTATAACACCGTGAATGGCGAACGGCACACGAAGACGTATCAGAACTACTTGGACACGGCTTCCACCTACCGAGTGATGTTCACCATCAGGTATTTGTTCAACTAACCACGATGGCTGTCCATCAACGATAAGGATTTGTCAATATGCACATACTGGAGATACCCTCGTTTTTCACTCCCTATGGCGGTGAGTTTTGTCTCGAGCAGGCCAAGGCGCTGGCCGCACGGGGGCATGAGGTGCGTATCATGGCCTGTGTGCAACTGTCGGTGCGCCGTTCGCTACGCCAGTTCATCACCCTGCCATGGCTCGTCCGTGAGGAGCAGTATGATGGCGTGACGGTGATGAAGCATTACATGCGGGGCTGGCCCCGTTCACCCCGGAAGAACCAACGACGTTGGGTGAACACGGTGCAACGGATGTATGAGGGGTATGTGAGGCGCTATGGCCGTCCCGACATCATCCACGCCCATTGTGCCAAGTGGGCGGGCTATGCGGCCCTGCTCATCCATCAGCGTCATGGCGTGCCGTATGCCATCACCGAACACCTGTCGCTGCATGTGCTCGAACAGGAGTGGGGCTCCTCCACCACCACATGGCAGGTGCCGTTGTTGCGACAGGCTTACGAGGGTGCGGGCATCGTGATTCCCGTGGCTCGCGAGGTGGTGGAGCAGACGGCCCATCTCTTCGGCACGGATTATCGGTGGCAAGAGGTGTCGAACATCATCGACACGGATTTCTTCGCTTACCGACCCCGGGCCACCATGACTCCCTATCGTTTTTGCTGCATCGCCCACAACACGCCACTGAAGGGGTATGACATCCTGTTCGACGCCTTCGCCAAAGTTCATGGAACCTATCCCAAGAGCGAGCTCCACGTGGCTGGGCGCGACACCCACCTGCTGTCGAAGCCAGAGGGGGTGGTGGTGCATGGTGAATTGGGGCGCGATGACTTGCGGCAGCTGCTTTACGACTGTCACTGTCTGGTGTTGGCCAGTCGCAGCGAGGTGCAGCCGTTGGTGGTGCTTGAGGCCGTCAGTACCGGACGCCCTGTCATCGGTACGACGTGCATTCCACAGAACGAGCGTATCGAAGGAGCCGTCAGCATAGTGCCCGTTGACGACACGCCCGCCTTGACACAGGCCATGCTTCATCAGGTGGAAAATGATATCGTCGGGGCGACAGGTCAGTCCTATCGTCTAGCGGGTGAGCAGGTGGCCACTCTTGCCGCTCCATCGGTGGTGGCCCAACAGTTGGAACGGCTCTTCGTGGCATTGCAATAAGATCAGTAGTTGATAACGACAAATAGTATGAAAATAGGTGTTTTCTGTTCAGCCAATAAGACAATAGACCCCGACTTCTTCACGGCAACGCGTGAGTTGGGACAGTGGATGGGTCAAGAAGGCCATACCTTGGTTTTCGGAGGGTGCGACATGGGATTGATGCAATGTGTGTCGCAGGCCGTGCATGAGGCGGGAGGCCAAACCATCGGCGTGGTGCCCTCGATGATAGAGAAGCATGGGCACGTGTCGGAATATGTGGATGTGTGTATCCCCACGGCGACGCTCAGCGACCGCAAGGACCTGCTCCTGGCACATAGCGATGTGTGCGTGGCCTTGCCCGGTGGCGTGGGAACGCTCGACGAGATTTTCACCGTCGTGGCGGCCTATACCATCGGCTACCACCGGAAACGTGTCATCTTATATAACATAAAAGGGTTTTGGGACCCGCTCGTGGCTCTGCTGGATGACATCCAGCGTCGTGGCATGCTCCGTGGCTGTCGGGAAGACTACATACAGGTGGCCAATAGTCTTGACGAGGTGATTGGAAACCTCCCCCTGTCCCCCTCCCAAGGAGGGGGGAGGGAAACACCCACCCCAGCCCAGAAGGGGTGAGAGGTGAGAGAATACTCTACAAATTCTTCATTGATAATTCGTAATCGCGAAGCGACAATTTTTCGACATATGTCTCAACAACTCGTCAACATTCAACACTCAACTCCTTCCCCTCGGGGGAGTTAGAGGGGGGCTAAAAGTTGTGCCGGAAGAAGTTTTTTGCAACCTCCTCCGGCACGGTTATTGTTTTCAGATTTCTGTTTTTATGTTTCTTTCAGTCGGGCGGCCATGGCACGGCCAAGAGCCTCGCATTGGAGGCGTGTCTCTTCGGTGAGTGCCTGTTTCATCTCAACAGGTTCGCCCACGGCCTCGAAATGCAGGTGATTGTCGTTCCACTCCTGGATTTTCGCCACCGCCTTGCCGGCCCAGCCGAAACTGCCGAACCAGCCGAAGAGACGGTTCTTCATGTCCTTGCCGGCGATTTCCGAGAGTAGCACGTCCATCTCGTGGTACAGTCCGGTGTTGTAGGTCGGCGCTCCCACGATGAGACCCCGGTAACGGAAGATGTCGCGGAGGATATAGGAGTGGTGCGTCTTCGACACGTTGTAGAGCACGATGTTCTTCACACCGGCCTCGCTGGCAGCACGGGCGATGACCTCGGCCATACGCTCGGTATTGCCGTACATCGTGCCGTAGCATACCACCAGTCCCTCCTCAGCCTCGTAGCGGCTCAGACGGTCGTAGATACCGACCACCTTCGTCACATACTCATGCCATACCGGTCCGTGGGTGGCGCAGATATAGTCGATGGGCACACCGGCGAGTTTCTTCAGCGCGTTCTGCACGGGTGTGCCGTATTTGCCCACGATGTTCGAGTAGTAACGTGTCATCTCCAGCCAGAACGTGTCGCAGTTGATGTCTTTGTCGATGATGCCGCCGTTCAGGGCGCCGAAGCAGCCGAAGGCGTCGCCGGAGAAGAGCGTCTTCGTAGATGCGTCATAGGTCACCATCGTCTCGGGCCAGTGAACCATGGGTGTGAGGAAGAACTGCAGGGTGTGTTGTCCCAGTTCGAGGCTGTCGCCGTTCTTCACCTCCATGCCCACCTCGTCGATGCCGTAGAAGCCCGCCATCATGCCGAAGGTTTTTTTGTTGCCAACGATTTTCACGTCGGGATAGTATTTCTTGATGAGTGCGAGCGACCCGCTGTGGTCGGGTTCCATGTGGTTGACCACGAGGTAGTCGATGGGACGGTCGCCGATGACGTTACGGATGTTTTCAATGAACTGCACGAAGAAGTCCACCTCCACGGTGTCGATGAGGCACACTTTCTCGTCGTCGATGAGATAGGCGTTATAGGACACGCCGTTGGGCAATGGCCACAGTCCTTCGAACAAGAACTTGTTGCGGTCGTTCACGCCCACGTAATGGATGTTGTTGGTAATGAGCATAAAATGATTTTTTATTTCCCCTTCTGCAGGAAGGGCAGCCTAATGGGTACGAGGGTTGTCTTATTCTTCTACTTGCCTACTAAGCATCAATTCCTCTTTCATCTTTTCGCCGAACTCCACGGGGATGGAGTTGCTGATATGTTTGCAACATTCGGCGCAGAAGACCTGGGCGCAGTGTATCACCTCGTCCCACTGCTCTTCGGAGAGCCCTTGGTCGATGGTGTCGCGGGTGATGTTATATTTCATCATGCCATAGACGATGCCCGCATTGAAGTTGTCGCCGGCCCCGATGGTGCTCACCGTGTTCGTGGCAATCACGGGGTAGCTCTTCTTCAATCCGTCGGCACGCAGCTCCACGGGATGTGCTCCGTGGGTATAGATGAATTTCTTGCAGTAGAATGAAATGTCTGCATTATAGACGCGGTCGGGGTCGTCTTTCTTGTAGAGCACGAAGAAATCTTCATAGCTGCCGCGCACAATGTCGGCATATTCGAGGTTCTCCAACAAGTTGGGGGTAATCTTCATCACGTCGTCGCGGTGTGACGAACGGAAATTCACGTCGTAGTAGAGGATGGCTCCCTGGCTCTTGGCATATTCGAGGAACCCGAACATCTGTGGACGTATCACGGGATTCACGGCATAGTAGGAGCCGAACATCACGATGTCGTCGCGCTGCACTTTGGGATAGATGAAGTCGAGTTGGTCGTGAGGGTGGTCTTTGTAGAACAGGTATTCCGCGTCGTTGTTGTCATCGAGGAAGGCAAGCGAGATAGGCGACTTGCTGCCTGGGTATACATTGATATTGTCGGCATTGACATGGTTATCCTTGAGGAATTGTATGATGTTCTGACCCACACGGTCGTTGCCCGCCTCGCTGATGAACGAGGCTTCGACGCCTGCGCGGCCGAGGGAGATGATGCCGTTGAACACGCTGCCTCCGGGCACCGCGCCAATGGGCTGCTCGTCTTTGAAGATGATGTCGAGTACCGTTTCTCCTATTCCGAATACTTTTCGCATAGAGTGTGTGATGGTTGTCGTGTTTTGGGAAACAAAGTTACGAAAAAAAAGTAAAACACAAAGCAAAAAGCGTGTTTTTTTCTTTTTTGTTGTAACTTCGCACCGAAATGAGATACAACACACATACTTTGCGCTGTGGGCTGCGCATTATCCACCAGCCCGTGGCTTCGTCCGTGGTCTATTGCGGCTACGCCATCAATGCCGGCTCGCGCGACGAGGAAGCCGACAGTCATGGACTGGCCCATTTCTGTGAGCACATGACGTTCAAGGGCACCGCACGGCGTCGCTCCTGGCATATCCTCAACACGCTGGAGCGGGTGGGGGGCGACCTCAACGCCTTCACCAACAAGGAAGACACCGTTTACCATGCCGCCATACTGGCCGAGCACCTGCCCAGGGCTGTCGACCTGCTCACCGATATCGTGTTCCACAGCCAGTATCCCCAGACGGAGATTGACAAGGAGGCCACGGTCATCTGCGAGGAGATAGAGAGCTATAACGACACGCCCGCCGAACTGATATATGATGAGTTCGACAATAAGCTTTTCGATGGACATCCTCTGGGGCATCATATCTTGGGCTCCGTGGAACGAGTGCGTTCCTTCACCACGGCCGACGCGCAGCGTTTCACCAAAATGCATTACCGGGCGGAAAACATGGTGTTTTTCGCCTCGGGCGATATCTCTTTCGACCGGCTCGTGCGCCTGTTGGAACGAGCCACCAACGACCTGCCCGAGGCCACGCCAGACCTTCCCGACAGGGAGGCGAAGGCTGCCGCGCTCGCTCCCTTCGAGGCGTGCACGCTGCACGTTCACCGCGACACCCACCAGGCCCATGTGCTCCTGGGCACCAGAGGCTACAGCGTCCACCATCCGTTGCGTATGTCTCTTTACCTGTTGAACAACATGATGGGCGGACCAGGCATGAATTCGCGACTCAACTTGGCGTTGCGCGAGCGGCGCGGACTGGTGTATACCGTGGAGAGCAGCATGGCCAACTACAGCGACACGGGGGTGTGGACCACCTATTTCGGGTGTGACCCGCATGATGTGCAGCGTTGTCTCAGGGTGGTGCGCAAGGAACAAGACCTGCTTATCAATAGTCCGCTCACTCCCATGCAACTGACAGCCGCCAAACGACAGCTGAAGGGACAGATTGGTGTGGCCTGTGACCAGCGCGAATCGTTCACCCTGGGTCTCGGCAAGACATTCCTGCATTATGGTTGGGAGAGCGACCCCGACAAGCTCTACGCCCGTATCGACGCCATCACCGCCGAACAGGTGCAACAGACCGCACAAGAAGTGTTCGACCCCGACCGCCAATTGGTGTTGTGTTATGATTGATTCAATTTCCTCATGTTATGGAGATAAAAGAAGATAAAGGAAGATAGCCGCTTATCAGCGGCGAAGATAAAGGACAATACCTTGCCCGAACCCGTTGATGGGCTATGGGCTATTGGCTTTTAACTTCTTCTAACTCCTCCTTACTTCTTTGTAACTCCTTACAACTGGAGCTTGCGGAAGTTAAATGATATAGAATTGTTTCTTTCTTAGAAAAACCGTCACCCAATGAATTTGAGTGAGTCATTCGAGTTAAAACAGCCTCTCTGCTGCTTTTCTTCGTTTGGCAATGGCGCGACTGTTCTTGAAACTGTGGTTAAAGCAAATGTTATAACCTAATGTCAGCGAACGGGTGTAGGCTTTCCTACCGTTCGACACTTGAAAGATGGGGATGAGACTCTGATTAAAGGCTATGGTGAACGCCCCAACGTTGGCCATCACATGCCAGTTAACACCAAAAAATGGTATGTGGATATGGTGGTCGTCTTCTTCTTCACCTTGCACTTGGAAATAGTGAGTTCTTTCAGATCTACCTTCGAACGAGAATCCTGTCTGAAACGAGAGATACCTGTTACGTGTTTGTATGCCTGTCAAAACGGGTATGCGAAGTGCTGCAAATCCAATGTTGTTCTTTTTGAGGGCGTTATCTACATATTCAAATTCCAGACTGTTGCCTGTACGGTGTGGCATATAATGGTGATCGAGGCTGATGTTATGAATGACAAGTTGGAACGCGTAACTTATGCCTGCGATGCCTTTGTAGAGGTTGTGGTTTATCTGAAAAAAAGTGAAACCGATCTCAAACTGTTTCATAAAGCCCTTTCGGGTATGGAAGTCGTCGTGGCTTCCTCCGAAAATGCCGTCGCTCACCTGAGTATTTCCTGTCCATATAAAGGGGAAGGCCGGGTCGTAATAGTCTATGCTGTCACTTTCAAAACCAACGCCATGAAATGCACATATTAACGGAAAATGTCCGGATTGTTGTGAATGTGCAAATAGAAACGAAGCGGTGTATAATAATACGAGGATATATTTTTTCATCATTGTTTTATCTTAATGTGAATTTTTTTAGATAAGTCATGGGAATCTACGTACGAACGTCCTTTCAAACGGTCTGGAGTCTCGTATGGCCGGTCCACATCATTGTAGATATTGGTGCCCTCTTTCAAGTGAATGACCAACTCGATGGAAGAAATGTCTATTAAAAAGTCAATGGGTTCGCGGTCAACGGGGGTGGTCAGCCATAAGTCGTATTCTATACCTGCACGTTCAAACGGCACGAGCAGGAGATGGATAAATTGGTCGCGGTAGGAGTCTGGGACTTGGTGGATAATGCGTTGCGCCTCGCCAACGATAATATCGGCTTTTTTCTTTGAGGAGAGGGAAGATGAGGCGAGACTGTCGGCAAAGAAGGTACTGATATACAGAGCATCCTGTACGTCGGTGTCATTTCTTGGCAGGACTATGCCGTAAAGACGCTCGCGGAATTTGTTGTAATAGAGATAATCTTGCATTTCTTCGTATCCATTGGGAGTGTCAATCCCGACTTTTGATACCTTTCTATGTAATAAATATGGAAGTCGAGTATAAACGGCAGCCCCAGCAATGACAGGGTCTGTGCTGGGATCTTGGAAATACAGATGCCGAGCCAAGTAATAGGAGCCTTTTTTCTCTCTCTGTTTTCTGATGGTACTGCTGTCTGTTCCCCAGTAATTGTATGCAGCGTTAAGCCCCTTGTCGATGCGGCATGCCATGCGGTAATCCACTACTGGAAAGGGCTGCTGGAAACGCCATAAATGGTGCAACGGATTTAGTGCATCATACGACCATTGCTCGTTGTAGGTGAACATGTCGATGATGTCGCCAGTCTGCAGCAAGGGGAGTTCTATGCTGTCTGGGCGCAGGTTGACAGGGTCATTAATATCGGAGGGGCGTAGGTATTGACTGGTGTTTACGGTGTATATGGTACCGTTAGGCTTAATGATTCGGATACCTATTGCTGAACAGTTTTTGATACGTTTTCTTTTCTTTTTTGTTGTTTTTTGTTCGTGGTCAAACGATGTGGCCATGGTTTTATCGTATGGCATTTTAGAGAGTATTTTACAGCCCTCTTCCTGATTGATTTTATATCTCCGACGGTGCAGTTCATATTGCACATGCAAGGGACTTCGGTTGGTCGTCCAAAACGATTCGGCACCTTTGACGGTCAGCACGCTATCCAACTCTGTCAGGATAACCACCGCACTGTCGGCCCATAACTCAGGCGTTTCCATACGGTTAAACTCAGGCATATAACTTCCCCACACCTCATCGCTGATTTGACGATAAAACTGGTCATAATCCATCGGGGGTAGTCTTTGGGTGTTTCTCTCTATGATAACTTCGGCAAGAGGTGTGGTCTTCTCGCGCATGGTCACATGATAAATGCGACTCATGTCGTATAGGTTGACCACTTCTTCATAGCCAACATGGGTTAGGCGACCTATTGCCCGCTGAATAGGGCATGGCACTACAAAATGTCCGTTGATATTGCTGGTGCCGTGGTTGATAATGCTATGCCCGTCACTGCCTATGATGGTGATGTTGGCATTATGTACTGGATGGCCTTGTTCGTCGGTGATTCGTCCGCGCAGTCTATAAGGTTCTTTTTGGGAACATTCAACATAGATTTTGTTGCCATCGAAAGTTAGGTGGATGGGGTAGTTGACTGTCACAGCTCTCACCGCGTCAGGTACGCTCAGTTGGCGGATGTCGGCAGTAACAGTGAAATCTTCCAAATCGTTATATATATAATTGATGCGATAATGGGGTGCAGCTCGATGAATGCGCTGCAACGCCTCAGGTAGGGGTACGTCGCGTAATTGTAGAGTGATGGTATGCTGCGCCATGATGGACATGGACAGCATAAAGCATAGACAAATGAAGGTAATACGTATTCTCATGGATTGGGCTGAATGGTGAAATATGTGGTATGGTCTTCGGTAACAGCTCTTTTGCCCACATAAATAGTGGGCACTTGGTCGGCTCGAACGTAGTTGTTGTCAGGGTAATATAGAGAGTCATCAGAACGAGTTTCGACGAATTTTGGATAATGGGGATAATCGAGTGGAAACAGGCATGTCCCGTCTGCATCTATACGAACAAACCATAGTTTACCGTCGCGGTCGGCTTCTTCTAACGCGTTCTCGTAGTTCCTATTGGTGTATGCCATTTGAAAGGCAATATTGTTCTCTTTCAGAAGTCCGACCATAAGTAACAGTTCTCCATGTCTCGTTAGGATGTTCAAATCAGTTAGGTCGCGGCAGTAAAGCGCGATTTTTTTCGCTTTCTCACTCGGCGACAATGACGGGTCAAGTGTCAGTGCAGATGGCGGGATGCCGTAATCCTTGTATAGTGTTTTTAAAGGTCTTTCAAGTAGAATGTCTTTGTATAATCGCCGTATATCGGGGTAACCATATAACGTGTGATTGACAGCCAGACCAGAATTGGTTTTGATGCCGATGTACCGACATTCGTTCACGTTGATGGCTGTCATCCTGATATGAGGTTTGATGGTGTCGGTGATGTGCTCCTTTGACAGTCGTATGGAAAGAGTTTTTTTGCCTTCATCCACATATGGGGACAAATCTTCTGAGGTATATACCCTTGTTCGCAATTTCTTGTCCACATGGGCATCGTAAGTGTAATGTACTATCGGGAATTTTGCACGTGGAGGAATAAATAAAAAAGAAATCGCTTCATTCGTCCTTTTTTTGCATTCGATGACATACTCTACCATGTCACCACTATTGAGTGGTGGCAACTCCATGCTGTCTGGTGGTGTTTTTCCCTGATAAATATACATATCAGTAGAAGCAAGAGCACCGCTCTTGAAAATCCGAACAGCAGCGGTGTAATTGGCCAATGTGTCCTTTTCCTCAATGTGTCGGATAGCTGGTATGCCAAAGAATGGGGACTTTTGGTTGTCGTCGTTAATCTTGATTAGATAATGGCTGGTTATGCGGATGTCTGTCACATGCTCATTGCGGGCGTGAAAAAACAGGCGAATGGGGTTGAACACTTTCTTGTCATGCACGTCAACTTGGTGGTTTTCTGATAGGACGACAATGGGGAAGTCACCCCATCCCGCTGGCATGATGACGGGCTGATTATTGAAGGATTCCCAAAGGGTGTTTCCCTCTTTCAAAGCCTGCGGGTCAAGAGCAGTATGCTGTTGTCCGAAAAGGAGTAACGGGCATAGGCATGTGACAATTCCAAATATTCTTTTTTTCATTCTGCAATGATATTTTCCTGTTCAATCGTCAGATGGAAACTATTAAAATGGTTCAAGTCGTTTATAACCGCGTCTAATGGTTGCTCGACATCCCACTCATAATACAAACGGAGCGATTTGATGCCCTCTTGTCGGAAACTGACGTTCGCATGATGATGCTTGGCAATGGATAGGAGAACATCTTCCAACGGTTTGTTCTCGAAAACGACGGTTTTCTCTTGTTCAGGCGATGACAGGTCAGTTGGTTTTTTTATATCGATTGTTTCTATGTTGGTAGTTGGGGGTGCCTGTAATTCTTGGGTGGAATGGAATAATCCCAAACGAATGGCAGCAAAGGTGAGTCCCGATAACAGCACAAAACCTATGATAACTGCTGCAATGCTCCATCGTTGGTGTCGTTGAGAGGGCTGGCACACCTCTACCAGTTCCTCCCATGCCGATTCTGCTGCTACCGCCGATGGACGTGACATGGCAAATGCGCCCGCAATGCGCGAGAGCCAAATGAAGTCGTTTTCAGAGAGAGCCTGATCGATGTCGTGGTCATCGTAACATTCAGGGCTTTCCGTGATATGGAGTAATCGGAGAATGGTGTCGTTTTCTGTCATGTCATTAGAGTTTGTTGAAATGGTCTTTAATCAGATGAATCGCTTGGGCAAGATGACGATAGACGGTAGCTTCGCTGATGCCTAACACCTCTGCTACTTCCTGGTATTTCAGTCCGTCTTTGTAACGTAGCGTCAGCACTTGATATGTAAGTGGTGGTAAATGCTTTTCCGCAAACTGGACAATGTCGCGGTAGTTTTCCTCCATTAGTGGAAAATCGGTGACTTCATTTTCCGCCAACAGTCTGTTGGCTCGTTCTTTGACGTTTTTATGTCGGATTATTTTTAGGCAACGGTTGCGTATACAGGTCAGCAGATACTGCTTCTCTTGGTTGTGAGGAGGTATGGTTCCGTTTTCCATCAGCAGTGTGAACACTTCGATGACGGCATCTCGGCTCTCTTCCTCATCATGAAGAAGACACCGCGCCAACAGTAGCATTTGTTCATAATGCTGCAGAAACAGCTGCCTATAACGTTCTCTCAATGTCATTAACTCGTTTTTGCTTTTCACTCTAAAACCTTCTGAACCCCTTTACTTGATGCTTTCTCATTATATAACCCTTTAACGGCGGTTTTTCCTTCACGTTAGGATATAATTTTGCTTAATAATCTTTATTTACCTGTTACTTTTGAGTCTTAAATACTTAAAGAGATATAAGAGCCGATATAATGAAGAATAGCTTGTCTTTAACGATGGTTCTTCTATGCTTACAGGCTTTCTTGGAAGTGATTCATACGGTTGATAAAGAAAACTCAAATGGGAAATGGTTGTCTTTACTCTTTTTCATTTTACTCTTCAAAGGAAGAAAATGCTTTCATTTCCCTCGTTGAAGAGTAGGTCGAGGATGCTGAGGTTAGGAAGGAATCCGTATTTTGATTGATAAACCTGATAGTATGACTTCGGCATGAAGTCAGCATCGGGCTGTGGATGTTTGGGACGAATCACCTCGCGAAAATCAGCCACGTAATCCACCGTCTCTGCGGAGTAATCTCTTGCTCCTTGCTCCTTGCCCCTTGCTCCATGCTTCTTGCCCCTTGCCCCTTGATAACTTTCAGTGATGTGCAGGGTGGGATGAATGTCCAGCCACTGGCACATCAGCCGCGTGATTTCCATGTTGAAGTCGAGCAGGAACTCCCATTTCTTCTCGAAGAAGGGGTGCAGGTCGTCGGCGTAGTATTCGAAGAAAGGCGACTCGCCGTAGGCCGTCTGCAGGGCGTTCCAATGCAGTCGCCGCCATTGGCCGTGGTCGCTGATGCGCAGGTCGCGCATGAGAATCTTCGGCTCGTCGTGCACCACGGGCACCGTCAATGCCAGCGGACCGCCAGGCGAGGCGATGACACAACGGTTGCGGAACGTCTGTTTTTGGAAATGGTCCATGCTTTCCACCCATACATGTTCGAACCGGTTCAGTTTCTGATACCACTGAACCGGTCCGAAATAGGTGGAGGTGAGCAAACAGGATGTTCTCAGCCCCTCCTCATTCCCCCCGAGGGGGGATGTAGTTACCGTGCTGTTCATGCCCAATGATTGCAACTGCAAAGTGTTCACGTTCCCCCCTCCTTGGGAGGGGGATAGGGGGAGGTTTTTCTTCCTTACCTGATATTATCCACCATGCGGAACATCCGTTTCCAGCGAATCTTCGGTCCCAGGTCTTCGGGATTGATGGAGAGCCAGATGAAGATAGGTTTGCCCACCACATGATCCTCGGGCACGAATCCCCAGTAACGTGAGTCGGCGGAGTTGTGGCGGTTGTCGCCCATCATCCAGTAGTAATCCATCTGGAAGGTGTATTCGTTGGTCTCCTTGCCGTTGATGAATATCTTGCCGTCGCGCACCTGCAGGTCGTTGCCTTCATACACGCGGATGGGACGGTCGTAGATGGCGATATTGTCCATCGTTAGTTTCACGCTTTGACCTTTGGCGGGAATCCAGATGGGACCGTAGTTGTCGCGTGTCCAGCCGTAGTTGCCGTTCACGGGATAGGTCTTGCCGGAGTCCATGTGGTCGACATCGGTCACCGGACGCACATATTCCACATAGTCGGGCATCTTGGCCAACGCCTCGGCGGCTTTCTTCGTCATGGGCATGTAGCCGCTGACGTTCATGCTTTGGATGTCCTCCATGGTGATGGACAGTTCTTCGAGCGTGGCGTCGGGAATCATCTGCTTCAGCCTGACGAAGTAGGAGAACTGCACATTGTCGGGTTCCTTGGTTGCCTTGCCGTTGATGAATATTTTCTGGTTGATGATCTGCAACGTCTGTCCGGGCAGTCCCACGCAGCGTTTCACGTAGTTCTCGCGCCGGTCGGTGGGACGAGTGATGATATCGCCGAACTCGGCAGGGTTCGATTTCACAATCTCGGCACCGTTGCGCATTACCGTCTGGTAATAGTCCCAACGCTGCTGTGCCGACATCGAGTCGAGCGATGTGGTGGTAGGCGTGCTCTGCACACCGTAGGCATAGCAATACTGGTAGTAGTCTTGCGCCTGGTAACGCTCGTTGCTCATCACCGTGTCGCCGGCGGGGTAGTTGAACACCACGATATCGTTCTGCTCCACTTGACCCAGTCCACTCACGCGGCGGTATTTCCATTGGGGCCATTCGATGTATGACTTCGTGCCGAACACGGGCAGCGTATGTTGGGTGAGAGGCATGGTGAGCGGCGTCTGCGGGATACGCGGACCGTAGCTCAGCTTGCTCACGAACAGGTAGTCGCCACGGAGCAGCGATTTCTCCAGTGAGCTGGAGGGGATGACATAGTTCTGGAAGAAGAACAGGTTGATGAAATACACGGCCACGAGGGCGAAGATGATGGCATCGACCCAGCTCATGAGCACGCGTACGGGTTTCTCGGAGTCTTTCCACCATTGCCATTTTATCTTCTTGGTGATATATACATCGTAGATGAAGGGCACGACAATCAGTCCCAGCCAGCTCTTCACCCAGAAGAGGAAGAGGAGGTAGAGCACGAGGACGATGATGAACTTCGTCCACTGTTTCTTCATATTCAGGTTGGCTTTTCTCTTGTCAATCATGAGAAAAATTATAAAATTATAAAATTAAAATATTAAAAAATTATTTTTTCATTCCTTAACTCCCTCCCTTGGGAGGGTTGGGGTGGGTATTCCTTAACTCCCTCCCTTTGGGAGGACCGGGGTGGGTATTCCTATGGGTGGGTAAAATTAAACATATCGCTGATGGTGAGCAGGCCGCTGTGGTTGGCGGTATATTCGGCGGCGAGCACGGCACCCAAGGCGAAACCTTTGCGCGAGTGGGCATCATGGGTGATGGTGATGCTGTCGGCCTCGCTGTCGTACTGGATACTGTGTATGCCGGGCACCTCATCGCGTCGCACGCTGTCGATGGCCAGCAGGTCGTCGGCACATGTCGCCTCGCCACTCACGCTACCGTCGGGAGCCACGAGCGTTCCCTTGGTCCATCCGCTCAGGCGGTCCATCTCATCGACGATATCCTCGGCCAGCGTGATGGCTGTGCCCGACGGGGCGTCGAGCTTATGGATGTGGTGTGTCTCCTCCATGCGCACGCCATACTGAGGGAAGCCGTTCATGAGATGTGCCAGGTAACGGTTCACGGCTTGGAAGATGGCCACGCCCACGGAGAAGTTGGAGGCCCAGAATAGGGTCTGGCCACCCTCGGAGCACATACGGCGCACGTCGTCGCCATGTTCCTTCATCCATCCCGTGGAACCCGACACCACCTTCACGCCCTTGGCGAAAGCTTTCAGGTAATTGCCGTAGGCTGCCGTGGGACTGGTGAATTCGATGGCCACATCGGCCTCGGCGAAACGGGGCGACTCGAACTCTTCCGGGTTGTCGATATCGATGATACTGACAATCTCATGGTCGCGCGCCAGGGCTATCTGCTCTATCATGCGACCCATCTTGCCGTATCCTATCAATGCTATTTTCATAAATGGTAATCGTAAATTCCGTGCAAAAATACGTAAAAGCCGACAAAAAGCGGTCATTATGAGTGTTAATCTAACAAAAAACAACTTTTTCCAAGGAAGATTTGTTAAATTTGCACGGAGAAAGGAGGAAAACGGAAGAGAATTGTTCAGAACACAATAGCCCGCTATCCATGCCCTCCCTTGGGGAGGGTCGGGGTGGGTTTAGTATGACGTGATATGGAGCAACTGTTACATTACGTGTGGAAGCACAAGATGTGGCCTTTGGAACCGTTGGTCACCAGCAATGGCCAACAGGTGGAAGTGGTTGACCCCGGCTTGCACAATCGCAATGCGGGTCCCGACTTCTTCAATGCCAAGGTGAAGATTGGCGGTGAGCTGTGGGTGGGCAATGTGGAGATACACGACCGCGCCAGCGACTGGTATGCCCATGGCCACGACCATGATGCCGCCTACGACAATGTTGTGCTCCATGTGTGCGGCGATATCGACCGGCCTGTGACCAACAGCCAGGGTAGGCTGTTGCCGCAGGTGCAGCTGCGCGTGCCCCAGCATGTGAGGGACCATTATGCGGAGCTGCAGACAACGGATAAATACCCTCCGTGTTATCGCATCATACCCTCACTGTCGAAGTTGCTGATACACAGTTGGATGAGCGCGTTGCAGACGGAACGGCTGGAGCGCAAGACCGTCGATATAGAGCATCGCGTGGACCGTCTGGCTGGTGATTGGGAGGCCGCCTATTTCGTCACCCTCGCCCGTGGCTTCGGCTTCGCCCTCAATGGCGATGCCTTCGAGCAATGGGCGCTGTCGATGCCTCTCCATGCCGCCGACCACCATCGCGACAACCTGTTTCAGGTGGAGGCGCTCTTTCTCGGACAGGCGGGAATGCTCGATGTGCTGACGATGCCCGAGCGGCAGCGCGAACAGGCGCTGGTCGACGATTATTTCCAACGGCTGCGGGCGGAATATGCGTTCCTGAAGAATAAGTTCAGTCTGACACCTTTGGACGGGAAACAGTGGAAATACTTGCGTCTGCGGCCCCAGAACTTCCCGCAGATACGACTGGCACAACTGGCCAACCTCTATTATGAGCGGCGCACGGGACTGCGCCAATTGGTGGAATGTGACACCCTTGATGAGGTGCGCGAATTGTATGCCACGCAGGTGACGCCTTATTGGGCCACCCATTACAGCTTTGGCAGCGAGAGCTATCGTGTTGACAAACACATGACACAGCACACCACCGACACGCTCATCCTCAATGCGGCCATACCCATGCTTTTCGCCTATGGACGCCATCTGGGCGATGAGAAACTCTGTGACCGCTCTTTCGACTTCTTGGAGAGTATGAAGGCCGAGGACAACCATATCGTGCGTATGTGGAGCGAATGTGGCATGGACGTGGTGTCGGCGGGCGACAGTCAGGCTCTCATCCAACTGAAAAAGGAATACTGTGACCGCCGCGACTGCCTCCGCTGCCGCATCGGACATGAATATTTGAACACCCACCCCTTAAAACGACCAATATGACTTACGATTTTGAGACGCGCCTGGAAGTGCGCGATTACGAGTGCGATATCGAAGGCATTGTCAACAATGCCAATTACCTGCATTATATCGAGCATACACGCCACCTGTTCCTCAAGAGCAAGGGCGTGAGCTTCGCCAAGATGCACGAGCGGGGACTGGATGCCGTGGTGGCCCGCATGACCATGCAGTACAAGGTGCCCCTGCGCTGCGACGATGTGTTTATCTCGCGCTTGGCTGTCAGCAAGCAAGGCGTGAAATTCGTGTTCCAGCAGGACCTGTTCCGCGAGGGCGACAACGTGCTCTGTTTCCGTAGCACTGTCGATCTGGTGGTGATGGACCATGGTAAACTGGTGCGCGAGAGCCTATACGATGAATTGTTGCTGTAGATTCTAGTACCCACCCCGACCCTCCCAAAGGGACATGAATACCCACCCCGGCCCTCCCCAAGGGAGGGTGCGTTAAGGGGTGAGAGGTGAGGGGTGAGAGATATGCCAGCGGGGTAATGGCTTAACTCCTTAACTCCTTAACTTCTTAACTTCTGGGCAAGAAATTTGCCTAGGTTCCCGTAAATAAATCATTAATTATTTCCTTCAAAAAATGGATTCCCAGGAAATACTCCATGCCATGGCGCTGACACGGCTTAGCCATTTCAGGCCGGCAGCACTCAACCAGCTGTATGCTGCGTTGGGTAGTGCTTCTGCCATCATCGAAAACAAGGGACATCTGCGGGATGTACTGCCCGACGTGTCGACACGTTTTGAAGAAGGGTTGCAAGGCTTGGATGCTGCCCTGCGCCGTGCTGAGGAGGAGTTGACATTCTGCGCCAACCACGACATACTGCCGCTGACACCCGACCAGCCTTTTTACCCGCAACGGCTGAAGGAATGCGACGACGCCCCGCTGGTGCTCTATTACAAGGGTACGGCGAACCTGAACCAACGACGTGTCATCTGCATGGTGGGCACGCGGCGGTGCACCGCCTATGCGCAGGATCTCATCAGGAAGTTCATGGCCGAACTGCGGACGGTGTGTCCCCAGGTGCTCGTGGTGAGCGGTCTGGCCTATGGCGTAGATATCAATGCCCATCGGCAGGCCCTTCAGTGTGGCTATGAGACGGTGGGCGTGCTGGCCCACGGCCTCGATGACCTATACCCTTCGCGCCACCGCGAGACGGCCAATGCCATGGTGAGACAGGGCGGACTACTCACGGAGTTTATGACGGCCACCAATGCCGACAAAATCAATTTCGTGCGCCGCAACCGTATCGTGGCGGGCATGGCCGATGCCTGCATCGTGGTGGAATCGGCGGCTCATGGCGGCAGTCTGATAACGGCGGAGATAGCGCGCGGCTACGCACGCGACGTGTTCGCCTTCCCCGGTAGGGTGGGCGACACCTATTCCGAGGGTTGCAACCACCTCATCCGCGACAATGGCGCGGCCTTGATCACTGATGCCGCCGACTTCGTGAAAGCCATGGGTTGGGAGGAGGATGCCCAACTGGTGAAAGCCCAGCAGGAAGGCATACAACGGGAACTCTTTCCTGACCTCACCGAGGAGCAGCGTCAGGTGGCGGAGGTGCTATCCCGTCAGAACGACCTGCAGGTAAACATGCTCTCGGTGCAGACGGGTCTGCCCGTCCATCGGCTCACGGCCATCCTCTTCGAGATGGAAATGAAAGGGGTGGTGCGGACGCTCGCCGGAGGAATGTATCATTTGATTAGTTGATACCCACCCCCGACCCCTCCCCTAGGGAGGGGAGTCCCAAGCGAGCAAACGACAGTAGTTAAGAAGTTAAGGAGTTAAGCCATTACCCTGCTGGCATATCTCTTGCTCCTTGCCCCTTGCTCCTTGCCCCTTGCATATCTCTCACCCCTCACCTCTCACTTCTGAACAAATGAAAATAGGAACAATAGATTTGGGCGACAAGCCAGTGTTGTTGGCACCGATGGAGGATGTCACCGACATAGGATTTCGCCATCTGTGTAAACGTTATGGCGCCTCGATGGTATATACCGAATTCGTGAGCGCCGAGGCACTGGTGCGCTCCATCAAGAGCACGGTGAACAAGCTCACCATCAGCGACGAGGAACGCCCCGTGGGCATACAGATCTACGGACGCGACGTGGAGAGCATGGTCGAGGCGGCGAAAATCGTTGAACAGGCCCGTCCCGACGTGATTGACCTCAATTTCGGCTGTCCGGTGAAGAAAGTGGCGGGCAAGGGTGCCGGTGCGGGCATGCTGCGTAATATCCCCCTGCTGCTCGACATCACGCGGGAGGTGGTAAAGGCGGTGAAGGTGCCCGTCACGGTGAAGACACGCCTGGGGTGGGACAAGACCGACCTCATCATCACCGACTTGGCGGAGCGGTTGCAGGACTGTGGTATCCAGGCCCTCACCATCCATGGCCGTACCCGTTCGCAGATGTATACGGGCGAGGCCGACTGGACCCTCATCGGTGAGGTGAAGAACAACCCGCGCATCCATATCCCGATCATCGGCAACGGCGATATCACCTCGCCCGAAGAGGCGAAGATGGCTTTCGACCGTTATGGCGTGGATGGCGTGATGGTGGGCAGGGCCACCTTCGGCCGTCCGTGGATTTTCAAGGAGATACGTGATTATTTGGATGGTCGCCCAGCCGACGAGACGATGGATTTCGGGTGGAAACTGGATGTGTTGGAAGAACAGTTGCGCATCAATGTGGAGCGCATCGACGAATATCGGGGCATCCTGCACACACGCCGTCACTTGGCGGCCAGTCCGATATTCAAAGGCATACCCAATTTCCGGCAGACGCGCATCGCTTTCCTCCGCGCCACCACCTGCGACGAATTATTAGGTATCTTGGAAAAAGTCAGGGCCGATTTCTCTTCTCCGAACACTCTGGGCACAGCCCCTTGAGCACATAGTTCACACTTTCCAGTACGAACCCGTCGGGCAGTGGCACCACAGGCACCTGCAGGTGCTTCAGGCAGAACGTGCGGCGGCAGGCAGTGCAGAAGAAATGGGTGTGCTCGTCATCTACCGTGCAGTCGCAATCATCGGCACACACGGCATATTTCAGCGAGCCCGAGCCGTCGTCCACGGCATGGATGAGACGGTGCAGCAGAAAGAGCGTCAGTGTGCGCGAGATGGTCGATTTGTCGATGGTCGGCAACAGCCGTTCCAGTTCAGGCAGCGACACCGTCTCGTCGCCGCGGTACATCTCGCGCAGGATGAGCAGGCGCGTGGCCGTGGGCTTGATGTCGCGATGCTCCAGTTTATGCAGGAAAAATTCCTCGTCTTTCATTTTTAATGGTCTTTTCTATGGGAAATCTAAATAGTCTTGTAATTCCTTGGTTTTCTTGGAATAACCTGATTATTGTTTTGCAAAAGTAGATTGTTTTTTTTTATCCGCCAAGTAAAATTACGAAAAAGCCAAGTCGTGATGTTACCACGACTTGGTTCTAACCTAATGAAAATGCTATGTGAAAATAACCTAAGAAATTATTATGATGATATAGAGATTAATTACCTTTGGCCAATAACTCTTTTGGAACCATAGGCATGGCACCATTTTGCGTACAAACAAAGGCACTCACCTCAACAGCCAGTTTGTGTGCCTCGGAGACTGGTTTACCATTGAGGATGGCGGCACAGAACGAACCCGTGAACGAGTCGCCGGCACCCACCGTATCGGCTACTTCCACCTTGGGTGTCTCTTGGAATGACATCTGTCCTGGTGTGAACACATAGGAGCCGTTGGTTCCACAAGTAAGCACCAACATGTCGAGGTTATATTTCCCCAAGATGAGCCAACATTTGTTTTCTATGTCAAGTCCGGGATAGCCGAACATACGCCCGATGAGAACCAATTCTTCATCGTTGATCTTGAGGATGTTGCAGCGGCGCATGGCTTCTTGTATCACTTCCTTGGTGTAGAATTGCTGCCGCAGGTTGATGTCGAAAATTTTCATGCAGTCGTTGGGCGTGTTGTCGAGAAATGCTTTGATGGTCTCGCGCGACACCACATTGCGCTGAGCTAATGAGCCGAAACACACGGCACGGCAGTTCTTGGCTACGGCCTTGATATCGTCGTTGAAAGGGATATTGTCCCACGCCACGTTCTCTTTGATGTCATAGGTTGGTATGCCCTGCTCATCGAGTTGCACTTGCACGGTGCCTGTGGGGTAGGGAACCCGTGGCATTAGGTAGTTCAATTCATGCTCCTTGAGAGCATCAATGGTTTCTTCGGCCAGTTTGTCTTCACCCAATGCACTGATGGCCAGTGTGTTGTCCATTCCTAAGAATGCGCCGGCATGATAGGCGAAGTTGGCGGGGGCGCCACCCAGTTTTTTTCCTTCGGGAAGGACATCCCAGAGGGCTTCTCCGAGTCCTACGATATAACGTTTTGTTTTCATGAAGTTATGCAGTTTTTAGTTGTTTGATGTAAGTGAAAAGGTAAAGTACGCCTACAGCCATGACGAGCACGGCACCGGCCTGTCCGATGGCATCGCTGGCAAAGCCCATCAGCAAGGGGAACACTGTGCCGCCAAACAGTCCCATGATCATCAGGCCGCTTACCTCGTTCTGTTTCTGAGGCATCGATGTGAGGGCCTGTGCGAAACAGATGGAGAAGATGTTGGAGTTGCCATATCCAACGAGAGCGATAGCAGTATAGAGCATCCATTTTTCGGTACCGAAAAACAGTCCGCACATCGAGAGAGCCATCATCACCACGCTGATGACAAAGAATGTGCGGTTGTTCATCACGCGTAGGAAGAACGAACCTGTCAGGCATCCAATGGTTCGGAAGATGAAATAGAGACTTGTGGCGAAGGCGGCATCGTTGAGCGTCATCCCCAGTCGTTCTATCAGGATTTTTGGAGCTGTTGTGTTTGTGCCCACATCGATGCCCACATGGCACATAATGCCTAGAAAAGAGAGCAGGACGACAGGCTTGCCCAATAGTTTGAAACATTCGACGAAAGTGGAGGGCTTGCCCTCAATGGGTGCTTCCTTAATGGGTGTGACGGCCAGCCAAAGTGTGGCTAAAGCACCTACCACGAGGAAGATGGCGAAAAGGATGCGCCAATCGTATCCCAAGGAGGGGATGATCCGTGTGGCACCCCACATGGCTAAATAGGGAGCGATGAATGAGGCAATGGCCTTGATAAATTGTCCGAAGGTCAGGGTCGACGCCAAATTTCCTCCACCCAACACGGTCGACACCAGAGGATTGAGCGATGTCTGCATGAGCGCATTACCAATGCCGAGTAAGGAGAAAGCCACCAACATGATGCCGAAACTTTCGCCGAAGAGAGGCAGTAGCAGTGATATGAGGGTCACCACCAACGAGAGTAAAACAGTTTTCTTGCGGCCTATCTTGTTCATCAGCATACCTGTGGGAACACTGAAGATGAGGAACCAGAAAAATACAAGCGACGGGAAAATATTGGCCGTGGAGTCGTTCAGGTGCAGGTCTTCCTTGACGTAGTTGGATGCAATACCCACCAAGTCGACGAAGCCCATGCAGAAGAAGCAGAGCATGACCGAGATAATCGCGAACTTATTTGATTTTGACATAATGATTAATGTTCAATGTTATAGATGGTGGCCTTGCCACCTTTTACTTTTAGTATACTATATGATTCCGTGGGGAAAACGAGATTGGTCATGGCCATTTTACCATCGGCGGTGAAAGCCTCGATGCTGCAATGGTCAACGAAGATGCGGAGTTGTTTGATAGCACCATGGGTGGGAGCCGTGGTCACACAGGGGAAAGCTTCGCTAAAATCGATTTGTCCACTTTGGGTGCGATCCATGGAAAATGTCTGTTTCTGTGCATCATAAACCATCACCACTTTTTCGCCTTTCTTATTTGAGAGAGTCAGTTCCATCGTCCCCTTCACGTCCACCACAATCTCGCATGCCTCAGTCGGTTCTTTTTGTTTGGCACCACGCACAGCCAGCATTTCCTTCGAGGGAATAACGCTCACGTATGTCTCTTCGCCGTCTTGAAATAGTCCAAGGTCGCGGGGAATGGAGTTGGCTGAACGGAACTGTTGTGTTGGTACTTGGTTGGCATATTGCCAGTTCGACATCCATGCCAACACCACTCGACGGTTTTCCGGTGCGTTGTAGAACGAGACAGTGGCATAATGGTCTTTGCCATAATCGAGCCATTTCGTCACCTTCGGCATCGATTCACAGGTAAACCGCTTGCCATCGAAGTCACCAATGAAATATTGGGTGGCCGAACCGCCGAAGGTACCGCCTGGGTTGATGTTACAGATGAGCACCCATTTGCCGTCGATCTTGAAAAGGTCGGGGCATTCCCACACTCCGCCGTGGTTGCCGTATTCTTTGCCGAACGAACTTTCATATTGCCATGTTTTCAGGTCATGCGAAGTGTAGATGCGCATTTCCTGCCCGGCAGCAAGGATGAGGTTCCACACCTTGGCTTCTTCGTTCCAAAATGCTTTGGGGTCACGGAAGTCCTTGTCTTCAGCCGTTAAAACGGGATTGCCTTCATACTTTTTGAATGTCAGTCCATCATCGGTTGAATATGCCAGACATTGTGCTTGGACATCACCGCCAAATGGGGTGGGGCGGCTTGCAGTGTACATCGCAACGACTGTATTTTTTTCCACTACGCACGACCCGCTGAACATTGTGCCCCATACATCAGGAGCTAATGCAATGCCCTCATCTTTCCAGTGGATAAGATCGGTCGAAGTTGAGTGCCCCCAGTGCATGTTACCCCACATGGAGCCGTAGGGATTGTATTGGTAATAGAGGTTCCATTTGCCATCTTTATAAAACATCCCGTTTGGGTCGTTCATCCATCCACGTTTAGGTGTGTGGTGATACAGCGGCCGGTAGTGTTCATTGATGAGTGCAAAGTCGGCATTGTCGTTCTGTGTCAACTTCGAGAAACATACACTGCCTGTCGGCACATTCTGCATGCACACCTGTAATGAGCCTTTGCCTTGATAAGGTTGGATATCCAGTGCCACATAGTAGTCCACCTGTTCGCGGGCCATGCGCACATTCTGCTCTATCTGTAGCACTCCATTGACAATAACCTGTACCTTGCCTTCCGGTGCTTTTTCCTCGATGGGCAACCATAGGTAGCGACCCTCACTATTCGGTGTGATGATGCTTTGCTCACAAGCCTGTGGCACTATTGTTTGAGCCTTACAGACACCTCCGGCAACCGAAACCGCCAAAGCCATTATTGCAATTAGTCTTTTTACCATTGTCATTATTAGGTTTTTAGTTTACTATCTGCTGCAAAAATATTTGTTTTTCAGTAAATGTACTGTCATTTCTGTTGCATTTTCTGTCAATTATCGTTCTTAGTAACATTTATGCAAGAAATGTTATCCTGAATACAATCTTGTACTGACAACAAATAGTTTTATTTATTGTTGGAATACTCTCACATTGCTGACAGTGATAGACCCACCATAGTTGTTGATGCTCCAGCAATTTTTCTGGATGCCGTAGATGCGTTGTGTATAGGCACAGACATCGTTGATGTACATGACTAAAACGCTATTATCGGTGTATATATCGATGTTGTAGATGTTGTCGGCAGGACGGGCGAAGTTGTAACCATCAGCAGCTTCTATGAACCCCTTGCCATCCTCACCCTCTTGCTCGAAATTCACCTTGCGCCCGTCTTCCCATTCGGGATTAACAACGAGGGTGTAATATTTCTTCGAGTCTGTGCCACGAACGAAGGAAATGCCAAACTTATCCCAATTGTTCGAAGTTTTCACAGTGAAACAGATATGATTGCAAGTGCCGAGACGGTTATAGAGAACATAAGCATCGTCACCACTCAAAGTACCACTATTATAGCCATTGGAAGCCATAACAGAAACAGATTGTTCCTTATTATATTTGTTGGTCATTGCTGGAACGGCACCAAGGGTGAGAGTACCATCGGAGTGTTGGATAATCCTGTGACAGACCAGGGCACCAGACCAGTTGGGTTCGTTGCCGTCCCCTGCACCGACATTGATGTTGCGGTCGTGGATAGTGGCACCAGTACGGTAGGGAGTCCATCCCCAGATAAGGCGGTCAGTTCCGTTCGTGGCGGTTTTTGCGGCGTAGAAGGCACGGCTGTCCAGTACACCTTCATGGCCGTCCTTCGGCCAATTGGCACCCGGGTCGTTGAAACAAGCTTTTAGGGCATCGAAGGTAGGAGCCATCATATACTTCACCTTGCGGCTCCAGTTAGCTTTAAATCCTTCGCTATATACGAGATACCACCAGTCACCCATTTTGAAGATGTCTGGACACTCGCACATGCGATCCCAAATCATTGGGAAGCTGCCGACATGTTCCCAGTTCTTCAAATCTGAGCTTTTGAATTCGGCGAAGCGTAGCTTGCTGGCGACAACCATGTGGTAGAGGCCGTCATCAGCGGTGAAGATTTGCGGATCACGGAAGTTGTTGGCATCGTAGCCGTATTCAGTGCCTTTAAGAGCCCAGACGGGGTCTTTGGTCCATGTCTTGAAGTCGGGCGAGGTTGCGCGCATTACGACCTCATGGTTGGGAAGGAGGACGTTGTAGCCCGTGTAGTAGATGTAGTAGAGACCATCCTTCTCATTGAAGATGGCGCAACCTGTGCCGAGGGAGGCATCCTGCTGGGCGGTGCTGGTGCCAGTGGGGAGGACTTCTCCAAGGGAGGTATATGTTGCACCGTCATTAGTGGCGACACCCCAATAGGGATGGTAGCAGGGGCCGTTGTTGTCGTACTCCTGAAGGTAGAGCACCTTGAACTCGCCAGCTTTCTGATCGTAGAAGGGCATAGGATCGCCACAGCGTCCGATGGCGGGCATGTAGTAAGTGTTGAAACCTGCATCATCGGTAGGGGTGAAAACGGATGTGGTACCAGCCCAGTCACGAGCGGGATCTGGACCAAAGTCGTCGTCGCTGCATGCCGTCAGCGCAGTGGCTGACAGCATGAGTGCGAATACTGAATATATCATTGTTTTCATAAGGTATTTATTTAGTTAAATATTTGATAGCATTCTGAGTGATAATTGAAATGTTGCGGTGGTAGTTCTCAACATAGCCAGCCTCGAAAGTGTAGCTATACCAATCGTAGCAGCCGGAGCCTATGCATACGATGCCGCCGCGTCCATCGTGGGCAGGATATTCCCATGCAACGATGGCTCCGTCGCCACCAACGCCTAGAATCTTTCCACCGGTACGTGTCGTCCAGGCATTGTAGTCGTCAAATCCACCCCAATCGGTTCCGATGTGGTATTGTGCGGTAGAGTTGGTGATATGGTAGCCTGCATCGGTACAATAGACCTCGTTGGGATTGTCACCCAGAATAAGGTCCTGCCACAGCGGATGGTCTGCCTGACCATCAAAGATGCGGAAGGTCCAAGGTCCGCCACAGAGTTCAGCACTGACCTCCTCACCACCCCAGCAGTTGTTGGGAGTGGTCCACTCGTCATCGCCAGTTACACCGATAAAAGAGGGTAGGTTAGTGGCATAGCGGGTAAGGAGCAGGGAACCGCCGTTCTCATAGAAGGAGCGAAGTTCATTCTTGGTGTCAAGAGCGTCAAAGCCTTTGGCGACAAACTGATCATGACCATCCACGGCCCAATCGACGTGCCAGTGCCACCAAATCACCTTGCATTGGCTGAGGTCGAGAGTGCCGGCACGAAGGTCAGCGAATGAGGCATAGAGTGAACCTGGCACGTTGCCGAGCATCCATTCGCAGGCGGCCTTGGCTTCATTGTCGAGTTCGTTCATGGTAGCGGCAGAGCCGACGAAGAGTGCTGCAGGCTTATTGATGGCAACAACGGTGACAGTGTAAGTACTCTCAGCTGAGTTGTTCTTTACAGTGTAGGTGACGGGCTGGCTGAAATCCTGTGGTACGCCAGACCCAGGAGTTATGGAGGCATTTTTGCTGTAGACTATGGTGGGCACAAGATTGGTGATGTCGATGCTGGCAGGGACATAGACGGTGATGGTTTTGTCGTTCTGGTCGATGGAGCCAGTGTAGATATCGTTGATAACGAAGGAGGTAATGCGTGCCTCATCATGGAGGACACTGACAGTCCAATTGAGATAGGTATCGCCATTGGTGACACGAAGCACCTGGGCTGCATCCATATTGAGCTTGTCGCCTTGGGCAATGTTGCAGGAGGCACCATTACTGATGGTGAGTGAGGTGAGAGTCATTGCCGAGGTCTCGTAAACTTCGGGCAGGCGAACAACTATGCTACGAGTAGCGAGGTCGATGTTACCCTGATAGTTGTCAAGAGCGAGGGACGTGACGAGACAGTCACCGTCAAGACGGAGGTCGCTTGTGTTGTCTTCGCTACAGGCGGTGATGCCGACTGTTGTTGTGAAGAAGAGGCAACAAGTGAACCAACCGATGAGGTTCTTTATACTGAGTTTCATTGTTGTGGTTGTTGAGTTTTTTGAAATGAATTGTTATTTTCCGAATGGCATCCACAGGGTGGTTGCTTTATCCGTTTACCAGTTGCCAATATTTTGTTTGTAGTTGCCGTGACTGGCTGAAATCTGCTCGAAGGGGATGGGTAGGTATTCGTCTTTGTCAGCAGTAAAGTGTGCACTGGTGTAGATGGCGCAATGGGGAATCTCTTCGGCGTAATAGCGGTTGAGCACTGTGGCGGCATCGCCCCAACGGACCAAGTCAAAGAAACGCTCACACTCCATGCCGAGTTCCAAACGGCGTTCCATCTTCACAATCTTGACGGCTTCGTCCTTGGAGAAGTTGCCCTTGTAAGTTGTGATATACATCTTGACTCCATAGAGGTGTTGGTAGCTACTTATCATCTGCGTGCTGCCAGCGGCACGGGTGCGAAGCTGGTTGACAAGTTTAATGGCTTCATCGGTTTGTCCCATTTGGGCAAAGGCTTCGGCACGCATGAGAATCACGTCGGCATAACGGAATACTATGCGGTTCATGCTGGAAGCCCAATAGCTACCTTTGATAAGATACTGGTCAATAAGTGCTGGGTCTACATTTTGCTTAAGGGATACGTTGTAACCGTATAGACCATTGGAGCGGCTCCAGATGCTGGTTTCCTCCATCATATAGTTCTTATTGAACATATAGGGTAGCCCGGGGATGCCAACAGTGAGGAAAAGGCGCGGGTCAGCGTTGTCACTGGCTTTATCATAGTCCTTGTCATTGAAACTGTGAAGTAAAGGAAGTCCGTCAGCTCCCGTGCGGTAGGCATTTACTAGATTCTGCGAGGGCTTATAGAAGTCGCAGCCGCCGTCAGTGGCACCAGGAATATTGGGTGGGATGAGGCCGTAGCTCCAGTTAAGGTTACCATAGGTAGAGCCATCATTGCGCGAATACTGGATAGCCCAAATACTCTCGCGGCCGTTCTCATACTGCTCCTCGGGTCGGAAGTTGTTGTGTATGTCGTCTTCTAGGCCATAGTTGGTGTAGAGACTGGGGTTAGTGAACTCGATGACTTGCTGTAGGTCGGCTTCGTTGATGCTGGTTACTTGGTTTGTGGCATCATTATCTTGATGGTATGCCTTGTACAGATATACCTTGGCGAGGAAAGCGGCAGCTGCTGCTTTGGTGGGGCGACCCTTGTCTGTTTGCGTTATAGGCAGGGTGTTGTATGCCTCGGTGAGGTCATCGATGATGAGTTGCCAACCCTCATCGTTGCTATAAGTGCGGTTCGAGAGAGCGTTGTAATCATCATAGCTGAGGTCGGAATCTATGACAAAGGGGATATTCTTGTATAGTCGTTTAAGAAGAAAGTGTGCGTAGGCTCGGAGGAATTTCATTTCGGCCAGGCGCTGCTGCTTCATGATAAAGCTGTCGTCACATGAGTTGAGGAGGGCGATAGCACTATTGACTCGTGAGATGCTGTTATAGAGACGTACCCACATGTCATTGATATTCCAATTAGTGGTGAGCACACCCTGCTGAATCTCAAGTTGATGGAAGACATCACCATCGCTGGTACCGCTTCCGCCCTTATAGGCATCATCCGAGCGAACGTCGAAGTTCCACATGGAAAAGCTGGAATTGATGTCCTCTGCAGAGGTGAAAATGGCATAGGCAGAGATAACCATATTTTCAGCGTTTTCGGACGTTTTCACTTGCTCGTCGCTAAGTGTGCCCTGTGGTGTATGCTCATCGAGGAAATCTGAGCAGGAGGTTAGGAGTGCAGTGATGCAGCAACAAACACAACCGAAGATGACGGTATTTTGGAGGCTTTTGATAATGGGCTTATATATCGTTTTCATATTCTTGAAGCTTTTATATTAGAAAGAAACATTGAGACCGAAGGTGACATTCAGTGGGATGGGATAACCGAAGTTGGCATTTTCGGGGTCAACGCCCGTGAAGTTCTTGCTTTTGATGGTGAAGAGGTTTTGTGCGGAGATGTATATGCGCAGACGGTCGGCATGGAACTTCTCGCAGATAGACTTTGCCAAGTTGTAGCCAAACTGAATAGTACGTAGCTTGGCATAGCTGCCGTTCTCAACGAAATAACTGCTAACGCGTTTCTCGTTGTTGTTGTCCATTGTGCTGATGGCGGGGATGTTCGAATTCATATTAGTGGGACTCCAGGAATCGAGGAGACGGCTGCCCTTGTTCAGATTGGAGATGTTCAGGCCACTCCAGAGATCAGTCTCACGTTTGAGGTCAGAGATGACATCGACTCCCTGTACGCCCTGCCAGAACATCGTAAAGTCCCAATTCTTGTATTGGAGGTATATATTGAGGCCCCAGGTGAAGTCGGGGACAGGGCTGTATATCCATTCTTGGTCTTTTTCGTTGATAACACCGTCTGCGTTGAGGTCCTTCCAACGGATACGACCGAGACCGGCGCCATTCTGTGTGGCATGGTTGTCAATTTCGTCCTGACTCTTGAAAATACCATCGTAAACATAGCCGACTTGAGCACCGAAGGGATGACCGACAACGCTCTCTACACCATTGCCGCCGAAGGTGCCGCGAGCAGCGATGGTCTCGGGCAGCTTGGTCACCTCGTTGCGGTAAGTTCCTATGTTGCCAGTGATGTCGTATTGGAAGTTTCCGATGTTGCCGCGGTAGCCAACATTCAACTCGATTCCTTTGTTTTCCATTTCACCGGCGTTGATCCACTGGCTGCTACCCTCACCCATAACACCGATACCAGGCATATATACTAGGATATCTTTGGTCTTCTTGTAATACCATTCAAAGCTACCATAGAGGGCGTTGCGGAAGAGTCCGAAGTCCAGACCTATATTGGTCTGTGTGGTAGTCTCCCACTTCAGGTCGTCGTTGCCAAGCTGGTTACGTTTGAAGCCACTTGGCAGAGTCTGACCTCCATTCGTGCCAGCGATGTCATAACTGGTACCGTAGCTTTGGCCGCCAAAGCCGGCTTCGCCATAGTTGCTTTCATAGAGGGTATAGCGGGCAATATTGGATATCTCCTGATTGCCGGTCTGTCCCCATGAGGCACGGAGTTTCAAGTTATCTAACCAGTTAAAGTTCTGCATGAAACTCTCTTCACTGAGACGCCAACCGGCACTGATGCTGGGAAATATACCGAAGCGGTTGTTCTTACCGAAGCGGCTACTTCCGTCATAGCGCATGGTGAGACCGAGAAGGTAGCGGTCGGCATAGGTATAGTTGACCTTGCCAAAGTAGGAGATGAGTGTGTAGCCTTCACCGCTGCCATAGGCTTCGGCCTCGCCTACACCTGCATTGGGCCACATGTAATCAGGGTTGAGAATCATGTAATCATATTTCTTACCGCTGAACCATACATCGTCCTCGCGGTTCAACTCTGTTCCAATCAGGACGTCACCACGATGCTTGTCCACCTCGAAGTTATAGGTGGCAATGATATTCCACATCCATTTCGTCCAATGCTCTTGCTTGGCTTCTACATTGTTGATGGGGTTGGCCACAGTTCCCTCGGTAATTGGGTACTGGAAAATGCGCTGCTGCTTTTGGGCGTAGTCTAGACCGAAGGTGGTTTTGATGTTGAAGTTTTTAAATGGGTTGATGTTCAGGTAGGCATCGCCGAAAATGCGCCAGTAGGTGTAACGGTTGTCACTGTTACGCTCCAATCTGGCTACAGGGTTCTCGCGATCGGGGTAGCCTCCGACAGGACCAGCGTAGTCTCCACTCGTCGTGCGTACGGGGAGTGAGGGATTGAATTGAAGGACGTTCTCTAAGAAACCACCGGGTGCCTGTACTTCGCTGGTGCGGTTTACCGTGAAGTTCTCACCAACAGTAACGATGTGGCGGTCTCCCACCTTAATGAGCTTATAGTCGCTGTTTATGCGGGCGGAGAACCGTTCGAAGTCAGAATGCTTGATGATACCTTTATTCTTATAATAGCCGAGCGAAAAGAATGATGAGCCACGTTCATTTCCATTGCTTAACGAGACGTTGTATTGTTGTATGATGCCGTTACGAGTGGTTTCGCCAAACCAGTCTGTATCGGCACTGGGAGTCGTACCGGCAGCATCAAGGTATTTATTCATCGTGATACCGTTCAGCACAGGTGTGCCTTGTTGATTGTAGCTCCAGTCGTAGTGGTAGCCAAGACCATTTTGGTTGGGGTCAAGACCGTCGTTTACGTAACCCTGCCACATCACCTGGCCAAATTCCTTTGCGTTGAGAACACTCATTTTGTGAGCATACGTCTGTATAGCTAGCGAGCCATCGAAATTAATCTTCACCTTTCCCTCTTTGCCACGCTTAGTAGTGATGATAATGACACCGTTGGCAGCTCTTGAACCGTAGATAGAAGCAGAAGCCGCATCTTTGAGAACCTGTATGCTCTCGATGTCGTTGCCATTCAGCTCGTGCATACCAGCCTTTGTCGGCACGCCATCGATAATATAAAGTGGATCGTTGTTGTTCAGCGTTCCGATACCACGGATACGCACCTGAGCAGCACCTGAGGGTGAACCATCCGTGCCGATATTCATGCCGGGTACTCTTCCCTGTAGTGCTTTCATCGGGTTGTTCTCGTTTTGTTTCGCCATCTCATCAACATTTACCGTTGAGATGGCTCCTGTGAGGTCTGCTTTGCGTTGGGTGGTGTATCCTGTCACTACTACTTCAGCCAACTCAGATGTATTTTCTTTTAGCGACACAGTCATGCCTGGTGTGGCAACCATTTCTACATCATCGTAACCGATATAGGAAATCACGAGCGTAGCACCTTCCGTCACTTTCAACTTGAAGTTGCCGTCGATGTCGGTGATAGCTCCGTTGGAGGTGCCTTTCTCCATCACCGTGGCTCCGATGACACCTTCACCTGTCTCGTCGACGATGGTTCCGGTGATTTCCGTTTGCGCGTACAATAATGTACTCGCAAAGATGAGCAGAATGCTCAGTAGAAACCTTTTTAGTTTTTCCATGTTTTAAATGTTTTGATTAGTATTCTGTTAGATTTAGTTGCAAAAGTAATGTCATTAGGTTATTATGGATGGCAATTATCGTTCATCAAAGAACAAAAATGTTGCGATGTAACATTTTTACGTGTGTTTGAACGATTATTACAAGTTGTTTCATGATGGTGCAACTAATTTTGTGTCGTCAAGAGGAATAATATAAGGTGTGGATGAAGCATTTCACTTTCGAACTAGGTCTGCGACAACCCAAGAACAGATGAAATGTCAGTCCACACCAACTTTTTTATACACACGAAAATGCTACTGGTGTAGCATATCGATGTAATAAGTTTGGTGGTGTACTGAACTCTCCATTCTTGTTCCAATGTCGCAGTTTGGTTCGAAAAGATTCAGCAACTCACGTCAATGTCCCACGATGTTAGCCTTCGCCAAGGCATTCTTATCTTGATATTTGCAAAAATAATAAATAAAGTTGAAATAAACAATAATTGAACATGTTTATTTCACATTTCTTGCCTCACCAGGCACGATGCCATATTCATCTTTGAAACATTTAGTAAAATATGAGGGTGAAGTGAAGCCAACGGCGTAAGCTACCTCGCTGACACTCTTATCAGTGGTTAGCAGCAACTGGTATGCACGGTTTAGGCGTGCTGTGCGAAGCATCTCAACAGGTGATGATCCTGTGACGGCTTTCACTTTGCGGTAGAGTTGCACACGACTGAGGTTCATGTCAGTAGCCAAATCCTCCACGCTGAAGTCACTGTCGTTGAGCCGGGCTTCAACCACTTCCTTGAAACGAGTGATGAACAATGATACACCCATTAGTTTATTTTCTTCGGAAAACACCGAGGGACCATCGCTTTTGGTTGATTCCGCATTGTCTGTTGTTTTGGATGGCTTTTCGGCAGTGAGTACTTCTTCTGACTTGAGGTTCCACAACGTATTTAAAACACGCTCGCGTTGTAGGGCAATTTTCCTGCGGTGGTAGAGGTAAAATAGAACGAACACCACCACTAACAGTAAGATGGTGCTTATTGCCAGCCAATTGATGATACGTTGGGTGCCTAAAGCTTGCAGATAGCCGTCAGCTTTCTCGTGTAATTGGTCAAGGTAAGACGATTGGCGCATGATTTCATCGTTTTCCAAGAGCAGCACGTCGGCATTATCGTGTGTTACCAACGCTGACATGAGTAATTGTTCTTTTTTGTAAGGCTTGCCATCAAGGATATTGATGGCTAACTGAATAATCTTGTCGCCGTGGGTAGGATAGATATATGAAGCATCGAGCAGAGAATCGCGCACCAAACGTATACCGCCGTTTTCACCAGGCAGTCCATCAATACCACAGAAAAGAGGTAGTTTTCCACCACTCTCCTCAAAGGCTTTACGTGCTCCCATGGCAGTACGGTCGTTCATACCGAACACTAGGTCGATGGACTCAGATGGATTTGCATCACGCCATTTCTTTACTGTGGAATAAGCTGTTGGCTCGGTCCAGTCGCCTTGGAGTGTAGCGGCCACCACAATATTCGGATAACCATTAAGAGCCTCTTTGAACCCTTTGTGGCGCTCTATAGCTGGTGACGACCCTTCCAGTCCCATCACCTCCATTACCCGTCCTTTTCCCTTCAGTCGCGACGCAATGTATTTTCCCATCTGGCGACCCATTTCGTAATTGTCAGCACTAATGAAAGCGGTGTATTTTTGTGAGTTCGTCTTCCGTTCAAAGACGATCACAGGTATACCCTTGTCGTAGGCACGGTCTATGGCGGTCGAAATAGTGGATACTTGATTGGGAGCCACAATCAGCAGGTCGATGCCGCTGTTCACTAAACTGTCAATCTGTTGTATCTGTCGCTCATCACTGTCATAGGCTGCAGCAAACTTCAATTCCACATTTTCGTGGAAATAAGCACCCATCCTGAGTTCAGCGTTTTGTTTGTCACGCCAAATGTCATCAGAACATTGTGACACACCAATGCGGTACTGCTTCTCATTTGTGGAACAAGAAACGATGGTAATGATGGCAAACGTGGCCAACAACAGTTTTTGGACAGTTTTTAATGGTTTACTCATACAGTGTTTTAGGTCTTATGTTGCAAAACTAAGCAAAAAAAGTAAAATCACAAAAAAATACGCTAACTTTGCAAGCATGAAGACCATCTTTCTGAAAGACGGGGCTTGTGACATGCCTCCCTGTGTGGCCACCATCGGTTTCTTCGATGGGGTACATCATGGACATGGTGACCTCATCAACCATGTGGCGCAACAGGCAGAGGCAGAGGGACTGACATCGGTGGCCATCACCTTCGACCAGCACCCAAAACAGGTGCTCGATAAGACTTATCAACCACTGCTGCTCAATACTTTCGACGAGAAAATCAAGAACCTCTCTCACACCCTCGTTAAATATTGTGTGGTGTTGCCTTTTACGCGTGAGTTGGTTGCCATGAGTGCCCGGCAGTTCATGGAAGACGTGCTCTTGCGCCAACTCCATGTGCGTCATCTGGTGGTGGGATATGACCATCATTTCGGCCACGGCCGCAGCGAGGGCTTCGCCGACTATGTGCGTTATGGTCAGGAGTTGGGCATCACAGTTGAGCAGTGGACCGTTTTCCAGATGCGTGGCCACAACATCAGTTCGTCGCTCATACGTCGTTACCTGCAGGAGGGTGAAGTGTTGAGAGCCGCGGAGTGTCTAGGCTATTATTATGAAATGACAGGAAGGGTGGTCAAAGGGCATCAGTTGGGCCGCAGAATAGGGTTCCCCACGGCCAACATCGAGGTGCCCAGCGAGAAACAGTTGCCCGCCCCCGGGGTATATGCCGTCAAGGCTTGGACGGAGCAGTCGGCACTGCCCTATCCGGCCATGATGAATATCGGCATGCGACCCACTTTCGGCGGTAGTGATTTGTCGTTGGAGGTGCATATCTTCGGTTTCCAAGGCGATTTATATGGCCAGCAACTGGAGGTTCAGTTCCTCCATCGTGTGCGCGAGGAGCACCGTTTTTCCAACAAGGACGAGCTGACGCTACAACTTCAGAAAGATGCACAGACCGTAAAAGAATATTTCCACAAAGAACATTCAGAATGGACAGGGGGCCATGCCCTATAATATTCACTCCGACCTCCACTCCCTAGCTTCTCCACTTTTTAACTATTCAACAATAAAATGAAAAAAGCATTATTATATTTACTGGCGTTTATCTTGGTGCAGTTTGTGTGCACCTATGGTGTTCTTATACCTTGGGTCATGGCCGGAGGCCAAACCTTGCCACAGGCTCTCAACACCTTGGCCTATGGTGTCGTTCCCTATACTGCACCCATGCTCCTCGTGTCGAGCGCGGTGACAAGCATCGTGCTTATCGCCTTGTTTTTGGGTTGCCGTTGGTGTGAGGTGTCGCGTCATTACCTGCGCACACGTCCTTGGGGTGTCCTCTTCTGGGCCTCTCTCATCGCCATCGGTGCCGCCATCCCCTCGCAGTGGCTCATCGAGAAGTTGCAGTTCGAGGACACTAACGCCATGCTTTTCTCGATGATGATGTCGTCGCCTTGGGGTTATGTGGTGCTCTGTCTCTTGGCACCTTTGGCCGAAGAGATGGTGTTCCGTGGTGCCATCCTGCGGTCGTTGCTCGGGTCGTACAAGCCTTGGCTGGCCATACTCATCTCCGCCGTCTTTTTCTCACTCGTTCATGCCAATCTTGCTCAGATGCCCCATGCCTTCGTTATCGGTCTGCTCATGGGCTGGATGTACTGGCGTACGGGGAGCATACTGCCCGGCGTGGCCCTGCACTGGGTGAACAACACCATCGCTTATGTCACCTACCGTCTTATGCCCGGCATGGAGGATATGACTCTCGGTCAACTCTTCGGCAGCGAAGGCCGTGCGCTTATGAGTGTGGCTTTTTCGTTCTGCATCCTCCTGCCCGCCATCTATCAGTTGCATATCAGGATGCGCAGGGAGTGATGATAGAAGGAGGGGGTTATATCCACATATACGGAGAATTTTGCAAAGGACTTCCTTCTTCTCTCCACTTCTTTCTTAAAGCGTCAAGATTTTCGTCCTTATTGCTTTCCCACCATTTATTATAGATGGCCTTGATTGTTTTCATGTCATCAACTGTCATTTTCGACTTTTGGGGATTGTCCTTATCCTTTTTCCTGATGATTACACACTGCCCATAGAGTCGATAAGGCTTCATTTTTCTATCCCATACATCATTTCCATCGGCAAAGGCAACATTGTCCATGATGGAATCTTTTGTCATTATTAATTCAATCATATAGGCATAGTTGACACCTAAAAGGCTCCCTATGACCATATTTTGCAAGTTGGAATCGTATGGGTTGACAAATCCTGCAATTCCATTTTTGTCCATATCTATATGACTGATAAGATAAGGGATGACCTCTTTTCCGTATGAGTGAATCTCTTTCATCACATTCGGCGTTAAACTAAATACGGGTTCCTCAATAATCGTGTCTCCTTCACTTACATATCGAATGCCGATGTAATTCTTTGACACGAAATACTCTTTTTCATCAGAATACAGATCACTTGAAATTGGGAAGGAATCTCTTATAATAACCACGTCAGAAGGTATGTTCATGTTGGATTTGCCAACACGCTCACCACTCTTTTCATGCATTACGTTACAGCAACAAATACATAGAAGTAGTATGATAGGTAAAATAATCTTTTTCATCGTTTTCTCAGCTTTATGGTTTTACGGTTGCAAAGATAATGCAAATTGAGTGGAGAATAAAATGAGCGTGTTCATTCTTTATCCCGAAATGCAGCTTTAATTCTGGTGTTATCGTCTTCCTCTAAGGATATGATTGTTGTAACATATTGCGGGTTCAGGTAGTCGTATTCATATTCAAGCAGGATTTCTGGGTCTGCCGTTCCGTTAGACACGTTCTTTTTTTATAACGAATGTTCCCATTGAAGGATAATGTTGTTTTTCAATATCCAGTCATACTGAATCCATTCCAATTTACCATCTTTATTGATTTTAAAAACAGTATAATTTACAGGATTCCTTTCATATCTTTCTTCTCTTTCTTTATATCCTGGAATTCTACCATTATATGGAATTATCAGACTGTCTACATTAACATATTTTTTATATAAATCCCCTAAAGAATAGCATAGGACCAACTCTGTTTGGTAAAAGAAAAAACCTTTCAGATGCTGTTTGATATATAAATGTGGACCATCTATCAATACATAATTATTTCCTTCGTATTGGAGAAAAATGAGATAATACATCACAGGTCCGCTTCCAATAATATAGCGACACAAATATTCTGAAAGATAAGGGTTGGTGATATATGATGAAAGATTATCATTACCATCAAATCTTGTGGTAGGAAAAGATTCGAGAGGCTGTATGCTATCTTTGCTTTTAATCAAGAATGCTTTATCTTTAAGGTAGCCGTCCATCACATCGACATCCGTAGGCCATCCTTTTGGAACTTTTCCTTCATATTTTGTAGCCTTTGTGACATCAAAAACATCCTGATGATTAATATAGGTATCAAAACTGACTGTAATAAGTCTTTTGTTCGAATACTCCCCTCCTTTCCAAGAATAATAGCCTTTATTGGTTTCAATATAGTAATCCGTATGCAATGTATCAAATTCGTATGCGTTACGGATGTAAGCATAGTCTTTATTGTCTTTTCTGAAAAACGATATGTTAATTATTTCCGAGTGAACAGAATCCATAAACCCTTCCACGTAATTATTCAATGTATCACAGAAAGGACTGTTTTTATTCTCCTTGGAACATGCTATCAAGGATAATATACAGACAACGAAAAGCAAAACTTTGTTCATGGTTTCAATAAATCTTGATATCGTTTGACTACACCTCTGTTTATATTTCGTTTTCGTATTACAGTTCATAGTGCAATCCAGTTCGCAACGTTTTTGTAACTGTTTTTGTTGCATCTGTGTCTGTCGTATCTCTTTAAATAGATGGTTTTATAAGAATGAGGGGCCTCGTATCTCACCCAAGATGAAGAATAATCCCTGATTTTCCTTTTAATCACTGGGGAAGAGAGACGAACTAATTCAATGCTGTCACCAATCAGGTTAGCTTCGGCTGTGATTCTGTAAACCGTGTCATTGGAGATAAAAAGGCTTTCAAATTCCTGTCGGCAGATATCCTTGCCGCCATCCTCATGCCGTTCCCAATAAATGCCATTGGGAGTGATAATCTCATCTTTCAGAAGAGCTTCATCTTGAACGCTTGATGAATCCTCCATGGGCTGTTTGTTGCCAAGAATGATTCTTTCAAAGGCAACAGCAAGGATAAACCCACCTAACAGATATAATAAATAGGATTTCTTCATCATCAAATAGTTATAGTCAATCTACAAGATACTGGCCGCCATGACAATTCATAGCGGGTTGAAATAATTCAGGCTCGTCAGGTCTAACCTGTACTTTTAAAAAATTCTCAATAATCCGATTAACACTTCTCTTTGCTAATCTGTCATGATATTGGGAAAGGATGATGGTTTCCTTTATGCTGTCATTTAGATAAACTATTCTTTTACTGTCTCTGGCGATAATCGGGTAAAAGGACAAATGGGGCGGATAGCCGCATTCGCTGACATAAATTAAACTGTCGTTCTTAGAATAGCTTGATATTTCAAAGTCGTCAGTGCCTTTATATAATGTGTCTTTTGTGATAATAATATACTCACTCCTTTGGTGTAAGATACTGGAATCTCCATATGGGTCATCCCAATGAGGGTTATTCTTAACTAACAGTTTTGCTTCCTTTTGAGATATCCATTTGCTCAGAGTGTCGGGATTAAACACTCTTAACTGTTTGTCGTTGTTGCTCCTCTCGATATGAGAAACAGGGTCTTTTGCCAAGAATACTTTACACAAAAGCAATCCCAGCAATATCCCCAGAACGACAAACGCGCCTCGTTTTACTATTTCCTTTACCATCCAATAATACTCTTTATAAACTGAACATAACTATTTGTGGCGCATGTATTTGTGACTTATAAATACCTAAATACCAACCCCCTCTTCGTTATAGTATGTTTTTGTTTGTCTGTGGCAAATATATGAAATAGTTTTCAAAGTTCCAAATTTGGATAATGGGATTTACCGTTGTTACATGCAAATAACCATCTGGCTTACAACAAGTAGCACGTTTTATACATGTTTTACATGTTACATTTGAAAACATGAATTTATGGTCATAAATAAGGAAAAATACTGCAAACAACAAAAATAAAGGTGGTGAAGTTATCCCAGCATCAATAATCCCCGATTCAGCGCATTGAACCGGGGATTCACTAATAAATAGTATGTTATGAAAAATTTGAGAGAAATCGAAACTTCACAGTTTCTTTTTTTGTTTTACTAAACATGATTATTTATAGAGAAAGCATAGAAAAAAATCTTATTTGATGAACGGCACGTCGCCCGTGATGGCGTTGAGCGTGTCGATGCGTGCGGAGTCGGCCTTGGCCACCGCTGGACCATCGGTAGGCTGTTCGATGACCGCTATATCGCCGCCCGTGGTGTTCGGTGCCTCGTGGAGGAACGCCATCTGCACGGCATTGCCCAAGGTGAGGATGATGGCCACCACCGCCGCCGCCTTGAAGAGCGGCTTGAGCCGTTCGGTCAGCTTGATGGTACGTGCCTTGACAGGTGTGGGCTCGTTGATGAGTTCCATCATCCGACTGTCAAAGTCATCGCCCAATGCCACCTCTTCGCGCTCCTGCTGCTCATAGGTGAACAGGTCCTTGTAGGGGAGCAAGGGGGCCGGTACGTCTTTCTGGCTGAAGAACGTGCGGAGGATTTTCTCTTCCTCCACTGTCGTCTCGCATTGCCAGTAGCGTTCCAGAAGCTGTTCGATGTACTGATAGTTCATGTTATCGGAAATATGTTTACCGAGTTGTTGTCAATCTAATGATGCCAAATCCTGATACCTTTGCTTGACCGTTTGGCGAGCCCTGAAAAGGTTGATTTTCACCTGGTCTTCGCTGATATTCATGATCGAGGCAATCTCTTTATAGGTCTTCCCTTCGAAGTCGCGCAGCTGCATGCAGGAGCGTTGTTTCTCAGGAAGGGCGTTGACGATGTTTTTCACGATTTGCAGCCTGTCTTTCTGGTCAATCTGTTCATACGGGCTTGCCGTGGCGTCGTGCAACGCGAGATGGATGGTGTCGATGGATTCGCTGTGGCAGTCTTTCCGTTTCAGCCGGTCGAGGGCAAGGTTCCTGCAGATGGTGAGGCTGTAAGCCTCTATCGAGTCGATGTCTTGCCATTCGTCGCGTTTGTTCCAGACTTTGATCAGTGTATCCTGCACGATGTCTTCCGCGTCCTCATGTTGAAGAGTGATGCGCAGTGCCAACCGGTAGAGTACGTCTTTCAACGGTAGCACATCGTTTCGGAAACTGACGTTTTTCATCTTCTCTCAAAAATATCGACGAATGGGTTAATAGATAAGTTACAGTGAAACGGAGGGTTTTAACAAATTTTAAGGAGGGAGATTTTCAAGGAGTTCAGGAGTGTAGGAGTTTAGAAGTGTAGACAATAGTCCGCGGGTGACCTCTTGCTCCTTGCCTCTTGTCTCTTGCTCACTCTATCACCGTGCCATGCTCTCCGTCGATGGCGGTGGCAAGGGTGATGATGACGCGGCGCACGCCCGCCTCCACGGCGGCGAGGGCATTCTCTATCTTGGGAATCATGCCGCCAGAGATGGTGCCGTCGGCCACGTAGCGGTCGAAGTCGGTACGGGTGATATGGGGGATGACTGATGAGTCATCGTCGGGGTCGCGCAGAACGCCGGGTTTCTCGAAGCTGTAGATGAGGGTCACCTCATAGAAAGGAGCAAGGGCTTGTGCAGCCACTGAGGCGATGGTGTCGGCATTGGTGTTGAGGATGGTGCCGTTGCCATCGTGCGTGAGGGGAGCGAGTACGGGTGTGATACCCGCCTCAAGGAGTGCTGCCAATCGCTCTCCGTCCACCTTGTCCACATCGCCCACAAAGCCGTAGTCCACATCTTTCACCGGCCGGCGGTGTGAGCGGACGATATCCATGTCGGCACCCGTCAGTCCGAGGGCATTCACACCATGTGCCTGCAGACGGGCCACAAGCTGTTTGTTCACCAGTCCGCCATAGACCATCGTCACCACATTGAGCATTTTCTCGTCGGTGATGCGACGGCCATTGACCATCTGGCTCTCGATACCCAACTGCGAGGCCACCTGCGTGGCGCGTCTGCCACCACCGTGAATCAGCACTTTCCGTCCGGGAATGGCACTGAAGTTATCGAGCAGCATACTGAGTTGCCGCTCATCTTCCACAATGGCACCACCCACCTTAACGATAGTGATACCCACCCCATCCCCTCCCCAAGGGAGGGGCTTACCAGACTGTGGATTACCCACCCCATCCCCTCCCCAAGGGAGGGAGTTGTTAGAGTTAGACTGGGGGAGGGAGTTGCCAGACTGTGGATTAATATTATTATTGTTCAAGGCTTCTTTTATTTTTGTGATTACAGCTTCTGTTTCTTGAAGAACTTCTTCATTTGTAAAACGAAGAACTCTATAACCTTGACTTTTCAACCATTGGGTACGTTCTTCGTCTTTTTCTGGTTGTTCACCGTCAAGATGATACCCACCATCGATTTCTATTATTAATTGTTGTTGGAGACAAACAAAATCCGGAATGAACCCATAGATAGGATGTTGCTGTCGAAAATGAGCCCCAAGTAGGTTACCTTTGAGATATCTCCATAGATGCTTTTCTGCTGCTGTTGGATTATTCCTATTTTCTTTTGCTTTTTCAAGCAGAAGATGATATGTTGTGGCATCAGTTGTCTCGTAACCTTTTTTCATAATTAAATGGTATCTTTTCCATTCCCTCCCTTTGGGAGGGTTAGGGTGGGTATCGTGTCAGGGTGGGTTTCTTTTCCATCCCCTCCCTTTGGGAGGGTTAGGGTGGGTATCGTGTTAGGGTGGGTGTTTATCCCCTCCCTTTGGGAGGGCCAGGGTGGGTTTCTTTTACTCCAAATACGTATATCCGTAGAGGCCGGAACGGTAATTGGAGAGGAACTCTTTGCCCTCTTCCAGGGTGATTTTTCCCTGCTTGACACTCTTGGCTACCCATACCTCGAGCTGACGGACCAGTTTCTTGGGGTTGTACTGCACGTAGTCGAGCACCTCAGCCACGGTCTCGCCGTCGATGATCTGGTCGATGTGGTACTGGCCGTCTTTCACCGACACATGCACGGCATTGGTGTCGCCGAACAAGTTATGCATGTCGCCCAGAATCTCCTGATAGGCACCCACGAGGAACACGCCGAGGTAATAGGTCTCATTCTTACGTAGCGGATGGACGGGCAGCGAGTGCGAGTTATGGCGGTTGGTCACGAAGTTGGCTATCTTACCGTCGCTGTCGCAGGTGATGTCCTGTAACGTGGCGTTGCGTGTGGGACGCTCATCAAGTCGCTGGAGGGGCATGATGGGGAATATCTGGTCGATGGCCCATGAGTCGGAGAGCGACTGGAAGAGCGAGAAGTTACAGAAATACTTGTCGGCCAACAGCTTGTCGATGTTCATCAGCTCCTCGGGCACATGTTTCAGGTTCTTCGCCAAGGCGTTGATCTCATGACATACGCTCCAGTACATCGCTTCGATGGCGGCACGTGTCTCCAGGTCGACGATGCCATGGGCGAACAGGTCGAGCACCTCCTCGCGTATCTGCTCAGCATCGTGCCAGTCTTCCAGCACATTGCGGGCACTCAGGTTGTCCCAGATTTCGTACAGGTCTTTCACCAGCTGGTGGGCGTTCTCATCGGGCTCATATTCCTCGCGCATCTCCGGCAGCGAAGCCGTCTCCAGCACATCGATGACGAGCACGGAGTGGTGTGCGGCCAATGACCGTCCGCTCTCTGTGATGATGTTGGGGTGGGGGATGTTGTGGCGGTTGGACACTTCTACAAACGTATAGATGCAGTCGTTCACATATTCCTGGATGGAATAGTTGACCGAGCTCTCCGACGAGGGTGAGCGTGTGCCGTCGTAGTCCACACCCAAACCGCCGCCGCAATCGACGAAATCGACGTTGTAGCCCATCTTATGCAGCTGCACATAGAACTGCGAGGCCTCGCGTAGCGCCGTCTGTATGCGACGAATCTTCGTTATCTGACTACCGATATGGAAATGGATGAGACGCAGGCAGTCGCGCATGCCTTTCTTGTCGAGCAGGTCAAGGGCTTCGAGCAGTTCGGCACTCGTCAGTCCGAACTTAGAAGCGTCGCCGCCGCTCTCCTCCCATTTGCCGGCACCGCTGCTGGCCAGTTTGATACGTATGCCGATGTTCGGACGCACGTTGAGCTTCTTCGCCACACGGGCGATGGTATCCAGCTCGTTGAGTTTCTCCACGACGATGAACACCTGTTTGCCCATCTTCTGTGCCAACAGTGCCAGTTCGATATAGCTCTGGTCCTTGTAGCCGTTGCAGATGATGATGGAGTCGCTCTGGCATTGCATGGCTATCACGGCATGGAGCTCGGGCTTCGAGCCCGCCTCCAGACCGAGGTTGAACTTACGGCCGTGGGAGATAATCTCCTCCACCACGGGCTGCATCTGGTTCACCTTGATGGGATAGACCACATAGTTCTCACCCTTGTAGTCATATTCCTTGGAGGCTTTCTTGAAACAGCTCCAAGTCTTCTCGATACGGTTGTCGAGGATGTCGGGAAAACGCAAGAGCACCGGTGCCGTCACGTCGCGCAACGACAGCTCGTCCATCACTTCGCGCAGGTCTATCTGCGTCTGGTCCTTGCAAGGAGTGACGTAGACGTTTCCTTTGTCGTTAATGCCGAAATAGGAGGTGCCCCAGCCGTTGATATTATACAGCTCGCGGGCGTCTTCGATGGTCCATTTTTTCATATCTTAGTTGATGAGGTTTTTAGATTTTAGATTTTTGAGTGTTGAATGTTGAGTTTTGAATTGTCGCTTCGCGATTCTGATTTATCAATGAAGGATTTATAGGGTATTCTCTTGCTCCATGCCCCTTGCTCCATGCCCCTTCTTTCTGCCGCTGACATTTCTCTCACCCCTCACTTCTCACCTCTCACTCCTTCTTCACCCCCTCCCTTCGGGAGGGCTGGGGTGGGTGCTCATATCCCCAGCATCTCGCGGATGCGGTGGACGGAGATTTTTATCTTCTCATAGTTGTCGAGCAGGTTGACGTCGAGGGTATGTTTGGCCTTGCTGTAGAAAGGCTCGCGCGATGCCAACTGGTCGGCGATGAACCGTTGCATCTCCTCAGGACTTTTTCCCTTGAGTAACGGCCGTTCGGTGCGCCCCATTTTCAGGTGACTATATAGCACTTCAGGCGAAGCCTTCAGGTAAACGGTCTCCCCCTGCCCATTCAGGTAGTCCATATTATCGAAGAAACAGGGCGTGCCACCGCCGCAGCTGAGCACCACATCCTCGAATTCGGCCACCTCATGAAGCATATTGCGCTCCACTTGGCGGAACCCCTCTTCGCCTCGTTCGGCGAACAGCTGGGGCACCGTCTTTCTCATCCTTCCTTCGATATACCAGTCGAGGTCGTAGAACGGTATGCCCAGTGCCATGCCCAACTGTCTGCCGACGGTGGTCTTGCCGGCACCCATATATCCGATGAGGATGATGCGCGTCATGCCTTATTTCTTTTTCTCCGGGGTGGCCTTCACGATGTCCATGCACTCCTCGAAGGTAAGGTCGGCCACCGTGGCATGTTTGCTCTTCGGCAGACGGTAGTTCTTGCCGTCGAAAGCGATATACGGACCGAAACGGCCATTGAGCAGCTGCATGCGGTTGTCTTCCTCGAAAGTCTTGATATGGCGTTGTGTCTCCTGTTCCCGTTTTTTCCGGATGAGCTCTGTGGCCCGTTCCAGGGTGACGGTATAGGGGTCGTCGGTCTTCGGAAGAGACACATATTTCTTGTCGTGAAGCACATACGGACCGAAACGGCCGTTGCCAATGACTACGGGCTTGCCTTCGAAGGAGCCCACCTCGCGGGGCAGACAATATAGTTCGAGGGCCTCTTCCAGGGTGATGGCCTCCATGCTCTTGTTATCGGGCAGCTGGGCGAAGCGCGGCTTTTCCTTGTCTTCGGCGGTACCTATCTGCACGATGGGACCAAAGCGGCCGATTTTCACAAACACGGGGCGACCGCTCTCCGGGTCGATGCCCAGTTCTCGCTCGCCTGCCTTGTGCTCGGCGCGTATGTTCATGGTACGTTCCACCACGGGTTCAAATCCCTTGTAGAATTTCTTCACCATGGTCTGCCATTTCGCCTTGCCTTCGGCAATCTTGTCGAACTCGGTCTCCACCTTGGCGGTGAAGTTGTAGTCCATGATGTTGGGGAAATAATTCAGCAGGAAGTCGTTCACCACGATGCCGATGTCGGTGGGCAGTAGTTTGCCTTTGTCGCTGCCCACGAGTTCGCTCTTCTCTTTCGTGGATATCTTGTTGCCCTTGAGCGTGTCGACGATGTAGGTGCGCTCTTCCCCTTTCTTGTCGCCGCGCTGCACATAGTCGCGTTGCTGTATGGTGCTGATGGTGGGCGCATAGGTCGATGGACGACCAATGCCCAGCTCTTCCATCTTATGCACCAGACTGGCTTCGGTGTAGCGCACCGGACCGAGGGTGAAACGCTGTGTGGAGGTGATTTCCTTACGTCGTAGCATGTCGCCGATTGCCATCGAGGGCAGCATGTGAATCAGCTCTTCCTGGTTCTCATCATCGTCGGCCGACTCACGGTACACCTTGAGGAAACCGTCGAAGGTAACCACTTCGCCATTGGCCACGAACACCTCGTCGGTGCCGCTCACGCTGATGTTGGCCGTGGTCTTCTCTATCTGAGCGTCGGCCATCTGCGAGGCTAGCGTGCGTTTCCAAATCAGTTCATAGAGTCGTTTCTCCTGGGCATTGCCTTCAATGGCATGCTGTCCCATGTTGGTGGGACGGATGGCTTCGTGAGCCTCCTGGGCTCCCTTCGCGCGTGTGTGGAAATTGCGTGGTTTGCTGTATTCACTGCCGAAGAGGTTGATGGTCTCTTCCTTGCTTTGTCCCAGACACAACGTCGACAGGTTGACGGAGTCGGTACGCATATAAGTGATGAGACCGTTCTCGTAGAGGTGCTGTGCTACCATCATCGTCTGCGCTACGGTGAAGCCCAGTTTGCGGGCTGCCTCCTGTTGGAGCGTCGAGGTGGTGAAGGGCGGTGCGGGCATGCGCTTGAGTGGCTTCTTCACGATGTCGGTGACTTGGAACTGAGCGTCGGCACATTTCTCCAAGAAGGCGATGGCCTCATCGTGTGTCTTGAACCGACGGTTCAGCTCAGCCTTCACTTCCGCCTTGTCTTCGTTAGCCAACAGGAAGGTGGCGCTCACCCGGTAGTAGGTCTCACTCTCGAAAGCTTGTATCTCGCGCTCGCGCTCCACGATGAGTCTCACGGCCACGCTCTGCACACGTCCGGCGGAGAGTGCCGGCTTCACCTTACGCCAAAGCACTGGCGACAGGCGGAACCCCACGATACGGTCGAGCACACGGCGAGCCTGTTGGGCATCCACCAGGTTCATGTCGAGGTGACGCGGGTTCTCTATAGCATTGAGGATGGCAGGTTTGGTAATCTCGTGGAAGACGATGCGGTTGGTGTTTGCCTCGTCGAGACCCAACACCTCGCACAGGTGCCAGGAGATGGCTTCTCCCTCGCGGTCTTCATCGGAAGCGAGCCAGATGGTCTTCGCTTTCTTCGCGCTGGCCTTCAATTCGCTCACTAAGCGGTTTTTCTCTTCGGGAATCTCATAGTCGGGCAACATGGTGTCGAGGTCGATGCTGATCTCTTTCTTCTTTAGGTCACGGATGTGGCCGTAGCTTGACATCACCTTGAAGTCCTTGCCCAAAAATTTCTCTATCGTCTTGGCCTTCGCAGGGCTTTCCACGATTACTAAATTGTCTTGCATATGCTTTCTTTTTTTGGAATGTTTAGGGTAAAGTGTTTAGTGTTCAGGCGTGTGGAGATTTTTCACTTTTCGCCATTCTCTTTTTCTTTTAACGGGGCGAGACAAGCACGTCCCTATACTGTTAGAACACTAATCCCTCAACCCTAAACCCTCAACTTTTATAACTTTGGGGCGCAAAAGTAAGCATAACTTTTTTATCACCTTATTATATAGGCGTTTTTTTTAGATTTTTTAAGAAAGTGCGCACGCCGTTTCTGATAGATTCGAAGGCGAAGGCTTCGGGTTCCACCTCATCGGGTAGCAGCCAGAATGTGGCATCGGCATCATCGGCGGCGTGAAGTGTGGAAAAATCGTCCACACGGCAAAGAAAGAACAGGTCGAGGGTGGGTATGGTCATGCCGGAGTAGACATAGGTGTTGGGAAAACTGAACAGGTATTCCACTTTTTTCACCGTCAGCCCCGTCTCTTCTTTCACCTCGCGGGCGACACCCTCTTCTGCTGTCTCGCCGATATCGGCAAAGCCGCCCGGAAGGTCGAGCATGCCCGCCTGTGGCTCTTTCTTTCGACGGATGGCGAGCATCTCTCCTTTTCCGTTGACCACGAAAGCGGCATTGGCCGACGAGGGATTGAGGTAATACTCGTGTCCGCAGTCGGCACAACGCTTGCTCTTTTCATCCTGTGTCAGGAAACGCGCACTGCCGCAAAACGGACAGTGCGCGAATTTATCTAATGGATGCATCATAGAGTTTTGAATGTTGAGTGTTGAATGATGAGTGTTGAGTGATGAGTGTTGAATGTTGAATTGTCGCTGAAGCGATTACAAATTATCAATGAAACATTTTTAGGGTATTCTCTTGCTCCTTGCCCCCTGACTCCTTCTTCACTCCCTCCCTTTGGGAGGGTCGGGGTGGGTGCTCACCACTGATCCGTCCTGAAGGGGAACAGGGGCAGCAATGCTTGGTTGGCCACGTTGCCCAGTTGGAAATTGCGGAAGCAGTAGCGCACGGCTACGGGTTCCTTCACCTCGGGACAGGTGATGATGATGCCTTTCGTCCAATAGTAGTAGGCGTTGGCCTTGTGGAACACACGGTCGGCACCGGCCACCTCGAAGCCCTGGATGTCCTCATAGCGGCTGATACCGTCGTAGTCGTCTTTCAGGCGCACGAAGCAGGTATCACCCTTGATGGTCATCTCCTTGAACGACGGACTGTCGCACATGATGCTCTTCATGCCGTAGGTCTTGTTCAGGGCGATGAATGCCAGACGTTCGCCCACGGGCTGTTTCTGGCAGGGGTGTATCTGCTGTGTCTCCCAGGGATAGCACAGGTCGTTGGTACATACGATGTCGCTGTTGGGGATGATCTGTGCTGCACGGAACTGTTGTTCGCGCAGCAGGGCTCCGCTGATGCCGTTCACGTCGTCGTCATAGTAATAGGGGGCTATCTGTACGAAGTAGAAAGGAATGTCGCCCAGTCCAAACTGTTCGCGCCACTGGCGGACGAGCAGTGCCAGACGGTCGGAATACTGGTTGCCGGGGTCGCCCACATTTGAGCAGCCTTGGTAGAAGAGGATGCCTTTGACTGTATAGTTCAGGATGGGGTTGAAGGTGCCGTTGCCCCAGAGCAGCGGACGGTGGTAGTCCCACGGGAAGCGGCGCACCATCTCCATCGAGTCGAGTGTCTCTTGGGTATATCGTTGCAGGTTTTCACGGGTGAGCCAGCTCTCCACACGTGTTCCTCCCTTGTTGGCCATGACCAGTCCCACGGGGATGTTCAGCGTGCGGCTCACCAGACGGGCGAAGAAATAGCCGGTGGCGGAGGCCTCGCCGACGGTCGATGGGTCACAGACCTTCCATTCGCAGTCGGCATCGTCGAGCGGCGTCATCGACATCACGCTGGGAATCTTCACATAATGCACGCCATGGGAGTTCACGGCATCGGCCACGGCCAGGTTGTATCCCTCCACGGGACAGTTGCCGAAACCTTTCACGGGCATCTCCATATTGCTTTGTCCGGCACATACCCACACCTCGCCGGTCATCACACCCGTGATGGTCAGTTTGTCACCATCGTCGAAGGTGATGCTGTAAGGGGTGAAACTGGCGGCGGGTGTCTTCACCTTCACCAGCCAACGACCATCTTTGTCGGTGGTGGCAGAGACGGTATTGTTATCCCACGAGGGGGTGACCTTCACTCTTTTGCCTGCCTTCGCCCATCCCCAGAGGCGCGCTTCCGTGTTCTGCTGCAACACCATGTCGTTGCCGATAAGATGCGGCAGTCGTACCTTGGCCTGTGTGCCAAATGCCATGCTCATAAGAACGGCAATGATTAAAAATCGTTTATCCATGCTTTTTAAGTTTTTAAGTTAGGAGGTTAAGGAGTTAAGAAGCTAAGAAGTTAAGGAGTTAAGCCATTACCCCACTGGCATCTCTCTTGCTCCATGCTCCTTGCCCCCTGCCCCCTCTTCTCTCCCCCTCCCTTTGGGAGGGCTGGGGTGGGTATTTTACTCTTTTACTTTTTTACCCTTCATTTAATTTCTCAATTGTCCTGCAATATTACGAAAAAATCATTACCTTTGCAAAGAAACATTCTGATTTTTACTTTTTATCTGTCAAACGCAAATGAAAAGACGCTTTTTCTACACCTGTGCGTTAGCCTTATGTGCTACCATGGCCATGGCCCAACAAACGTATGAGGAGCCGCTTTGGCCCAACAAAGCACCCAACAAGAACGGCGATCCTTCTGATACTGCCAAGGTGTTTGTCTATCTGCCGGAGTCACGACTCGTCACAGGACGAACCATCGTCATCTGTCCGGGCGGTGGCTACAGCCATCTCGCCATGGATCATGAGGGACACGACTGGGCGGCGTTCTTCAACAATATGGGTATTACGGCTGTGGTATTGAAATACCGTATGCCGCATGGAAATTACAAGGTGCCCATCAGCGATGCCGAAGAGGCCATCAGATATGTGCGAAACCATGCCTACGAATGGCATATCGACCCTGAGCAGGTGGGTATCATGGGCTTTTCGGCGGGCGGTCACCTCGCCTCGACCATAGCCACTCATGCCACAGGAGACGCCAAACCCAATTTCCAGATACTGTTCTATCCCGTCATCACCATGATGCCGGGTATCACCCACCAGGGGTCGCACGACAATCTCTTGGGTACGGGAAAGGCGAAGAAGCAGGAAAAAGATTTCAGCAACGACCAGCAGGTGACACGCATGACACCACGGGCGTGGATAGCCCTGAGCGACGACGATGATGTGGTGCTGCCCGCCAATGGTGCCAACTACTACATGGAACTGTATCGTCATGATGTGCCGGCATCCATACATGTCTATCCTACCGGCGGTCATGGCTGGGGCAGCCGCCTCAGCTTCAAATACCATCTTGAGATGATCATGAACCTGAAATCCTGGCTAGAATCGTTTTGAGCACCCATCTAATACCCACCCCAACCCTCCCCAAGGGAGGGGGTAAGAAGGGGCAGGGGGCAAGAGAAATGCCAGCGGGGTAATGGCTTAACTTCTTAACTCCTTCAATTATATTCGTCACTCATCACTCATCACTCGTCACTCAACACTCAACACTCATCATTCAACACTCATCACATGCGTTCTTCATTATTGATTTCGTCATTGGCCATCGCATCGTTCGTCATGGCACAAACCACCGTACAGCAACCCACCTTCACCGAGTGGCATGACATGCAGGTGAATAATGTCAACCGACTCAATCCCCATACCACTTTTTTTGCTTTCGGCTCTGCTGCCGAGGCGTTGAAGGGCGACAAGAAAGCATCGGACCGCTATCTGTCGCTTGATGGTCCGTGGAGGTTCAAGTGGGTGGAACATGCCAACGAGCGACCACAGGACTTTTTCCTTACCACGCTCGATGACAGCCAGTGGGACACGATGAACATGCCAGCCATGTGGGAACTCAATGGCTATGGTGACCCCATCTATGTGAACGTGGGTTTTGCCTGGCGCGGCCATTTTGAGAATAACCCGCCGGAGGTGCCTGTGCGTGACAACCATGTGGGCAGTTATCGCCGGACCGTCAACATCCCCGCCAACTGGAAGGGCAAACAGGTCATCGCCCACTTCGGGTCGGTCACCTCGTGTGTCTATCTCTACGTGAACGGTCATTTCGTGGGTTACAGCGAGGATTCGAAGGTGGCCACCGAATTCGACATCACACCCTATATCCATACGGGTGACAACCTGCTGGCCATGCAGGTGTTCCGTTGGTGTGACGGTTCTTATTGCGAAGACCAGGATTTCTGGCGCCTCTCGGGTGTGGCTCGTGAGAGTTTCCTTTATTGTCGCGACGCCAAGTTGCACATCGACGACCTGCGCCTCACGGCACAGCCCAACAGTGACCTTACCGAGGGACAGTTGCTCGTGGATGCCACCATACAGGGCAAGGGTAACCTGCTCCTGCGACTGGAAGATGCCGAGGGCAAGGTGGTGGCCTCGGGCATGATAAGCGACAAGAGCACTTTGGTGGAGACAACCTCTCAGGGAACGATGCGCCGCCAGACCACACTCACAGTGGAAAAACCATTGCTCTGGTCGGCGGAGACCCCCCACCTATATACGCTGGTGGCCTCGTTGGCTCCGACACGGAAGAAAGAGCCCATTGAGGCCGTCGTCCAGAAGGTGGGTTTCCGGAAGGTGGAAATCAAGAACGGACAACTGCTTGTTAACAACCAGCCCATCCTCATCAAGGGTGTGAACCGTCATGAGATGGATCCCGACGGAGGATATGTGGTAAGCCGCGAGCGCATGATACAGGACATTCAAATCATGAAACGGTTCAATATCAATGCGGTGCGCACCTGTCATTATCCCGATGACCCACAATGGTATGACCTCTGCGACGAGTATGGTATCTATGTGACCGCTGAAGCTAACCAAGAGAGCCACGGCTTCCTCTATGAGAAAGACCCGCGGTCGGCCCACCCGCAGTTTGCCCGTCAGATTCTGGAACGTAACCAGCATAATGTGTCAATACAGTTCAACCACCCCAGTATCATCGTGTGGAGTCTGGGCAACGAGAGCAAGGACTGTGACAACTTCGCCGCCGCCTATCGGTGGATCAAGAGTCAGGACACCTCGCGTCCCGTGCAGTATGAGGCGGCGGGATTGGGCGACAATACCGACATCTTCTGCCCGATGTATATGTCGCAGGTAGATTGCGAACGCTATGCTGCCAATCCTTCCTCTACCAAACCACTTATCCAGTGTGAGTACAGCCATGCCATGGGCAACTCAAGCGGGGGATTCAAGGAATACTGGGCGGCGGCACGTAAATATCCCAAGTACCAAGGAGGATTCATTTGGGATTTTGTCGATCAGGCTTTGCATGGCAAGGACAAGGAGGGACACGACATCTACACCTATGGTGGTGACTACAATACCTACGATGCGTCGGACAACAATTTCAACTGCAATGGATTGATCACACCCGACCGCGTGCCGAGTCCGCAGATGTATGAGGTGGGCTATTTCTACCAGAATATCTGGGTGGAGCCAGTGGACCTGGAGCAGGGGCGTATCCGCATAAAGAATGAGAACTTTTTCCGCGATCTGAGCAATGTGGCGATGCAATGGAGCGTGTCGCGCGACGGCGAGATAGTTGGTGGCGGTATGGACTACGACTTGGACGTGGCTCCGCAACAGTCCGTGGAAATTACGCTTCCTGTGAATGAATTGCAGGACGGGGGCGAGGGCTTCCTCAATATTGACTTCATCTTGAAGACCACCGAGCCGCTGATGGAGGCGAACCAACGGGTGGCGTACCAACAGTTGCCTTTGCCGGGATTTGAGGTCGTGCTGGTTGACTCCGTTTGCATCGACCATCATATCCGTCTGGAAAACCCGAAGCAGGGCGACCTCGTCACTGTGTGTGGCGACACCTGGGAGATGGCGTTCTCCAAACAAACGGGATGGATGACTCACCTCACCGCCGATGGTCAAGAACTCTTAGGCAAGGGTGGTTCACTGAAACCCAATTTCTGGCGGGCGGTGACAGACAATGATATGGGAGCCTGGAAGCATCGTCAGCTCAGTGCGTGGCGCAATCCGCAGATGAACCTTATCTCTATGGAGGCGAAGATGGTGGAAAAGAATACGCGTGTGCGTGTAAATACGCTCTATGACATGCCTGATGTAAAGGCAAAGCTGGCTCTTGAATATGAGATTTCGCGCGACGGATTGATGGCGGTCACCCAGCGGTTGCTCACCGACACGGCGAAAGGTCCAGACCTGATACGTTTCGGTATGGTCATGCAAATGCCCTACGACATGGACCGTAGCGAATATTACGGACGCGGACCTATAGAGAACTATATCGACCGCAAGGAGTCGCAACGCATCGGCATCTACCGCCAGACGGCCGATGAGCAGTTCTTCCCCTATGTGCGGCCACAAGAGACGGGAACTAAGGGTGACATCCGGTGGTGGCGACAGACGGATGCCCAAGGTCGTGGCGTTAAAGTGTTCTCAGGCATATTATCGGATGGCAGTTTCCTTTTTGACATTGAGAAGAAACCTCTTTATATGTCGGCGTTGCATTACGATGTATTGGCACTCGACGAGGGTGACGACAAGGAGCAGCGCCACCAGTGCGACGTGCCGCGCTCCCCATACACCAACCTATACATCGATAGTGACCATGCCGGTGTGGGAGGCATCAACAGCTGGGGTGCCTGGGCATTGCCCGAGCACCAGGTGCCTTTCAGTCCGAAAAAGCTGTCGTTTATACTAAGATGGGATAGGTACTAACGCCTGAAGGGGTGGTCACCACCCCTCAGGCAATATGATATTCTCTATTTCGTGGGCTTTGGCGAAGAGCGGTGAAATCTCGCTGTCGCTAAAGCCCGCAATGCCACAACCTATCCGAGTCACCAGGAAGGTGAGTTGCGGGTGCTCCTTCGCAAACTCGATGAATTCGTCCACGTAGGGCTTGATGGTCTCCACGCCGCCCTGCATGGTGGGGATGGCGTAGCTCTGTCCCTGCAAGCCCACGCCCTGTCCCATGATGGCGCCAAACTTACGATAGGCGGCATAGGCGGCTCCTCCTCCGTGCATACCTCTGAGGTTGCTGCCGAAAACGAAAATCTCGCCCGGTGCCAACGTTTGTATAAATTCCGGTGTGGTGCGTTTCTTTTCCATAGATATATATTTTGTTTTTCTTAGGATGTCGATATGATGAATGACACGCAAGTCTGATTTCCTTTCGTCGTAGGATATACTGGCAGGGAAAGTAGGGCAGATAGTCTTGTTGTCCATTACCTCTATCTCCATCACCTCCTGCGTGTCGAAATCCATGTCGAAATACTTTTTGAAATAGGGGATGATATATTTGTCTTTCAGTGTCTGGAAACGTTGCGACACGGCTGAGGGCGTGATGCCAATCTTTGCGGCAACGTCCTTGCTCTTGTAGCCTTCCACCAGCAACATCACCAGAATGGTTCGTGAGATGCGGTCGAGTTTGGCGGCATCGCAGATGTCGAGGACGAGCTTGTTGAAGTTCAGACGCAGGTCCTGGCTGGTGTCGAACGATTTGAGATAATCTTCGAAGGTCAGCGTGCCGTATTCACGCTTGTACCATTTCAGCGCATCGAGCACGATATAGCGGAAACCGTTAATCATCCATGTACGGAGTGACACGTTGGGCGAACGGTCTTCCAATGGTTTCCAGTCGTGTTCCATCAGGTAGATGGCATATTGATGCGCCAGCGACATGAAGTCGAGGTTCTCTTTCTTGCTGAGTTCATATCGCTTGTCGAAGATATGATAGGCAGTCTGGCAGTATTCATAGAAATAATTCCGGAAGAACCATGCGTCTCCACGGCGAAAACCTTCGATGATGATACTGTCGCTTAACATGATTTGTTGGGGTTTAGTATTTTTCACGGCAAATTTACAAAAAAATATCACCATACCTTTATTTTTTCCTGAAATAGTCTTTAAAGAAATAAAGAGCAATTCAAAAACAATAGTATTCACTTAAAACATCAGGAAAAATGAAAAGAGTATTCAATTTGATTATCGTTGACGAGAGTGGTTCCATGTCTGTCATCCGCAAGCAGGCGTTTTCGGGAATGAACGAGACGCTTTCTACCGTACGTTCCATGCAGGAGAAGTATCCCGATACCGAGCAGCACGTCACCTTGGTGACTTTCGACAGTGGACACATGAAATGGCACTATGATGATGCCTTGGCTCGTAACACCCATGACTTGAACTGGAAGGCCTATAACCCCTGTGCCGCCACACCGCTCTATGATGCCATCGGAAAGACGGTGTCGAAACTCAACGCGCAGGTGGGGCAAGGCGATAATGTGCTGGTGACCATCATCACCGATGGCATGGAGAACTGCTCTCGGGAGTGGACGTTGAAGATGGTGAAGAATCTCATCGACAAGCTGAAAGAACAGAAGTGGACCTTCACGCTCATCGGCACCGATAACCTCGATGTGGAGGGCATGGCCCATTCGATGAGCATCGGCGACCATATGTGTTTCGCCCAAGACGTGGAAGGAACCAAAGCCATGTTCAGCCGCGAACTCAAGGCTCGTAAGCGCTTCTATCATTGTATAAATAATAATATGAGCATGCCTGTCGGCGATTTCTTCTTAGATGGAAATGACGAAAACGAGGAAGAGACTGCCAACGCGTGATGGTAGCTTCAACATCAATTACCGCCCACCTTCAATACTGATGGTGGGCGGTACTATTTGCAGACAATATTAATCGTCTTCCGCTAAGTCCCAGTCGACGTCGAATTCGTCACCGATGTCATCCGCAGAGACGTTATAGGTTACTTTCACACTGTCGTTTTTCGTGCCGGTGGCAACACCTTTGTAGTTGCCTTTGCCGTCTTCGTTGAGTGTTATCTCAGTAATGACGAGCGTGCTGCCCTCGTCACGCGCCTCTTCGAGCATGGCTTCCTTGATTTGGGCCTTCAGTTTATCGACAGATACTTTCTTTCCGCATGCCTGGAAAGTGATGCAGGCAATGACCAATGTCACGGCAATGATAATTGTTTTTTTCATGATGGTGATGTTTTTATGTTTTTATTATAGGGAGTTAAAGATGGAGTTAAAATGGAAGTTAATTCGCTTCGCGATTTTTTGAATGTTGAATATAATTAAGGAGTTCAGGAGTGTAGGAGTTTAGAAGTGTAGACAATAGTCCGCGAATGACCACTTGCTCCTTGCCCCTGATTAGAGAAGTTAAGGAGTTAAGAAGTTAAAGGAGTTAAGCCATTACCCTGCTGGCATATTTCTTGCCCCTTGCCCCCTGCCCCTTCCTACTCCCTCCCTTTGGGAGGGCCGGGGTGGGTGCTTACCTCTCACCCCTCACCCCCTCAGTACTCCCTCCCTTTGGGAGGGTCGGGGTGGGTATTATTTCAGCCGAATAATATCACTCCATCGGGTGGTGGGGTTGGGACTTCGAAAGTCGTGCTTGATGGCATTGGCGAACACCTCCGCCTTGCCCTTGCCACCTTGGCGGGTGTATTGTTGTGCGCCGAGCACGATGGTCTCGGTACCGTGTATCTTGTTGATGCGGTCGACGACGGCATCCAGTTGCTTGAGTTTCTGGAAACGGTCGGCATCGAAGTCGAGGAAGTTCGTCTGCACATTGCTGCCGATGTCCATGACGATGACTCCCGCCTTTTTGTAACGGTAATGGGGCCGGTATATCTGTTGTAGGGCTTTGTGTGCCGCCTCAACGATGACGCTGGTGGCATTGGAGGGTGTCAACAGCCGTGTCTCATGGAAATTGTAATACTGTGGCAGGTCTTCGCGGAACGGGTTGGTGTGGATGAACACGCTCACGATGGATGCTGATGTTTCCTGTCGGCGCAGTTTCTCGGCACATCGCGCGGCATAGTTTGCCACATGGGTGCGCAGCGTCTCGATGTCATCGACCATGCCGTTGAAACTCCTGCTCGTGCAGATGCTCTTTTTCTTCGTCAGTTGTTCGTTGGGCACACAGTCCTCACCGTTCAGTTCTGCCCAGGTGCGGTAGATGACGATGTTGTTGAATGTGGCCCGCACCCAGTCGCCATGGTGATGGGCGAAGTCGTAGGCCGTCTTGATGCCCATCGCTTCGAGACGTGCCGCATAGCGGCGACCGATGCCCCACACCTTGCCGATAGGAAAAAGGCGTAGGGCTTTGTTGCGTTTCTCCGGCGTGTCGATGAGACAGCAGTGGCGGTAGCCGGGGTAGTGCTTGGCGAAGTAGCTCGCCATCTTCGCCAGTGTCTTCGTTGGTGCCAATCCGATGCTCACGGGCACACCCACCGAGCGGCGTATGGTGCGGTGCAGCTGTTCGCCCCATGCCTTCAGATTGAGGTGTTCCATGCCGTCGAGGTAGATGAAGCACTCGTCGATGGAATAGCGGAAATAGGCGGGAACCTCCTTCCGGATGATGTCCACCACGCGCCCCGTCAGTTCACCATACAGTTCATAGTTCGATGAGAACACGGCAAATTTCTGGTTGGGGAAGAGCTGTGCCAACTGGTAGTAGGGCGTTCCTTCTTTCACACCTATCTGTTTGGCTTCGTTGGAACGCGCCACCACGCACCCGTCGTTGTTGCTGAGCACCACCACGGGTTTCCCATTGAGGTCGGGCCGGAACACCCTCTCGCAGGATACATAACAGTTGTCGCAGTCTACGATGCCGTACATGGTTTTATGGCTTACGCCAGTTTTTGATGGTCCACACCACCACGCCCCACACCTCGAAGTCGTCGCCGGCATCGATATGGATGGGTTGGTAACGTCGGTTGGCGGGGCGGAGCAGGACATACCCCTCTTCCTTATGGCTGAGGTCGAGTTGTTTGATGGTAAACTCCTCGTTGACGAAGGCCACCACGATATCGCCGTGATGCGGTTCGAGGGAACGGTCGATGACGGCGATATCACCGTCGCTGATGCCCGCCTCAATCATCGAGTCGCCGTCCACGCGTCCGTAGAACGTCGCTTCGGGATGACGTATGAAGTCGCGGTTGAAGTCGAGCGTATCGTGCCGGTAGTCATCAGCGGGCGAGGGGAATCCCGCCTTGATGCCCGGCGCGAACTGGAGGGGTTGCCGCTCGCTGAACTCGCTATTCAGTATATGGATTTTAGACATTGTTGAGTGTTGAGTGATGAGTGTTGAGTGTTGAGTGTTTGGTGATTAGGGTTGAGTGATGAGTGTTTAGTGATGAGTGCTCCCTCTATTAGTAGTCTATGTGGGCATAGATTCGGCAGGCATGGTTCCGGTATTTGCCATGATTATTCTTTGATGTCTCAAAGTAGGAACAAAGATACTGAGATTTTTAGATATTTCCAAATTCGTATGAGTATTTGTGCTCAAAATACTATTCTTTGAAAAGTATCGAAAAGACCATCACGCCCGACATCTATCTTGTGTCAAGAATGAATGTCTGTTTTTGCAATAGGTTGTTTTATAGGTAGTTATGATAGTTGTTTGTGTCAATGTCCGAGAGGGTATTGCAAAACAGGAGTTGTCGGATTATCTTTGCAAAAGAAAAACGAACGTTGTGCGAAGAAAACATTATCAACCCTTATCAATAAAAAAGACATGAAAAAAATAATGATGATCAGTTGTCTGTTCGCCCTGAGTTGGAATTTTGCGGCAGCACAAGAAAACGACAGTATCAAAAACAAGGATACCCAGAAATGTATTATTTTCTGTGACTATGAACAGCAGCCTTCATTTCCTGGCGGAATGTATGCCTTGCTTGATTACCTGAAAGAAAATATTCATTGGCCGCTTGGCCATGAAGAGGATTGTATTCAGGGCAGGGTAGTCGTCAGTTTTGTGGTGGAGAAAGACGGTAGTATCACCGAGGCCAAGGTGGTGAGAAGTCTGGATCCAGCCTTTGATGCTGAAGCATTACGAGTGGTTGCCTCCATGCCTAAATGGATACCCGGAAAATACAATGGTGAAGCGGCTCGTTGTAAATACTATATACCTATCCGTTTCATGTCAGAGGAGCCCCCATCATCCGTCAAACCAGAAAATGCGCCTGCAACAACAGAACCATCCCCCACCTCCCTTAATGAGATGCGTGTAGCAGACCAACAGATTATCGTTTACGACCTGCAAGGCATCAAACGTTATGAAGGATTGCAGGAGGGCCTTTCCCTCCCATCCGGCACCTATATCGTAAAAACAGGCAATAACAGCAAGAAGATTATCGTTCCTTGAAAAAAAGAGATGGGAAGAAAAGGATGTTCAACCTTTTTTGGGGATAATCAATATTATTCTTTATTTTTGCATTCGAAAATGTGATGACTTAAAATGGTTCGACCACTTGTGCCGTATTTAAAACTAACGAAACTATGAAAAAGAACATGGCCTTTTTCTTCTATCCATTCTATCTTCTATCCGTTTTGACAGGTTGCAAGGTATCTCAGCAAAAGTCAGTAGTAGAATCAGTAGTGGAATTAGCTGCAGAGACGCAAGAACACTATGGATTAATAGATGAAGAACGGATTTTAGTAAGCAATGGCAATGACTTCTCTATCAAGTTTTTTAAGGAGATTGCAGAGGATGAGGGAGAAAAGAATATCTTTGTCTCAACAATAGGAATGTTCTATTCTTTGAACATCATCAATAATGGCGCATCAGGCCTGACCCGACAAGAAATCTGCAATGCTCTGAACGTTGACACGACCAACATCGATAGCATCAATAAACTTTGTCGAAGATTTATGATAGGCCAAGCAAAGCCCTCATCATATATGCGGACAGCCACGCTATTTCAGGTGGGAAAACATATAAAAATAAATCCTTCCTTTCAGAAGGTTTTGGAACACGACTATTTTGCCGGTATTTTTAAAGGAGATGTCGATAGCGCCCAAAAGCAAGAAATTGACAAATGGTGTGCAGACCAGACAGAGGGATTACTCAGCAGTTTTCCTGTCAAACAGAACGACGATGAGGCGGCAAACTTGTTCGTTGCTAATTATTTTAATGGCAGATGGGTGCAGAGGTTTGATGAAGAGTCTACCCAAAAGGAACCTTTTAAGGGTGGAATAAGCTCATCAGTAAACATGATGAATATGACGGATGCAGAGGAAGTTTTCTCATATGCGAAACTAGACGACTTCTCCATGCTTTGTATACCCTATGTAGGTGGATACAGACTCTATATAATCCTACCAGATACAATTGATGGCCTTACATCAATGCTTCAATCCCTTGATGAGGAGAAACTCAGTTCCGCCAAGAGTCAATTGAAGTCTTATAATTATACCTATGTCAAAATCCCCAAATTTGAGGTTGACTATACGTTCACGGCAAACAAATATCTTACATTCTTGGGAACCGGAAAAGTGTTCAGTAATCATGCCGAATTGAACAATATTCAATTCAAACCGATGAAGATTAAAGAGATAATTCAAAAGACCAAAGTTATTCTTGATGAAGATGGAACAAGAGCAGGTGCCATTACTTCAAGTTCATTTGCCACTTTGGGTGAAGCTATTAATCCGACTGAAGCATATTTCTATGCTGATCATCCTTTTGTCTATATTATCCAAGACCCATTTGGCAACTATTGTTTTATGGGTTCTTTTTGGGGTGATTCCTGAGAAAAAGGCAAACTATTCTTCAACCATGCCCTCGGAACGGCGTATGGCGTGATACAACTCTTCGCCTCTTGCTTGCAGAAGAAATAAAAGTTAAGTACCAATCAACCCTTATGCAAAAAGATATGAAAAGACTATTGTTCATTCTCGGCTGCTGGCTCACTGTTCATGTTGCTTTGGCACAGGACCAGCCACTTGCCATTACCAACGATATGCTCAACACAGAGTATTGTCATTTCCTCGACTCTGCAGCGACCGAGCGGTTTCTCAATAATGATTATGCCGCTGCATGGAGGCTGAATGCCACCCAAGCAGAGATTCTACTACGGATGAATGGAGAAAAAGATGAGGATTATATCCGCTGTTTAGGTATGCAGTCAAGAATACTCTATCGACTGGGGAAAATCGAAGAGACCATTGCCGTGGCCCAAAAAACGGTTACACTATGGGGTGATAACATGGGAACTGACAATGAATATTATGCCATCTTCCTCGATAACCTGTCTTTGTATCAGGCAAAAGCCGGAAAGGTAGAGCAAGCCCTCGACAATGGCAAGAAAGCGCTGAAGGTGTATGAAGACTTGTTGAGGAACGATGGCGACTTGGCTGCCATCCTCATTCATTGTGCCGAATACTGCCATGATCTTGGATTGTTCGATGATGCCATCAAATATCAATTGAGGGCTTTGTCCATCATAAAAGAACAGAATGGAGAGTTGTCTGAGGATTATCTCAGCGAGTTGGAATACCTGAAACTATACTATACCGACAAGGGTGACCGTCAGAATGTTGAAAAACTGGATCGTCGTCTGGCCCAACTTCGTGAAAAGGCGAAAGACCGTTTCAACCTCAAAGATTTGGAGACAGTAGAGGGTTGCCACGAGCATAATCCCGAGGCTCTTGCCTGTGCAAAATACCTTCTCAATACAACTGTTGATGACTCCCAGCACAAGAACATCAGCTCCTATCTATTGGCATGGAGCACCACTTCCGCCGATGTCTCTATCGTAATAGATGAGAGGTTGGCGGGGTTGATGAAGACCCAAACAGACATAACTTACTATGTTACCGCCTTTCTTGCCGCTTCCATAGAGTATTGTCTTGAGAACAAAGTCAAGACGCTCGATGAGGAGGCCTACCTTTCTGTAATCAGGAGGTTGTTGGCCTATTATGTTGCCAACCGTGAAAAAACGGGCAAGAACGACCAAATGGAATCTTTGTTGGAGGCAGATGCCAACGGCAGTCTGAAAGAAATGCTGAAGAAAAAATAACTGTTTCTGCTTACAAAAAAGAACTGTTCTTTTTGTTTTGTCTTCATTTTGCAGTACTTTTGCAGCCACAAAGTAGCAAACAAGCAGAAAACCAGTTATTATGAAGATAGAAACCACAATCAGCAAGGCGGTGTTCGAGGCCGTGGAACAGTTGTATGGGCAACAGGTGCCCGAGAAGATGGTGCAGTTGCAGAAGACACGCAGCGAGTTTGAAGGACACCTCACCCTGGTGGTCTTTCCCTTTGTGAAGATGGCCCGCAAGAAACCGGAGGATGTGGCCGAAGAGATAGGAAAGTATCTGGTGGAGCATTGTCCGGCCGTAGCTTCCTACAATGTGGTGAAAGGTTTCCTCAACCTTGTGGTGGCCAACGCCGCATGGGTGGGACTGCTCAACGATATCCATGCCGATGCTCACTATGGGGAGCGACAGGCTAACGACGAATCGCCGCTGGTGATGATAGAATATTCGTCGCCCAACACCAACAAACCCCTCCATCTGGGTCATGTGCGCAACAACCTGCTCGGCTGGTCGCTGGCACAGATCATGGCGGCCAATGGCAACAAGGTGGTGAAGACGAACATCGTGAACGACCGTGGCATACATATCTGCAAGTCGATGCTGGCCTGGCTCAAGTGGGGCAATGGCGAGACACCGGAGAGCAGCGGCAAGAAAGGCGACCACCTCATCGGCGACTATTACGTGGCTTTCGACAAGCACTACCGTGAGGAGGTGAAGGCGCTCATGGCTCAATACCTGGCCGAGGGCATGGATGCCGAGGCGGCGGAGAAAAAAGCCAAGGACGAGGCCCCGCTCATCAAGGAGGCTCATGCCATGCTGGTGAAGTGGGAGCAGGGCGACTCCGAGGTGCGTGCGCTGTGGAAGAAGATGAACGACTGGGTGTATGCCGGCTTCGACGAGACCTACCGTGCCCTGGGCGTGTCTTTCGACAAGATTTACTATGAGTCGGAGACCTACCTCGAAGGTAAGAAGAAGGTGGAGGAGGGCTTGGCCAAGGGACTGTTCTACCGCAAGGAGGATAACAGTGTGTGGGCCGACCTCACCGCCGACGGACTCGACCATAAGCTACTGTTACGCTCCGACGGCACATCGGTGTATATGACGCAGGACATCGGCACCGCCGACATGCGTTTCCGCGACTATCCCATCGACAAGATGATATACGTGGTGGGTAACGAGCAGAACTACCATTTCCAGGTGCTCTCATTGTTGCTCGACAAGTTGGGTTACAAATGGGGTAAGGACCTGGTGCATTTCTCCTATGGCATGGTGGAACTGCCCAACGGCAAGATGAAGAGCCGCGAGGGTACGGTGGTCGATGCCGACGACCTGGTGGCCACGATGATTGCCGACGCCAAGACACTGAGCGATGACAAGGTGAACAAATTGGCGGGCATCAGCGAGGAGGAGAAGAATGAGATTGCCCGTATCGTGGGTATGGGTGCCCTGAAATATTTCATCCTCAAGGTGGATGCAAGGAAAAATATGCTGTTCAACCCCGAGGAGAGCATTGATTTCAACGGCAACACGGGTCCGTTCATACAATATACGCACGCACGTATCCGTAGCATCCTGCGCAAGGCGGAGGCGGAAGGGCTGACACTGCCTGAAGCATTGGCTGATGACATGCCTGTCAACGAGAAGGAGATGCAACTTATCCAGAAACTCTCCGAATATGGTGCCGCTGTGGCACAGGCAGGCAAGGACTACAGTCCGAGTGGCGTGGCTAACTACTGCTATGAACTGACCAAGGAGTTCAACCAGTTCTACCACGACTATAGCATCCTCGGTGCCGACACCCTGGAACAGAAGACCGTCCGTCTGGTGCTTGCCGCCAATGTGGCCAAGACCATCAAGAACGGCATGCGCCTGTTGGGCATCGAAGTGCCGGAGAGGATGTAAGGGAAAAGCCTCCCCCTCTCCCCCTCCCAGGAGGGGGAAACCTGTCAAACTATAAAAAGTAAGCGATGAAATTGGTGAATCCGCCGGATTACCGGCATGACACGGTACTGCCTTTACATCCCGAGGTGAAAGCGGCAGCTTGGGCTGTTGATGCCGGCTGCTCGGGTAATCCGGGGATGATGGAATATCAGGGGGTGGATTTGCAGACGGGGGAGCGCGTCTTTTATTTCGGACCGGTGTTCGGCACGAATAATATCGGTGAGTTTCTCGCCATCGTTCATGCGTTGGCACTGATGGAACAGCGCGGCATTCACGACAAGGTCATTTATAGCGACAGCTACAATGCCATCCTGTGGGTGAACAAGAAAAAATGCAAGACCACGCTTGAACGTTCCGAGCGCACCGCGCAGCTTTACAACATCATCGCCCGCGCAGAGAACTGGCTACGCACACACCCCATACAAGTACCCATCATGAAATGGGAAACATCGAAGTGGGGCGAGATACCCGCCGACTTCGGCAGGAAGAAATGAATTTTAAGGCTATAGCTGCTATAGATTCTATAGAAGCTATAGTCGCTATAGATACTATAGAAGCTATAGATACTATAGCTAAGAACTATAGCCGCTAACATAGCTTCTATAGCTTTTTGTAATAGCAGATCTTATTGCCATCAATGGTTTCGTGGGCTATGGGCATGACTGTCGCTGGCAGTTCGGGAGCCAGTGTGCCGTCGCCCACAGTGAGTGGTGAAGTCTCTATGCGCAGCTCATCCCACAGACCGGCATCGAGGAAGCTTTGCAGGGTGCGCCGTCCTCCCTCTACCATGAGCGACAGTATGCCCTCGGCATACATATCCTTGAGTAACGAGGGTATGGACATGTCGCCACCGAGCACATAACGTCGCGGCGAAGGGCCGCCCCATAGACGGGTGTCGAGGCGGGGATGCTCACGTTCGTCGGTGATGCGTCCCACGAGGATGGCTTGGTATTCCGAGCGCAACTGATGGACGAGCATCCGCGTAAAGGGCGTGGAGATAGCCGCCGCCTGACCATGGTCGTCGATGAACCCGTCGGCTGTCTGTGCCCATTTCAGCAAGATATATGGTCGGTGCTTTTCATGATAGGTGAAGAACCGACGGTTCAGCCACTGGCACTCCTCTTCCAAGACACCCACCGTCACCTCGATGCCCGCGTTTCGCAGCTTTTCGATGCCGCGTCCCTGTACCTTGGCGAAGGGGTCAACACAGCCCACCACTACTTGGCGGACTCCCTTGCTCACGATGAGGTCGGCGCATGGTGGTGTCTTGCCATGATGGGCGCATGGCTCCAGACTGACGTAGATGGTGGCCTCATGCAACAGCGGTTCGTCTTCTTTCTGTACCGACGCAAAGGCATTTACTTCAGCGTGACCCTCGCCACAGCGGATATGATAGCCCTCGCCGATGATACGCCCTTCGTGTACGATGACCGCGCCCACCATGGGATTGGGAGGGGCGCCGCGGTGACCGCAGACGGCCAATTGCAGACAGCGATGCATGAAGATTTCGTCGGTCGTTTTTTTGTTCATATTGTTTTTTTCCGTATTTTTGTAATCCATTTCAAAATGAATCATCCTATCCCGTCAGCGTATGGAATACCGAGAATTGTGGCTGAGGCTTACCCCCCTCTATGACGAGGGCGAGGCGCGAGCCATCGTGCGATGGGTGCTGGAGTCGGCTTTCGGTATGACTACGGCCGACATCCTCAGCGGCAAAATTACACAATTATCTGCAGATGACCATCATAAACTGGAAAAAATGATGGCTCGGCTGGAAAAGGCCGAACCGGTGCAGTATGTGCTGGGCGAAGCGGTGTTCTACGGCAGGTCTTTCAAGGTGGAGCGAGGGGTGCTTATCCCTCGGCCCGAGACGGAAGAGTTGTGCGATTGGGTGTTGTCTTCATGCGGCGACGCCGTTCCTTGCCGTGCGCTCGACATCGGTACGGGAAGCGGCTGTATCGCCATCACCTTGGCCAAGGAAATGGCGGCAGAGGTGGAGGCGTGGGACGTGTCGGAAACGGCCCTTGCCTTGGCTGAGGATAATGCGCGGCGATTGGGTGCTAACGTGCGCTTCCACCGTCAGGACGCGTTGAAACCTCCTCTTGACAGCGAACGGTGGGATGTCATCGTGTCGAATCCCCCTTATGTGGGTGAGAGTGAGCGGGCGGCCATGCATCCCAATGTGCTGCATTATGAACCTGAGGAAGCCCTGTTTGTGAGCGAGGATGACCCCCTGCTGTTCTATAGAGCCATCGCCGATTATGCCACCGAGGCGTTGTGTCATGGTGGACGACTCTTTTTTGAAATCAACCCACGTTTTGCCAGCCAGCTGACGACGATGCTCGACCAGCATCATTTCACACAGATAGCAACGCGCAACGATGCTTTTGGCCGTTGCCGTTTCATGCAAGCCCTACGACCATGAGAGAGATGACAGAAAACGAGGCCCGGTTGCGTCTGGAGGCTCTTTGCGCCTCTTCGGAGCAATGTTCACACGACATGGACGAGAAACTGCGACGATGGCAGTTGCCCGAGGATGCCCGTGCGCGTATCATCGCCCATCTTGTGGAGGAGGGGTATGTCAATGATGAGCGTTATTGCCGTGCCTTCGTCAAGGACAAGATACGATACAATAAATGGGGACGACGCAAGGTGGAACAGGCGCTTTTCCTCAAGCGCATACCCAGTGAAGTGTCGCGCCCCGTTCTCGATGCTGTCGATGACGAGGAATACCTGCGTGTGTTGCGCCCCCTGCTCGCTTCCAAACGACGTTCCCTGCGAGCCGCCGACGATTATGAGGCGCGAGCCAAACTGGTGCGTTTCGCCCTTGGTCGCGGTTTTTCCTATGACTTGATACGCCAATGCATGAAGGCCGATGACATAACGATTGACGAGGATGGCACAGACGACGAGTTTCTGGCATAGGCTCATCATGTTGATTGCGCCACGCGCTTGTCCGGTGTGTGGTGAGCGTTTGGCCATCGGCGAGGAGGTCATCTGTGCCCGTTGTAACCTACACCTGCCGCGCACGAATTACGCCGCCGATGCTTATGAGAACGAGATGGCCAAACTCTTTTGGGCACGCATCCCCATCGAACGGGCAGCAGCCCTTTTTTACTACGAGGCTGGTTCCGAGGTGAGCCGCATCATCTATGACATGAAATACCACCATCATCCTGAGATAGGGTGGGAGATGAGCCGACTTGTCGCACAGGAGTTTTCCCGGCATGGCTTTTTCGAGGGCATCGACCTCATCGTGCCTATCCCTTTGGCCAAACGGCGCGAGCGACAACGTGGGTATAACCAGAGTATGGAGATTGCAAAGGGCGTAGCCAAGATGACAGGTCTGCCCATAGGGTCGAAGGTGGTGCGGCGCACACGTTTCGAAGGCAGCCAGACGCAGCAGAGTCTGCAAGGACGGCACGAGAACGTGGAAGGGGTGTTCGAACTGCGCAAGAAGGCCGAGGTTCAAGGTAAGCATATCCTTCTTATTGACGACATCGTGACCTCAGGGGCCACGATCATTTCGTGCGCCAACGAACTGCGCCGGGGAGGAGCCGCCCGTTTCAGTGTTCTTTCCTTGGGATTTGCCAAGCACTAAACGACTTTTTGCCACCATCCTATCTATATCTCAATTATTTGTTGTACTTTTGCGCGTGAAATCTTAGGAGAACCAAGGATATCCTAGGAAAACCTATAACCCTCCAGAAATTCAAAAAACTCCATAACAATGAACGACCAGAAAAAAGAATTTGCCGGCAAACTGCTGGATGTGAAAGCCATCAAACTGCAACCCAACGACCCGTTCACATGGGCTTCAGGGTGGAAATCGCCTTTCTATTGCGATAACCGCAAGACGCTCTCCTTCCCAGCCCTTCGAAACTACGTGAAACTGCAACTCACCCATGCCGTGATGGCCTGTTTCCCCGGAGCCGAGGCGGTAGCAGGAGTGGCAACAGGTGCCATCGCACAGGGTGCCTTGGTGGCCGACGCTTTGAACCTGCCCTTTGTCTACGTGCGCAGCAAACCCAAAGACCACGGATTGGAAAACCTGATTGAGGGAGAACTGCCCCAAGGAGCCAAGGTGGTGGTGGTGGAAGACCTCATCTCGACAGGTGGCAGCAGTCTGAAGGCCGTGGAAGCCCTGCGTCGTCACGGTTGCGAGGTAGTGGGAATGGTGGCTTCTTACACCTATGGCTTCCCCGTGGCCGAGGAGGCATTCAAGGAGGCTGGCGTGCAACTTGTCACACTCACCGACTATGAGCATGTGGTGGCCCAGGCGTTGGCTACAGGCTATATCGCCGATACAGATGTGGCACTGCTCGACGAGTGGCGCAAAGACCCCGCACGGTGGAGACAGTGATAATCAACAACCAAAACCCACCCCGACCAATACCCACCCCGGCCCTCCCGAAGGGAGGGAGTGTGAAGAGAATACCTAAAGGTTCCTCATCCCTCCCTATCAGAACACTAAACACTCATCACTAAACATCTCACAATGGACTGTAAATTTGAAAGTAAAGTAAGGGAAATACCCTATCCGCAACAACTGGTATATGACACGTTGAGTGACCTCACCAACATGGAAAGGGTAAAGGAACGTATGCCCGACGACAAGATACAGGATTTCACCTTCGACCGCGACTCGCTCTCCGTGGAGGTGTCACCCATCGGACGTGTCACCCTGCGCATCATCGAACGCGAGGAGCCGAAGTGTATCAAGTTTGAGACGGCTGAGTCGCCCATCCCCTTCTTCTTCTGGATTCAACTGTTACCTGTTACAGAAGAGGCATGCAAGATGCGACTGACCATCAAGACCGAACTCAACCCCCTGATGAAAGGCATGGTGTCGGGCCCGCTGAAAGAAGCCCTTGAGAAAATGGCTGACATCATCGCGGGAATAAAATATGAGTAAGGCAAAATACCCACCCCGACCCTCCCAAAGGGAGGGAGCGAAGAAGGGGTAAACACCCACCCCAGCCCTCCCAAAGGGAGGGGGTGAAAGGTAAAAAGGTAAAAAAGAAAAAAAGTAAAAAAGTAAAAGCCGGATGTGGTAATGTCCATTTTATCTTCCATGAGCGAAGCGAATTAACTTCCATTTTAACTCCCACTTTTACTTCTACTTTATCTCCCAATTAAATAAAAATCATCATGAAACTCTGGGAAAAAGACTATGCCATCAATGCTGAGATAGAACGGTTCACCGTAGGGCGCGACCGTGAGATGGACCTTTACTTGGCACCATACGATGTGTTGGGCAGCATGGCCCACATCACCATGCTCGAGAGTATCGGACTGCTCAAGAGTGAAGAGTTGCCACTGCTGCTCGATGCACTCAAACGTATCTATGCGCAGTGTGAACGGGGTGAGTTTGTCATCGAGGAGGGCATCGAGGATGTCCACTCACAGGTGGAGTTGATGCTCACGCGTGAACTGGGCGACCTGGGTAAGAAGATTCACAGCGGTCGCTCACGCAACGACCAGGTGTTGCTTGACTTGAAACTCTTCACCCGCCGTCAGTTGATGGAGATAGCCGATGATGTGCGGACGCTCTTCGATGAACTGCAAGCACAAAGCGAGCGTTATGCCCATGTGCTCATGCCGGGCTATACGCACCTACAAGTGGCCATGCCCAGTTCGTTTGGACTGTGGTTCGGTGCTTATGCCGAGAGTCTGCTTGATGATATGTATGGCTTGCAGGCAGCATGGCGACTCACTAACCGAAATCCCTTGGGCAGTGCGGCGGGCTACGGCAGTTCGTTCCCCCTCGACCGTTCGATGACCACCCGTCTGTTGGGCTTCGACTCGATGGACTATAATGTGGTGTATGCGCAGATGGGACGTGGTAAGATGGAGCGTAACGTGGCCTATGCCATGGCATCCATCGCGGGCACGCTGGCGAAGATGGCTTTCGATGCCTGCCTGTTCAACAGCCAGAATTTCTCGTTCGTGCGTCTGCCGAAGGAATGTACCACAGGCAGCAGCATCATGCCCCACAAGAAGAACCCCGACGTGTTCGAGTTGATACGGGGTAAGTGTAATAAGTTGCAATCGCTGCCCATGGAGGTGACACTCATCATGAACAACCTGCCCAGCGGTTATTTCCGTGACCTGCAGATTATCAAGGAGGCGTTCTTGCCGGCTTTCGATGAACTGAAGGACTGCTTAAGCATGGCTGCCTATATCATCCGCCGCATGGAGGTGAACGAGCATATCATCTATAATCCTCTCTACGACCCCATCTTCTCCGTCGAAGAGGTGAACCGTCGTGTGGTGGAGGGTGTTCCCTTCCGCGATGCCTACAAACAAGTGGGCCTGGAGATAGAGCGTGGCACGTTCACGCCTAACCGTGACATTCACCACACCCACGAGGGGAGCATCGGAAAGCTTTGCAATGCCGAGGTGGCACAGTTGATGGACCAGGCCATGGCAGACCTGCATTTCGACAGGGTGCGTGAGGCTGAAAAAGCACTGCTGCAATGAAAAGAACCGCTCGACTGCTTGTTGCCGCGGCCTCTCTCTTATGGGCCTTGACATTCTCGTCATGTGGCGATGTGCAAAACGAATATACCGTGCGCACGGCCTATTTCGTGTTCGATAATTCCGTGCATCAGAATATCGTGCTATCGTCGGCCATGAACATCAATGCGCCGGGCACGTTCTGCAAGGTGAAACCTACCATGGTGTCGGGTGCCAGGGCATATGTTTTTGAAAACAATTACGGACAGACGGAGACATCGGTGGAGAATGCCATCGACCAACGGCGAACGGTGATTCTGGGCTATAACAATTCCTTGATAGTGGGTTTCGGTAACCTTGACATGCCCGCCGTGTTCTATGCCTACGATGGCGAGTGTCCGAATTGTTTTGATCCGCAGAAATTGCCTGTTCACTCTTATCCTCTCACGATGACGGGTGCTGGATTGGCCGTATGTTCCACATGCCAAAGAGAATACAACATGAACAGCGGTGGAAATATCGTCAAGGGCGATGGTGGCGACAAGATGATACGTTATCGCGCCTCTTGCACTGGCCCCTTGGGCACTTTGGCGGTGAATTGATGAAAAAAATGTGATTTTTCTTTGCCGATTCGAGAATTAGGTTTACCTTTGCGTTTCGTAAGCCGAAATCCACGGCATGGTTTATTGCGGCAATAGCTCAGTTGGTAGAGCACGACCTTGCCAAGGTCGGGGTCGCGAGTTCGAGTCTCGTTTGCCGCTCTTTATCTTTTTGAACGCTTCGCCGCGATGGTGGAATGGTAGACACGAGGGACTTAAAATCCCTTGGCCAGGAATGGCTGTGCGGGTTCGAGTCCCGCTCGCGGCACACTATCAACAATCTTGCTTATGAATAACCGACGTGTTTCTTCTTTCTTTCTGAGGAGCAAGATTATACCCGTTTTCTTTCTCCTATCTCTTTCCATAGTACTTGCTGCCTGTGGCGGCCGTAGTGGCTTTTTCAAGTTGGAAGGACGGTTCGCCAACATGAACCAAGGCGAGTTCTATGTGTATAGCGAGGATGGCGTGACGGACGGCATCGACACCATCAAGGTGAATGGCGGTCGCTTTGCTTATGAGGTGCCGTGTACCAGGGCGGCGGTGCTGATGCTCGTCTTCCCCAATTTCTCTGAACAGCCTATCTTTGCGGAGCCGGGAAAGAGTGTCTCCATCAAGGCTGATGCCTCACACATGAAAGAGATGGAGGTGAAGGGTACCGACGACAACGAGTTGATGACGGATTTCCGACTGCAGATAGCCAATGCATCACCCCCCGAGGTGACGCGGTTGGCGGAAACTTTTATCCGTAATCATGCCGACTCTCCGGTAAGTGTCTATCTCGTACGCCGCTATTTCATATTGGGCGACAAGAGTGATGTTTCAAAGGCGAAGTCGCTCATCGACCTGATGTTGAAAGAACAGGAGAAGAATGGTTTGCTCATGCGTATGAAACAGCAGGTGGACACGTTGAGCATGACAGCCGTGGGTAGTCGACTGCCGTCGTTCGCCATCATCGACACCAAGGGTGAGGCGGTGACTCAGGAAGACCTCTCCACGGGCGTGGCGGTCATCAATGTATGGGCGTCATGGCGTTATGAGACCAAGGACATGCAGCGCCAACTCAAACTACTGTCACGACAGTCGGGTGGCCGTCTCCATTTGTTGGGCATTTCCATCGATGCCAGCAAGAACGACTGTGAGAATGCCATGAAACAAGACACCATCACCTGGCATAATGTATGCGATGAACAGATGTTCGACGGCAAGTTGGTACGTCAACTGGGCATCACGTCCGTTCCTTATAATCTCGTGATGAAAGATGGGCGTGTCGTGGCCCGTGGCCTGTCAAAGGCCGACCTGAAGAAAAAAGTGGAAGAACTGCTGCAGGAGTAACCATCAAAAACAACCTGTCCCTACCTAATAATCTATACATCTTCAATCAACCTTTAATCTTATAATCTTTTCATTTTTTAATCTTTTAATTTTTCTACTCTTCCATGTTAGTAAAGACCTATAGTGCTGCCGTCAATGGACTGGAGGTGACCACGGTGACCATCGAGGTGTCGCTCACACGAGGGGTGATGTATCACCTCACCGGACTGGGCGATGAGGCGGTGCGCGAGAGTCGTGACCGTATTGCCGCCGCCCTTTTGAATTGTGGGTATAAATTTCCTGTGGCCGATATCACGGTGAACATGGCACCGGCAGATATCCGCAAGGAGGGGAGTGGCTATGACCTGCCCCTGGCCATCGGCATATTGGCAGCCAACGAGAATATACGTTCCGACCGCCTTGCCGACTATATGCTCGTGGGTGAGTTGGGCCTCGACGGACTGCTGCAACCTATTCGTGGTGCCCTGCCCATCTCCATCCGCGCCCGTGCCGAGAAGTTCAAGGGACTGATTGTTCCCAAGCAGAATATCCGCGAGGCGGCGGTGGTGAACAACCTCGATGTGTATGGCATGGAGAGCATCACTGATGTCATCAATTTCCTCAATGGCGACAATAGCTATGAGCCGATGCGCATCGACACGCGCCGCGAGTTCTATGAGCAGCAGAGCCATTTCGACCTCGACTTTGCTGACGTACGTGGTCAGGAAAGCGTGAAACGGGCATTGGAGGTGGCCGCAGCGGGTGGACACAATGTCATTATGATTGGTCCTCCAGGTAGTGGTAAGTCGATGATGGCCAAGCGGTTACCGAGTATTCTGCCACCGTTATCTCTCTATGAAAGTTTGGAAACAACACAGATTCACAGTGTGGCGGGTAAATTGGGACGGAATATGAGCTTGATTTCGCAGCGTCCCTTCCGCAGTCCGCACCATACCATCTCACAGGTGGCACTCGTTGGTGGAGGTACCAATCCCCAACCGGGGGAAATATCGCTGGCTCATAACGGAGTGCTCTTTGCTGACGAATTGCCTGAATTTAACAAACAGACGCTTGAGGTGTTGCGTCAACCTCTTGAGGACAGAAAAATCACTATCTCTCGCGCCAAATATACCATTGAATTCCCGTGTTCGTTTATGTTCGTCGCTTCGATGAACCCCTGTCCCTGCGGCTACTACGGCGACCCTACGCACACCTGCGTCTGCACACCCGGGCAGATACAACGCTACATGAACAAAATCTCCGGTCCCCTGCTCGACCGCATCGATATCCAGTGTGAGATAGCAGCCCTCTCCTTTGATGCCATCTCGAAGACGGCACCAGGCGAGCCTTCCGCCGCCATTCGTGAGCGGGTTGTTGCTGCCCGAAAGATTCAAGAGGAGCGCTTCTCAATCTTGACTAAACGAACAAACGACCTATCTCCCAATTCCCCAGGTTCACGCATCCACTGCAACGCCCAGATGACCGAGCGTATGATACACCAGTTTGCCGAACCCGATGAGCAGGGCCTCAACCTCCTCCGTATGGGCATGGAACGCCTGAAACTCTCTGCTCGCGCCTACAACCGTATCCTCAAGGTAGCCCGTACCATCGCCGACCTCGACCACTCCGAGCGAGTGCAATCCCACCATATCGCCGAAGCCATCGGCTACAGGAATCTCGACAGGGGGGATTGGGCAGAGAGGGGGATATGATTATTATTTCAAGTTTCTCATGTTATGAAGATAAAAGAAGATAAAAATAGACCCAAGGAGAGCAAGTAACATTAATACACGCAGAAAATGAGGAGACGATCTGTCATTTTTTCATTCTTGACGCTAACTCTGACGGTGTGGGCGCAGGGATATAGAAACCCCGTTCTTCCTGGCTTTCACGCCGATCCGTCCGTCTGTCGTGCGGGGGAAGACTTCTATTTGGTGAATAGTACATTCCAATATTATCCTGGCGTGCCTGTGTTCCACAGCAAGGACCTGATACATTGGGAGCAGGTAGGAGCCTGCCTAACCCGTGATTCACAGGTCAGGATTGAGGGGATGGATGAACAGACGGGCATCTACGCCCCCACCATCCGTTACCATGAGGGCCGATTCTACATGGTGACGACGGTCTTTCCTTCACGCAAACATTTCTATGTATATACCGATGACCCGAAGGGTGAATGGTCTGACCCCATCTACATTGACTTCTGTCTGGGTAGTTGTGACCCTACGCTGTTCTTTGACGAAGACAAATGCTATTTCCTGTGGAAGGAGGGCGAGATTAAAATATGCGAGATTGACGTGAAAACCGGCAAGCGACTCGGTGAGATACATCAACTGGGTGTCGGTCTCGGTGGCCGATATCCGGAAGGGCCGCATATCTATAAGAAAGACGGCTATTATTATCTGTTGCTGGCAGAGGGAGGCACGGAGCATGGTCATCATGTGAATATCCTCCGTGGCAAAAATCTGTTTGGTCCATACGAACTGTGCCCTTCAAACCCCATACTCTCGCATTTCAACATGAAGATGCAGAACAGTCCAATTCAGGGTTTGGGACATGCCGACCTTGTGCAGGCTCCCGACGGCTCTTGGTGGATGATATGCCTCGGCTATCGCACCCATGGTTATCTGCAACACGTCATGGGACGCGAGACTTTTTTGGCACCAGTGACATGGGAAGAAGGGGAATGGCCCGTGGTGAATCGTGATGGCACACTGCAACAGGATATGCAGTGCAAGACATTGCAGCAGATACCTATGCCTTTGGAGCCTTCCAAGGATGAATTTGATGCCGACAAGTTGTCGTTCTATTGGAGTTTCCTAAACATGCCGCAACAAGAAAACTATTCGCTGAAAGCCCGTCGTGGATGGCTCCGCCTATTGACCTCAACAATGACGCTCGATGAAGTGGGCAGTCCAACGTTCATTGGACATCGGCAGTCGGAAGCCAACTTCACGGCGACAACCAAGGTTGATGTGTCTGGGCTGATGGATGGTGGTGTGGCTGGCCTCACGGCATACGCGGCCCACCATAATCACTATGACGTACAGGTGGTGGCACGTGACGGCAAACACTATGTACAGGCCAAAATCCGAATTGGCGAAATGGAGCATATCGAAAAAGAGATGCCGCTCACAACCAACATCGCCTATCTGCGTATCACCGCCGACCCCCAGTTCTATCACCTATGCTATTCCACCGACAATGAGCATTTCGTCCACCTTGCCCGCATGGGCTACCGCTACTTGAGCACAGAAACCATAGGTGGCTTTACTGGCGTACATCTTGGCATCTTTGCACACACACTTACGGAGTGCAAGAGTTATGCCGACTTCGATTGGACAGATTTCAATTTCCTTCCTGAGGGCTGATATTCTATTCCGACCCTTCAATTTGCTTTTAGAGGTTCTTACATTGAAAACTCGAAACTATTAAAAACACTGGAAAATACAAGAAGAAACAATCAACAAAAGCCGTTGTTTCTTCTTGTATTTCCCAGTGTATATTGGTATTTTATCTGTCTCGATAAAGGGAGTTAATCCAAGTCGAGGAATCCACCATAGCCTTCACCCGATGGATCTAAGTCGCTGTCCTTCACCTCATCTTCTTTCACGACTCTGGTGGGAGCTTCGCCGTCTCTCGCCCATCCTCGACTGGCTGTTATCAACTGAGGAGACTGCTGGATTTCGTAGATCTCTGTGGCGGGTTGTAAATATCGTTCATATTTCATATTTACGTCTCCTCTTATTTAACTAATAGTTTCTTTCCATCTACAATGTACATGCCTTTGGGCAGACCGTCTAAAGACGTTCCAACCTTGCGCCCAGACAGGTCATAGACAGCAGTGATGGCGTTCGGATTCACTGGTACGACAATCTGCCGGTCGATGGAGGTTGTAGCGTCGCCGTCAATGACACCGTCGATGGCGATATTTGCTCCCGAAGCAGAGCCTGTCGGGTCGTCGAAGATGCTGTGCGTGAGGGTTATCCATCCACGAAAACCCTTGATACGTGTGTCACGGCTCAGTTCATACATCTTGCCGCCACTCATAGCATACGAACCCTTCGGAGCATAGCTGCCGTCGGGGGAAGCTATTGATGAGAGCTTTATACCTTCACGGTCGACGAGGAATGTGCTGAAGTTTGGTGTCTGGATGTAAGTGACATGCCCCACACCATTGTTAGTATTTTGATAGGAACCGACATTCTGTTGTCTATTCCATACACTCAGGTCCATATATGGATAATGGTATTCTGAGTTATTTTCATCATCCGCATTAGTGGAGAAGAATAACTTGCCGAGGTCATAATAATCAGCCATTTGGCCACGTGGGTTTTCACCAAATGCAGGATCCTTTGAAGGTTTCAGCATGTAGAGGTTCTCCGGTGAAACGACATTGTCGAGCGTCAGTAGGTTGACCGTCTCAAAATCAATAATGCAGTCTTTGTTCGACAGTTGGCCGATGCTGTGCAGTCTGAGCAGTTCGCTCTCGTCACCGAAAGCATTGCGTACCTGCTCACCAGTAAGTGGTATCGGGAACGAAAAGGTGTTCCACTCGCCCTTGGTAAACTTGCGTTGCAGGCAGGCCGCACCGGCATACCTGCCGTTCCATTGTGCCGGAGCATATTCGTTTGCCAAGAAATTCGCCCTATCAGCTTCAGCATGACTCAAGTAGCTCAAACCTTCTTCATCTTCATAGAAGAACACCGGAGACAATCCCATGTAGGAAGCGCGGATGTCATCCACACACACCCAGTCGGTGTCATAATATCCACTATTGTTGCCACTGCCAATAAGTTCGCTCCGTGTAGCCGCTTCTTTTCTGAATCCCAAACGGATGGTCCTATTACCATTATCATAGTCTTCCTGAGAAACCAGCACCCACACCTTCTGTTTGTGGTTGTCTGCATTATAGAGAAGTTCTTTGCCTGCTTTCAAACAACTATCGTAACATTCTTTTGTATATGTTCCAAAAGGCAACTTCTCCAATGTCACCTCACCATAGTCAGTTCGGTCGATGGAAGGAATCTCAAACGTGTTCTCCAGGTCATTGACACGGCTGTTGGGAATCACCCTGGCAAACAAATAGGCATCGTGGTTTTCACTGCTCATAGAGAAGCCCACACACTCTATCTGGTACCATCCAGGCTTGGGGACTTCAAAGTTGGTCGTGATGGTGCCCACGCCTTCGAATGACAGGAAACCGAACTTGGCATTCTTCTTACCTGCAACCTGATCATTGGTATTAGAAGAAGAAACATACGCGTCAAAAACTTCTTTTAACCTAACAGGAGTGTCCCATGGTTCATTGATAGCACGTGGGTTCCTCGATTGTTGGTTATTATTTTTCAAGGACGATTGTCCCGTTCTATAATCACCCCAGGTATAGGTATAACGTTTAGGGCTTCCATAGGTATGGTCACTCAGGGTTGAGACCGTCCAATCGTGTTCACCGAAAAAGTCATTGGCGTTACGGGTGAAATCGCGGTCTTTAATCAGCGACGAGATACTGGGATTGAGTCCCACTTCATTTTGTGTCAGTACTTCGATAAATTCGTTAATAGAAATCAGTCGCCACTGATAGAGTTTCTGTATTTCTATCTTGTCACCATTTTTCAATTGTAGTTTATCGGTGTTCCCACGTACATCAGCTGTAGTCCAGCAAGAACGGTCGTCATCCCAATATACAAACTCCCCGTCACCCTTGCCTACTGAGGTGTTGTGACATTCTCCCCAGGCGGCTCCAAGGTAAAATTTCTTGCCTGCATATCTTTTACCATTATAGCTTGAACCAGGAGCATTTATTGTATAAGGATTATTGCTGGTAGTAGTTTGATACATATAATAGGTGAAAGCATCGGGATTATCGGGATCTACAGCTGGCTCAAATGTCCAAGTCATTTTATAATTCCCCTGATTGCTTCCATCCATCAAGGTTGTGAGGTTGATTGTATTATAGTTATCATCCGACCAACTTTTTCCAAACGGTTCTGGAGGTCTGGCACAGAAACTATTCTTTGTTGCAGATTGACTCTCGGTGATTCCAGCATTGATGCGGCCGTTGGAATACAAATACATTTGACGACCAAATTCTGAAAAGAACAGACGGCCTTCCATTGCCCAGTCACCACCCTGAATCACAAAGCGACCAGTTCCGACATTATATAAAAGAAAAGGATAGCCACTTTCCAAGGTATTATCATCGGTGTAAGCACTGTTTCCTATAACCGTACTCACATCTATACCTTTCCATTTCTGGCTGGTAGCATCGGCATGTGTCTGCGCTTTCAATCCCATCACATGAACAAAGGACAAGAGGGCAAACAGTATGTATATCTTTAAACGTCTCTTTAAAATCATAACGGAATTGTCAAAATATTTTTCGAATCACAACAAATTGCCTAATTTAGGTTACAAATATACCAATTATATGTCTACTTTTCTGAATTGCCGTCTTTTTTTCTTTTTTCAACGGAATTTATTAACTATTTTTAACAAAAATATCATCTTTCTCATGAAAATTGGTTTTTTATTTACTGAAAGTGCTTATTTCCAATGCCTTGGAACTGATTTTTTATTATGCTTGAAAAAAGGAGAACCGATGAAACAAAATGGAAAAAAATAGCGTAACGTGTTCATTTCAACTCGTTACGCTATTGGTTATTGGGGAGTGCTAAAAGATGTTACTTTTTTATGAATTTGCAAATGGCGGAATGTCCGCTACCATCAGACAGGCGGGCAATATAGTAGCCTGATGGCAGTGCGTCAAGCGTCTGTTCGGCATGGCGATTGGTCAGAGATATTGTCTGCTGGCTCAGCAGTTGGCCTGTGATATTGTAGATGCCGAGGTTGGCAGCGGTTAGTGGCAGGTTGCTGCGAATAATCAGACGATTGTTGTCATAGATGATGCGGATGTCTTTCGTATTGTCAACGGCAATCTCACTGATGCCAGTGGGGTCGTCGCCAGAAAGGTAGACGGCATACGATGAAATGATGTTGGGCTTCTCGATGGTCGGCAAGTTCATGAAGTATATCTTGTTGCCACCATCGGGATAGCGGCCTACCGTCTCGTCGCTCTTCATCATCGTATAGGTGAGGCGGTCGCTCCAACTCTCATCGGCGGCCGTCAGCAAAACATCGCCGCCTTCAGCGCCCAATTTGAACGAAGCGTGCAGTTGCGACTGCGTTTGCAGTTTGTCACACCATATAATCAGGAATCCGTGAGCGGGGATGACGGTGCTCGTCTGAGTATCAGATTTGCTGATCATGTATTTCTTGGGCTTGCTGAGGTTGTCGCTCAAGTACATGCCCTCTACATCAACAGGTTCCTCGGTGGTGTTGTACAGTTCCACCCAGTCGTTCCGCTTAAAGTATTCGTTGACATAGATGTCGTTGGCGGCACTCACCTCATTGATGCGCACGGGAGTGATACCTTGGGCGATACGCTCCTCAGCCGTAAGCGGAGTGAACATTGCCGTCAGTTCGACGGCATTGTCTGTCACATCGATAACATGGTCTGTCAGAAGGGCTTCGTTAGCGTTTCCACCAACAGTTGTCTGGAGATCTCCAGCCCAAAACAGGTCGCTGGAGGTGTAACTGGTGTTATGCACCTCAACGGCAATGACATTGGTTCCTTTTTTAAACAGCATCGGATTCAGGTCGAGGGTGCCCGTTAAAGGAACTTCGGCGGCATAGGTGGAAGAAAATGTGTTGTAGTTGACTGTACCCTGAGGCATGTTTACACGGCCAGCCTCTTGACCGTTTACCCATACAACACATCCGTCATCCACTTGGTAGTTGAGTAGGAAGTGATCCGTGGACGTGGGAGTGTCACTCAAGGTAAAGGTCTTGCGGAAATAGGTCGTGGGATTCTTGTGCTGACTGTCGGAACCATAGCTGACAGTGGTGCTCACACCACTCATCGAATAGCCCAGAGGTGCCGCGCCAGATTTCCAGGAAGAATCGTTGAAACCTGTCGACTTCCAGTTGGAGGCAGCCTCGCCGCCATCGAAGTATTTCCAGCTGGCGTTCGTGCCGAAGACCTGAATGAAGGAACCTGACGACTTGCGCCAGCCAGCAAAAGAATAACCCACAGGGGCTATGGCTTCTAACTGAACAGGTGCGAAGAGTTTGCCGTTGAACGAGGCGTATGGCACCTTGATGCCATTGACAAAGATGGTGGCACCTTCTACATTTGCCGCAAAGCGCACGCTATGCTTTTGTACTCCACTAAGTTTCATCGGCTCGTACTGTTGCAGTTGGCTGGTCATGTCTTCCATGCGGGACACCAGTTTTTCCTTAATCTTATTAGCTGAGTTGTCGGGCAACATACCGTCATACTGCGACATCGGGCGCATGGCGTCTGCCAACTCGTTGACGATGGCTGTGGCACGGTCCTTCTCAAACACACTACCTCCCATGAGGCAGAAGGTGTCGATAAACTTCTTTCGATATTCATCATGTTTGAGCAAGTTCTTGAACAGACGTACCATCTTCACATCATTATAGTCATTGAGTGAAGACAGGCGGTGGTCCCATGCGTTAAAAGCGTAATCCAAATCATAGCAGACAAAGCGGAAGCGTCCGTCAAACTGACTACGATAGGCCTTGACGTTGTTGTTGGGCCAGTCGTCATTGCCGATATACAGCTCGGCGGCCATATAGTTGGTAAACTCATCGATGTCAAGCATCGTCATAACCTCCTCATACACGCCCGCATCGTTGATGTGCTCGCTCAACTCAACGAGTTGATTGTACACATCATTGGTGCCGTTCGTAAAGGTGTCATTCTCAAACATGTCGATTTCCTCGTCATCATAGCCAAAGTTGGCATAGACGAACTTGTCGTTACTGGGTTCGCGCAAGTTCAGAATACCTTTGAAGCGACCATTGATATATTCTGCCACCTGCACAAAACTCTGCACGTCGATGTCGATGCCTGAGCGCTGGATAATCGTAGCCAGTGCCGGGTCCATGAAACGTGAACCTGAATATACATCGTTGCCGCCATTGCGCACCAGCAACGTCTTGCTGCGGATATATGGCTTTTGAGGGAAGAAGACGTAGTTGAAACGGTTCATCCCGTCGAACACTTTGTTGGACTTCAGTTTCATCGAACGTGGATCGGCCATTCGCGTCCATCCGCCCGACACGCTGATGTTGACGTCCTGATTGAAGAGCATTCCCTCCGTAGGACTGATATAGCTGAAATTCACAGGACGGTCCCATGGCTGATTCCAGTTCACGGGGTCATCGCTGCCATTTCCTGCAATGCCGTTCGAGCCCCTCACGTCGATGCCCCACATCGAGTCGGTGAAGTAACGCTCATCGCCCACGACAGAGATGACGGGAATGGTGTAGTTATTGTCCGTCTTGATAAAACTTCGGGTCACGGGTACGCTGGGCAGGTAGCCGTCCTTGAACAAGCGGAACACATAGTTGGTGGTTTCCGACACCGTAAACTGTCCGTCTTGGCTCCGTTTGAAGCCCTCCGTGGTACTTCCCTCGTCTTTATACGACTCCCACACGATGTCGTCGAAATAGAAGACATTGGCCTCCGCACTTTCGTTCAGATGGAAAGCGATTGTCTGCATGGTGCCGTTGCCTGACTGATCGGCAGTGATGGTGCCTTCATAACTGTATTCCTTCCATTCGGGACCGACGTCCATACTACCTTCGAGCATATCCCAGTGGATGTAATTGCCAGGCGTCTTCTGCGTCTGTGGTGTAATCCTGTCGGCTCTCTCGGCACGCACCTTCATGCTAAAGCGGTATTTGTTGCCTTCACACCAGAAATGCGTAGGAGTATAGACGAAGAGCTGAGTGTCCCATACATTTTCTGGATTGTCTTTCGACTGTATCCTGATACCACGCGAACCTTGGTAGCCCACGCCCTCAAGGATATGGGTAACATTCGTGCCATCTCCGTTCTTGGCGACCAAACAACTTGTGTCATCGCCCTCGCAATCTCCATTCACCACCCAGTTGATCCATGGCGAGGCATTTTCATCCTCTGTATTGTCTTCTATAACTGATGTAGGCATACTGCCGTTGGTGGAATACATCAGTGTGGCTCCTTCAGGGATATCAACATGAAATGAAAGCGGACCGTTTATCAGTTGACTGCCCACGCTTACCACGGGGGCTTCGAGCCTGGTGCTGGCAAATACGGCTGTGGCGTTCGTGGCGCCGGGCGTAGCATCGGCAGTCCAGTTCCATTCATCCATGCCGTCGGTCGTTCGGGCCCATGAAGTACGACTCATCGCTGAGGGATAGACCACGCTGGTGATGAGTTGTCCGTTTTGGTCGCTTAGACAGATGGTGCCGCCTTCGCAGTCAAGCTTGAAGGGCGCTTGGTTATTCTTAATGTCATCCGACCCCAGCCACACGACCAGAAAACCCTTGGCGGGAACGATACCCACATTACTGGGCATTTTCCAACGGGTCAGGTTGTTCGTGTCATCGCTGAGGTACATGCCTGCTAGATTGACATCGTTTGTGCTGGGATTGTATATCTCTATCCAACTGTCGAAATTCGTGGCAGGACTCATCACAATGCCTGCGTTCGAAGCCATCACTTCGTTGATGACAAGAGTTGTTGACAAATTGTCGCCTGTGTCGCCTGTGCCGTTGGCTGCAGAAACAGCCAATGGGGTTAATAGCGCGAATAGGACTGATAATTGCTTTTTCATTGTTGCTTATTGTTTGAGATGGAGTGTTAAAATCTAATAGTTCCGGTTTTGATGTCTTTGTCTTGTACGGTAACGGGACCTCGTTTTATTGTTGTTGATTTCTAAATTCCGTTGATTTCATGCTGACTTGTTGCTTGATCGGTCGTGTGAAATGCCGTACTCCCCAATCACAAGATTTTCATGATATCCTTGAGACTGTTCACAATGAATGTGGGTTTTTGTGGACAATCATTGGTTTCCGTGTTCCAGCGGTTGAAGAGTAGGGCATCTATACCTGAAGAGAGGGCACCCAAGATGTCGGTCTGCAGGTTGTCGCCAATCATGAGGGTGGTGTCGCGACGGGCTCCGGACTGGCGAAAGGCATAGTCGTAAAACTCGGGTGATGGCTTGTTCGCTCCTGCGTCTTCGCTGAGGATGATGGTGTCGAAGTAGTCTGTCAGTCCACAAGCGGCCAGTTTTTTATATTGCACCTCATGGAAACCGTTGCTTGTCATGTGCATCCGGTAGCCCCGCCGATGGAGATAATCCATCAATTCGTGTGTCCCTTCCACTACTCCGGGTTTCGACGAACAGAATTCAAGGAAGCGGTCGTTGATATTCAGGATATAAGTGGTGAGAGATGAGGAGTGGGAGAATTCTTCTTCGAATGTTTTGCTTTCCATGAGCGGACGACGGAAACGTTCCACAATCAGATAGTCGCGTGTGATTTCACCTTTGGAATAGCGTGTCCAGAGATTGATGTTGGCTAACCAATAGGCATCATAGAAGACCTGCGGGTTGCGGAAATAGCGTTCGAGGTGAAATGCCTCGAAGGTCTCCCGCAGGGCTATGACAGCATTGCCGTGGGTGTCGTAGAGCGTGTCATCGAAATCGATGAACAAGTCCGTGTACTTCATTCTAATCGCAAAAAACGATAAACACTTAATTTTGAGCGCAAAAGTACTCATTTTTTTGGAATTAAATGGTATTTGCTCCGAAAAAAGGATAGCTTATTGAAACAATGAAACCCAAACAACGGTAGGGAGATGCTGTTTGTCGTTTTAAATGCTGTAATCGTCACAATTCCTCATCCAGATAAATAGTCTTTTACATAAGGAAAGGATAGTTGGAAAAGAAACGGGAACAAAACCAATGACATATGAACATTATAAGGTTAAAATTGCGATAATTCGGACTTTTTCATTATTTTTGCAGGCAAGATGGGTGTCCATTGCGCCCACGTCTGGGGTGACCACTTCAGTTGGGACCTCGGGAAGGACAGGAAGAGGGCGAGGGTGGCATAAGTAATGGTCAAAGAGTCTGAATGACGATGCTACAGCTGATCAACATATTGCACGAGGCAGGATGCTCGCTTGTGGTCAAGACGAGAACAGGTGAGGTCACCACTTATGATAAGAAAGGCGTGCGTGATTTGGTGTGGTTATTGGATCATGAACCACAAAGACTGCGAGGGGCGAGTGTTGCCGACAAGGTGATTGGCAAGGCCGCGGCAGGTCTGATAGTGCAAGGTGGAGTGGCGGAGGTATATGCCGACGTTATGAGTCGGTTGGCCCTTTCGCTGCTTGATGACGCAGGCATCCCGTACCGCTATGGCGAGTTGGTGGAGCGCATCGTGATTCCAGAGGGTGATGGCCGTTGTCCACTTGAACGTATCGTGGCTGGTGCGAAGTCGGCAGAAGAAGTGGAGACGCTTCTGAGACAGCACTTCGAAGCAATGCAGAATAAACAAGATTACACAAATACGAAATGATTATGAATTCATCCACATTGAATCTCTACACGCTGGGGTTTAGCCAAGGCCGCAGTTACCTTTTTGCGGCATTGTTCCTCGTTGGCAACATCGTATTGCCACAGTTGTGCCATCTTATGCCTCAGGGCGGACTCACTCTGCTGCCCATCTATTTCTTCACGCTCATCGGTGCCTATAAGTACGGATGGAAGGTGGGGTTGATGACTGCCGTATTTTCTCCGTTGGTCAATTCGGCCCTCTTCGGTATGCCCGCGGCTGCCGTGTTGCCCGGAATCATGGTGAAGTCGGTGCTGTTGGCCCTGAGTGCGGCTTTCGTTGCCCGTCGCTATCAATCAGTCAGCATCCCATTGCTGTTGTTGGTGGTGTTGGGCTATCAGGTGGTCGGTTCACTCATTGAGTCGGCGATGCTTGGCTCACTAACACTTGGTTTCCAGGATTTCCGCATCGGCATTCCTGGCATGCTCCTTCAAGTCGTGGGCGGCTACTTCGTCATCAAAAGCATGAATTGGAAGATGTCGTAAAACCACTTATCTTCGCCACAAAAAAGGGATTGCGGCGCATGTTGAGCGATGGATAAAGGAATCAGCAAAGGACGTATTTACGAAATCCTCAGGTTTGGCATAGTGGGAACGGCAGCCATGGTCATCCACTACGGGATATATTTTATCCTATTGCCGTATTTGGACAAAAACATTGCCTATACCATCGGATATGTGATAGGTTTCTTGTGCAACTATGCAATGTCTTCCTTTTTTACCTTCAGGGTAAGACCAACTTGGCGGCGCTTTTTTAGGTTTGCCGGCAGCCATGGCATCAACTTTTTCGTGTATATTGGACTGTTCAATTTCTTTTGCTGGACGGGGATTCACCCGAAATGGGCACCCATTCCCGTATATGCGATTGCCATACCTGTCAGTTACCTCTTGGTGCGTTTCGCCTTGAAAACAAAACAAAAGACATGTGAGGAGGAAATAAGAAACGATGATGAGAAAGAATAAGACATTATGGTTCCTGTTGGTTGTCTGTGTGCTGACGGTCATACCGTTTTTGGGCATCTACGACTTCAACACCAAGGGAGAGCCGCGTGAGAGCATCGTCAGCTATACGATGCTTGAGTCGGGCAACTGGATTCTGCCACGCAACAGTGTGGGAGAGATTGCCTACAAGCCCCCCATGCTCTATTGGGCGGTGGCCGCAGTGAGCAAGGTTTGTGGCGAGGTGAACGAGTTCACTTCGCGCCTGCCTTCCGCCATTGCTTACATCCTCCTTATCACCAGTGTGTTTCTCTTTTTCCAACGGCGAACGAAAGGGTTATTGGCTTTCGTTACGGCATTGGTGGCCTTCACGTCGTGGGAGCTGCACCGACAAGGGTTCAACTGCCGCGTGGACATGATTCTCACGGCATGTATCGTGGGAGCCATGCTCTTGCTCTATCGATGGTATGAACGGGGAATGAGAGGGGTGCCTGTCTTCGCCATTTTGCTGATGAGCCTCGGCACGCTGACCAAGGGTCCCATAGGCACGCTCCTGCCCTGTCTGGTGACAGGTGTGTTCTTGTTGTGCCGCCGTGTGAACTTTTTCAGGGTTTTCTTTTCCATGTTGCTGTTCGGACTTCTTGCGCTCATCTTGCCGGCATTTTGGTACTATGCCGCGTGGCAACAGGGAGGTCAGGAGTTTGTCGATTTGGTCATGGAAGAGAATGTGGGGCGTATGACGGGCACGATGAGTTATGAATCGCATTCCATGCCTTGGCCTTACAACTTTGTCACGTTGGCGGTGGGTTATCTTCCTTGGACCATCCTGGCGGTGATGACGCTGTTCGTCGTCAATTGGAAAAGGTTGTTCAAACCCGCCGACCATTCTTCTGGTGGGCAAGAGCGTGGAAATCGCTTTTCCCGTTTTGCCGATGCTTTCAGGTCGATGGATGCTGTCGACTTGTTCTCGTTGGTGGCCATCTTGGTCATCTTCGTCTTCTATTGCTTCCCGGAGAGCAAACGGAGCGTCTATTTGATGCCTATATATCCTTTTGTCGCCTATTTCTTGGCGAAGTTGCTTTTCTGGTTACGTAAGCGTCACCGTCGTCTGATCAATGCCTTTGGTGGCTTTCTTTCCGTGTTGGGACTGTTGATGGTGGTGGCGTTCGTGGCGCTGCAATTCATCCCACTCGATGCTTCATGGTTCCATGGCCGTCACGGGTTCCAAAACTATAGCATGTTGCTGTCGTTGCAGCAGGTGGGCAGTTGGTGGCAATGGCTCCTTCTGGCCTTCGGTACCTTTATCCTGGTTGCCTGGTGGAAAGGAAAACGCAATGTGTTGGGACTGGTCATGTTGGTCCTGGCCTTCTATTTGCAGTTCGACAGCGTGTATAAGCCTGCGGTTCTCAATGCCAAATCGGTGAAGGCCGTGGCGGCCAAGGTCGAACAGGTGGCGCCGGAAAGCGAGGGAAAGCTTTACGAGTTCATCGAGGAGGGGATGATGGCTAAGGGCGACCCCATCCATTTCTTCGAGATGAATTTCTACCTTCACGACCGCGTATCCGATTTTTACAAGGAAAAACCTGGTTCGGGGTTCCTGATGATTGGCGCTGACGATGCCAAGACGTGGCTACCCAAGTTCCAGCAGGAAGGTTACCGTTTCAATGAGGTGTACGATTCGGGCGAACAGCGTGTTTACAAACAACCGTTGCTCTTGCTGAAGTTTGAAAAGTAACAAATTGTTTGTCATTTCTAACGATGGCGTAAAATGAGATATTCTGAAACGGATAATCCAGATACTTTGTTTACTTTTGACCCATCATACATATCACGATTTTTAAACCTATTGTCAAGATGAGAAAACCTTTTGTTTTTTTCTTGTGTTTGTTGTTGGGTGCTGTTTCGTTACATGCCAAGGTGCAAGGCAGTGCCGTAGTTTTTGATGCTTATGAGTGGAACTTTGGCTCTGTCAATATGGCCGAGGGAACAATCTGCCATACATTCATGCTGACGAACACATCGCAGGCAACCGTGAAAATAGCCCGTGCCATTCCGAGTTGCAATTGTATTTCGGCACGCTATGACAATGCCGACATCCAGCCTGGGGCTTCCGTTCCCGTGATGGTGACGTTCTCACCCGTGGGAGGCAGAGGCAAGACCTATCGCAGTGTCGAGCTGGTGGACAACAATGGCCGAACATTGGGAGCTCTGTCCGTCAAGGCAATGGTTGATAGCGCAGCCGTCACCAAATATCCTTTCCAAGACCCATCGCTGTCATATGAGGAGCGTGTGGAAAACCTCATATCTTTGCTCACACCCGAAGAGAAGGTGGGACTGATGATGAACAAGTCGGTGTCTGTCGACCGACTGGGCATCCCTTCCTACAACTGGTGGAGTGAGGCGTGCCATGGTGTGCGACAGGGTGGATATACCGTCTATCCGCAGCCCATCGGCATGGCTGCCGCGTTCAATCCGCAGCAGGTATATGATGTTTTTTCCACCGTTTCCGATGAGGCACGCGCCAACTGGAACCGTTCCGACCATAACGTGTTCAATGTGCCTATGGGCGTGACGTATTACCCTGGCAATCCCGAACTGACATTCTGGTGTCCAAACGTGAACATCTTCCGTGACCCGCGATGGGGCAGGGGACAGGAAACCTGTGGTGAGGATCCTTATCTGAATGCCGTGCTGGGCGTTCAGACGGTCTTGGGCATGCAGGAGCCCAAAAGTTCGACCGTCGGCAATCAGACTTATTATAAGACCCATGCCTGTGCCAAGCATTATGCCGTGCACAGCGGACCGGAACCATTGCGCCATTCTTATAACGCCTCGGTGTCGATGCGTGACCTCTGGGAGACCTATCTGCCCGCCTTCAAGGCATTGGTGAAGAAAGGCAACGTACGCGAGGTGATGTGCGCCTATAACCGCTACGAGGGAGTGCCCTGTTGCACCAGCGACCGTCTGCTCGTGGATATCCTCCGCCGCAAATGGGGGTATGAAGCCATCGTATTGACTGACTGCGATGCCATCAACAATTTCTACAACAAAGGACAGCATGAGACACATCCCGACCCATTGTCGGCTTCTGTGGATGCCGTGCTCAATGGCACCGACCTCGAATGCGGCAAGGTGTTCATGGTGCTTACCCAGGCGTTGGAGAAAGGTCTGATTCAGGAGTCGGTATTGGATGACCACCTTCGGAAGACCTTGATGGGACGATTCGAACTGGGTATGTTCGACCCCGCCGAAATGTCGCCATGGGCCAATCTGGGACCGGAGGTCATCAGTAGCGAGAGCAATGATGCGCTGGCTACTCAGGCGGCCCGCGAGTCGATGGTGTTGTTGGATAACAATGGCGTGTTGCCACTGTCGAAGAGCATCAAGACGATTGCCGTTGTTGGTCCCAATGCCGACGATGCAGCCCTGCTGAACGGCAACTATGGCGGTACACCTACTGCCGAGCATACTCACACGCTGTTGGACGGCATCAAGGCAGCCGTGCCCGGAGCGAAAGTGATTTACCAAAAGGCATGTGAACTGAACGATGACTATACCACTGTTCACCACTTGCAGGATTTCAATGATGGCAAGGGCGTGTTCGTGGAGTTCTTCAATAACCGCGAGTTGGCAGGAAATCCAGATAATACAGGTTATTACAATGAACTACGCTTCTCCACCTTCGGTGCTTGGGGCTTTGCCGAGGGCATCAGTACCGATTCCGTTTCGGTGCGTGTGTCAGGCCGGTACAAGGCTGATTTCACGGGCGAGATGAAATATACCTTCAACAGTGACAACGGCTATGTGTTGAAAGTGAACGGTGAGGTGGTGGAAGAGGCCAAGCCAGGTGGTGGTCGCAGGGGCTTCGGCTTCCGTCGCCAGCCCGAATACAAATCGTTCGAGGTGAAGGCAGGACAGACCTACGACGTGGTGGTAGAGTACAAACGAGGCAACGGCAATTTCGCCATGTTCCAAGGTGACATCTGCGAGCGTCGTCTAGTGGATTATACCGACCTGCAGAACGAAGTGCGCTCGGCTGATGCCATCATCGTCATCGGTGGCATCTCCGCACAGATGGAAGGCGAGGGCGGTGACAAGGAGACCATCGAGTTGCCCACCGTGCAACAGCGTCTGATACGTGCCATGCACGAAACAGGTCGTCCCGTGGTCGTTGTCAACTGCTCGGGTTCGGCCATTGCCTTTGGCAGTGTCGAAGGTCAGTATGATGCGCTCTTGCAGGCATGGTATGCCGGTCAGGGTGGCGCACGGGCTCTGGCAGATGTGCTTTTCGGTGATTTCAATCCCGGTGGCAAGCTGCCTGTAACTTTCTATCGTTCCAACAACGACCTGCCCGACTTCAAGGACTACAGCATGGACAACCGCACCTATCGCTATTTCCGTGGCACACCACAGTATGCCTTCGGTTATGGCTTGTCGTACACCACCTTCGACTGTGGCAAGGGCAAATTGTCGAAGAAATCGATGAAGCAGGATGGCAAGGTGACCATCACCGTGCCAGTCACCAATACGGGCAACCGTTACGGCTCTGAGACGGTGCAGGTGTATGTCAAGGCCCTTGACTATCCCGATGCTCCTATTAAGTCGCTGCGCGGCTTCCAAAAGGTGTGGCTGGAGCCGGGACAGACCACCAAGGCGGTCATCACTCTCGACGGCGAGGCATTTGAGTATTACGATGCTTCCATCGATGAGCTGTCCACCCGTAAGGGACGGTACCAGATTCTCTATGGCACCTCGTCGCGCGATAGTGACTTAAAGACACTTGACTTCGTGGTGAAATAAGTCTCACCCCTAACCCCTATCCAGAATGGCCGCAAATAAACGATACTACCTCCAGACCGTCGGGATATGCTCGTTGATGCATTTCCTTGTGGATGGGTTGTGCGTATGCTGTCTTTACCTGTTGTCTTCGAGGATAGACTGGCACTATATCGTGGGCGTGTTCATCACCTATAACGTGTTGGCGTTCCTCACCCAACCGCTCACGGGATGGTATGTTGACAAAGTCGAGAGCAAACATTGGGTACTGTTGGTCAGCATTCTCTTCCTAACTCTGGCTGTGACGGTACCTTGGTTGATGTTCTTATGGCCGTCGTTCGGCTCCTCCGCCATGGGACCGTTTCTTATGGCCACGTTGCTGGGAATAGGCAATTCGCTGTTTCATGTATGGGGTGGCAAGCAGACAGTGCTCAAGACCGACAATGACATAAGGGCGGTGGGCACCTTTGTTTCGACGGGGGCTTTCGGCCTTTCCGTGGGTATTGTGTTCCACTCCTGGTTCTTGCTCTATGCCTTCCTTCTGGCCACCTGTCTTTTGGCGGTGATGTATGTGCGTGCAGATAGCATCCCGGACAGTTTCTCAGAGAACCTTTCAGGGAATGGCACTTCTGATGGCAAAGGCTCGGCATATGCACCCGTGGCTGTATGGATAGCCATGGTGGCATTGATGGCATTTGTCATGTTTCGCTCTTTTTTGGGAGAGTCGTTCTCAGGAGGCCATGGCAAGGAGGGTGTGGTTATTTTGGCGGTGGGTGCCATATCTATGTTGGGAAAGATGATGGGAGGCTGGCTTTCGAAATGGTGGGGTATCGTGGCTGCTCTGGTGTTTATCTTGGCGGCTGTCTTGCTCTGCTTGTTGTTACGCGGTTTGCATGAGGCTTTCTCCTTCGTGGGACTGTTTATGATCAACTGCACCATGCCCATCACACTCTACTTGGCCAATGTGGTGATGAAGGGCAAGGAAGGTCTGGCCTTCGGCCTCTTGGCGGCGGCCTTGATGCCTGGTTATCTGCTGTCATTCATCTTGCTGGCAGCGTTATAGGAGGGGAGAGGGATGGATGTGGTGCTCACGCTGTTGATAGCCCTGGTGGCGACCATCATCATCGAATATGGAGTGTTGCTCATGCTGGGTGAGAAGCGGAAGCGAGTGCTCCTCTCGTCAGTGGTCATCAATATACTGACCAATGTGCCGCTGAACCTCTATCTGCTCTTCGTGGGCAACAGCTGGACGGCGATAGCGGTAGGCGAGGTGTTGGTGGTTGTGGTTGAGATGCTGTGGTACTTCTGGTTTGTGCGCGAATGGCAGCGAGCCTTCGTCTACAGTTTCCTCTGCAACGCCATCAGTTTCCTGCTGGGAATGCTATTTCAGTTAATTATCTAGGGCAACTTAGGACAACCTAGAATAACCTAAGATAACCTGAGAAAGCTTAGAACAACTTAGAGCCACCTAAAATAACAAAAAAATTCAACCCTAAAACCAAATAGTTATGATTACTCGATTATTAGACATTCCGCGAATCCCGAGGGAAGATGAATTTCTGAGATACCAAAGATGGCTTCGCAGACATTCACAGGATGTGGTGGACACCGTGAGCAACAGCGGTGGCGCAACCGACTCTGTCGGTTCGGGTTCCCAAGTGACCGATACACTTAACGCAGGCCAGGCTTATCTGGGCAATATCGGTTCGGGTGGCGATGATGCCTCGACCATGCTTTGGGCCATTTTCGCCGTGTTATTCGCTTTGGCTCTCTGTTTGTGGTTTGTATGGTCCTATCGTCGTAAGTCGCTTGCTCCTAGTGTGAGATGAAGTGACCTACAAAGATTGCCCCTAGCAAGGAAAAAGGATTTCCCCATGTAAGGAAGGGGGAGTAAACAATTACCCCGCCAAGGCTATAAAAACCTTGGCGGGGTAATTCTATCTCCCCTTCCTCGGGAGGGGGTAGGGGGGCTTATTTCACTACTTTCTTGCCGTTGACGATATACACACCTCTCTGTGTCGGTTCGCCATTGAGTTTCTGACCATCAAGAGTGTAGTATTTCCTCTTGGAGGAATCGGCGGAGATACTTGTGATTCCCGTCGTGGCGGGGGTGACGGTCAGCGTACCGGCGATAAACGTAAAGTTGTAACCTGCGGCCTTGGCACTCTCCACGATGATGGGATATTCGCCTTCGGGCGAGTCCTCATCAGCCGTGGTGGTGATGACAGGCTCTTCCACCCAAACAGGTACCGTCTCGTCCAACACAAGTCCTTCGTAGCTCTCGATTTCGAATACGGGGTTGGGCTGTCCAGCTTCGCGGGTGTAATTGCCTACAGTGGCTGTGGCATCGACACGTTGCACCACAAGGTAGCCATCAAAGAAGTCAACATCTTCATTTGAAATGGTGCCTGGCGTGATGGTGATGGGATAGCGTCCTGCCGGCGATGAGGGTGTGGCCTCACAGGTGAGAACGGGAGTGCCATGTACGGGGTCGCCACTGACGGTGTAAATCAACTCGGGATTTTCCTCGCCATAATGACGTATGGTGTTGCGCACTTTCACGCTCGTGCCAAATTCCGATGTGTTCTCCTCGCCGAACTCTTTCCATTGTGCCGCTTGCATGTATTTTTTCTTCAAACCGCTACGCACATAGAGGTGGGCGGCGCCGAAGGGCATGCCTTCGAACACCCTCGCTCCTCCCAACGTGGGAATTTGCTTGCTGGGAATACGCAGGGCGGAGAGATGCGTACATCCGCTGAAGGCCTCGCTCCCTATCTGTTCAACACTCTTTGGCAGTTGCACACGGCGCAGGGATTCGCAGCCTTTGAAGATGGCTTCTGGCAGTGCGTTGTTTGGCAATACGGCATCGGTGAGATCGAGGGTGCGCAAACTGCCTTCTGTTTCCTGACCTTCGCTGTCGCGACCGGCCAAATAGCGCAGATAAAGCATGTCGTTCTCATCAAGTGGTCCAGTGACTGACAGCTTGCCTATCGGTCCTTCACCCTCCAGGGCTTCCACCTCTTGTTGCAGGGTACCCTCGTTGGCCACGGTCACCTCTTCGCTACGCAACTGAAGGGCAGCGTCGCTCGACACGCCGATAATCATGTCTTGTTGGTATTTGAACTGATAATACGAAGGGTTGAGCAAGGCGATGTCGTAGTCGCCATCGTCGTCGCCGCTCCATCCCCAGTTCACACACACCATGCCGTTTTCACGATAACCGTGGAGCACAAAGGCGTGACCGCCAGCCCATCCATCGCCACCGGCATAGTACATCGGGCCGTGCTCGCTCAGTTCGCGGTACACAATGTCCATCCAGGCGCTCTCACTGTAATTGTCGCGCTCCAGGCATTGGGCTTCCTCGATGCCGAAATAGTCGCGCAGACCTTGGGCGGCATCCTCTGAATAGGCGCCACTACCTTCGTTGGGACCACCGTATTGCATGTCGGCAGCCACACCGCAGTCGCGCATAAGTAATGCCACTGCATTGGCCTCCGCTGGGGTATACTGACCAGCGACATAGATGTCGCGCATGTTGTCCCAATCGTAGTAATCGTCTTCAAAATTGGCCGTCACCGCTTGTCCGGAAGGGGTGTTGTAGGGATAGTAGATGGTACGTTGACCTTGGCCATGAGGAGGTATTTTATGGAAATTGAGTACTTGTGCCATGGCGGTGGCCACACACCCTGTCAGACACTTGGTCGAGCCACTAAAAGTGGGACACATATTGCTATATGGTTCTCCTTGATCCCACTGTGTGGTCACCATCGGTTCCACTTCAGTGGGATATTTATTGGGATCGGGCTTGGTTGTGGTCAGTACAACGTTGTTTTCCACGGCATAACTCACCACGTTCTCCATGGCGTTAAGCCACCACTGGAAATTGGGGTTCTTGCCTTCGCTGTAGGTCGACAGTGATACGCCCAACACTTCGGGTACCAAGTCATCGGTGGAAATCACCGCGAAACCACCTCTGTCATATCCTATGATTTCATAGCTGGTCGTCGATTTAAGAACTTTCAAGGCATCAGTGCGCGGTGCCATGTGCTTGTCGGCACGGTGCTGGTTGATGGCTGTGGCCGCAGCTTGTTGCATGCGGGCTTTTGTACGCGGGGCAGCCGTTGCCGTGAAAGCGAAAAGGGTCAACACCGCGATAAGGAGTAATGATTTTTTTGCCATGTTGTGCATGATTAATAGGGAAAGAAAAGATGTTTTTTCCTTCCTGTTAATGTATTTATATTGATTTTCGTTGCAAAATTACTACATGGATGGCGAAGTACAAAATGAAAATACGTTTTTTTTTCATTTCGCCCCCAAAAGAATGAATTATTAAAAAAAACACCGAAAATTTTGTAATTTCGTATAAAACGTGTAATTTTGCTGAATATTTGCAACAAATAACAATATCCATATTTATAAAAGGTGTCACTTGATGATTGATTTTTAGTTAGTTAGATGTGTTTTTCAGGTGTTTACACCTTACCATCTTCCTCTCTCTTATGTCATGAGACCTCCATTTTCCCTGCGTGATGCAGGTCAAAAATAGTTTTGTCTTTTTTTATTATCTAACATAAATTATCTTATATGAGAAAAACAATTACGAACTTTTTGGTATTGGCGGCCTTAGTGCTCGCTGTACCGGTTCAGGCGCAGACGCTTCAGAAAAAAGCGACTACGAAGAAGATTGAGACTCCTCAGCGCCTGACCTTAAAATCGGCCGAAGCTGTGAAGGCAGCTCAGTTGAAAGCCGCTGACACGCAGGAGGGTATCTCCTTCCGTGAAGCGTCACAGGCTGAACAGGTCTCTGCCCAAGCACAAGCCCGTCCGGAGAGAATACCTGTGGGCACAACAGGCAAGGCTGTTTCGCTCAAGGGACAGAACATGCGTAACGTGAACATCACTTCTACGGGCCGTACGCCGCGCAAGGCCGGTGCCGCTGAAGGAGAAGTGACGGATGAACATGGTATTATCATTACTCCTGCCGAGGGCGAATCAAAGACCTATACCCGTTCTGGTGAAGGTTATTACGCTTCTGGTGGGTATTATTATGTAAGTACCCAATCGGGTTCTGTGGAGATTGTTGAGTGCAGCGACGGTACAGTTTACGTCAAGGACATCATCTCATTTTTGGAAACAGGTGCTTGGGTGAAAGGTACTAAATCGGGTAACACCATTACTATACCCGCCAACCAACCGTTGTATTATGAAAGTTCCGAGTATTTTACAACTGTGAGTCTGCGTTGGGGTAAATTTTCATCTGGAACTCCATCGGCTGCTGATGAGCATGCTGATGCCTTCACGTTCACTGTCGTAGACAATACCATTTCCTTGCAGGGAACCACTCTTTGGTCAGAGGATGGTGAATCTTATTTTATGGGTGTTTTCTGGGATGATGATGACTCTTGGCTTGGTGTCGGTGATGCTGAGACGGTATGGACTCCTTTCAGTGTAGTTACTGAGGCCGATGTGCCCTACAGCAATGGCTTTGGTGATGCCAGCGAGCAGGCCGCGTTTACCATTATCGATGCCAATGACGATGGCAAGACGTGGTCGTACAATACCAACGGATATGCTTACTATACCTATAACGGCAGTGCCGATGGTGACGACTGGCTGATTTCTCCGGCCATCAAGCTTGAGGCTGGTAAGACCTATCGCGTTGCTATCGATACTCGATGCCAGATGACCAAATATCCAGAGCGTGTGGAGATGAAGATGGGTAATGCTGCTACGGCCGCTGCCATGACTACTGGTGTCATCGCCTCGACGGATGTGAATTGGGATGCGTTGCAGACAATACAGAACATTGCCGTGACGGTTACGGAGTCGGGCAATTACTATTTCGGTATCCATGCCATCTCCGATAAGGATATGTATTACCTTATTGTAGATAATTTCATTATCGAGGAATCCAATCCTGACGTTCCCGCAGCAGTCACTGACCTGACGGTTACTCCTACAGATAATGTGGTAGAGGCCACCATCACCTTTACGGCACCTTCCACGACCGCTGTCGGCGAAGCCCTGACGGACAACCTCTCCATTGACATCCTCCGCGACGGTGCAGTCATCACCACTCTTAACGATGTGGCTCCCGGTTCAGCACAGACCTTCGTTGACAACAACGAAACAGGCCTGAGCATTGGCAAACACACCTATCAGGTGGTTGCTACCAACGCTGCTGGTGAAGGTGCGAAGAGCGAGGAAGTGACCGTGAGCATCTCGGGCATTATCGAAGTTCCCTATACCGCTGACCTGACTAAAGAAGGTTGTCTTGATCTCTTCAGTATTATCGATGCCAATGCCGACGGTAAGACATGGCAGTTTAGCGGTAGTACTTATTATTCATATAACAGTAGCAGTGCAGCCGATGATTATCTTGTTACATCTGCTATTCGACTCTACAAGGGAAAGAATTACGACCTCATTGTGAACGCCGCCGCCGCCAGTACCTCTTATCCAGAACGGTTCGAGGTGAAACTGGGCAAGGAGGCCACTGTGGCAGGTTTGAACACCACCATCATGAGTCCTCAAGACGTGACAGCCACAACGGCTGAAGACTTTGAGAGTTCATTCTCTGTCGAAGAAGACGGTATTTATTATGTTGCCATCCATGCCATCAGTGATGCCGACAAGTATAAACTGTATGTGAACAAACTGACGATTGACTTGGGTGCCGAACCCACCGCTCCTGCCATCGCTCAGCTCGAGGTTGTTCCCGATGCACTGGGTGCTTTGACAGCAGAAGTGTCGGTAACAGCTCCTACAACGGCTGTCGACGGCTCCGCGCTGACTGAAAACCTGACTAAGATTGAGGTGTACCGCGACGAAGAGGTGGTCAAGACCTTTGAGGATGTGGCTCCCGGTGCTACGGTGACCTTCACCGACAATGTGCCTGCCGCTGGTACCTATACCTATCAGGCCATTCCTTACAATGTTTCTGGCATTGGAGTGAAGAGCGAGAAGGCGAGCGTATTCATTGGTCAGGACATTCCTGTTGCTGCCGAGAACTTTGCCGCTACAGACAACGTGACCACCGTAGGCCTTACTTGGGACAAGGTTGGCAACGTAGGTGTCAATGGTGGCTATGTGAACCCCGCCGAGGTGGACTACAATGTTTGGAGTACCAAGATTGAGGAAACCATTTTTGGTAGCCAACTCGTGCTTGATGAGGTCATCGGCACCGTGCGCGATGGCGACTCTTTCGATGTTCCCTACAACACCGACGAAGGTGAACAGGGCTATGAGTACTGGGGCTTGCAGACCTCCAACGCTACTGGTGAGTGTGAAGATATCTATGCTGCCGCATTGCTCGTGGGTGCTCCTTATGAACTGCCTCTTGTAGAAGGCTTTACTGGTAGTTCGTTACATTACTTCTGGACCTCCGATGCTGAACTCAATGTCTCTGAAGACGCTACCGACGGCGACGGCGTGGCCCTTATGATGTTTGTTGAGGAGGCTGGTGAGGTTAGTTTCGATTCTGGTAAACTGAATCTTAAGTCCGCTGGAAATCCCACATTGCTCTTCGACGTGAAGGGTACTGGCATCACTTCTATGAAAGTGAAAGGCTCTGTTGACGGTGCTGAAATGACCGATGTGCAGACCGTGCCTGTGACCAGTGAATACACCACTGTTAAGGTGCCGCTCTCATCGCTCAGGGATGGACGTTATGCTCAGATTGGTCTGAGTGCCAACTTTGTGAACGCGACCGTCGTTGATATCGACTGGAGCACTTGGGAATATATTTACGACTATGGAGATCTGTTGTACATTGACAATATCCGCATTGCCGACCTTTATGAGTACAATCTCTCGGCTGCTGTCAATGCTCCGAAGACGGTGACCGCTGGTAAGACTGCCGCCATCACCGCCACTGTGAAGAACGAAGGTGAATTTGCCGCTTCTGGCTATACCGTGACCATCAAGGCTGGCGAGAAAGAACTATTGAACCAGACTGTTAGCGAGGAGCTCGCTCCGTTCAAGACGAAGGAGTTCACAGCTGAGTTGGCTACCACCATCTTCGACGAGGCTGCCGATGTGACCATCAAGGTTGAAGTGGACTTTGAGAACGAGTTGCTTCCCGATGACAACGTGGCCGAGACGATTATCAGCATCGTTGAGTCTTCTAGCCAGGGTCCGACCGATTTGGCCGCCGTTGAAAATGAAACGGGTGGTATCGACGTTAGCTGGGCCGCTCCTGCTACAGGTAGCAGCGAGGAAGTGACCGAAGACTTCGAGGAAGATATGGGTGGCTGGACGGCTGTAGATAACGATGGTGACGGTTACAACTGGACACACCAAATTAACGGTGAAACCAATAGACTGTCTACTCACAGCGGTGAAGGTTGCGTATATTCAGAGAGTTATGTCAATAATGTTGGAGCTGTGAATCCTGACAACTGGCTTATTTCTCCGCAGGCCATTCTCAATGGAAACTTCACTTTCTGGGCTGTCGGTCAGGATGCCAGCTGGGCAGCAGAGAAATTCGCTGTATTTGCTACTACTGGCGATCCCGCTGATCTTGATTCCTACACCCAAGTTTCTGAAGAATTCACTGCTACTGGTGATATGACAGAGTACTCGGCAGACCTGAGTTCCTTTGCTGGTGCTAATGGCTATGTCGCTATCCGTCACTTCAATGTGACCGATATGTTTATACTCGTGGTTGACGATATCACCTACTTGGTTGGTGGCGGAAGTGTTGACTCTTACAACATCTACCTCGATGGTGAGCTGATTGGTACCGCTGATGGCGATGAGGTTAGTTACACGATTGATCCCGACGCAGTGGATGCTGGTGAACATACTGTGTCTGTGACTGCTGTCTATGGTGGTACGGAGTCGAAACCTGTCACGACCACTGTTACCGTGGCAACGGGTATTGAGCAGATTTCTGTCAACGGTCAGCCCGTAGATATCTACTCCATCGATGGCAAGCTGGTACGCAGCCAGGCCAAGAGCCTCGACGGACTGAGAGGTATCTATGTAATCAATGGCAAGAAAGTGCTGGTGAAGTAATCATCACTTAGTCCTATATCAAACGGGGGATGCAATTCATTGCATCCCCCGTTTTCTGGTTCTTGCTCAGAGCATGAAGTCTTTTACACCTTTTGCATTTGGCTTAACTTCTAAACTCCTAAACTCAGTCCATGAACTCTTTTACACCTTTTGCTTTTGGCTTAACTTCTAAACTCCTTAACTCCTAAACTCCTAAACTCCTTGATGCTATTACTTCACCACCTTCTTTCCATTCACGACATACACACCTTTCTGTGTCGGCTCGCCATTCAGCTTCCTGCCGTCAAGCGTGTACCAAACGCCATCATTCGTCATACGTAATTCATCATTTGTAATTGACGAAGTCGTTTCATCCTCGAACTCAATGCCGATGTAGTTTGCCGATGCATTAACGGAACTCTTGGGTATCGCCAAGTAGGCTTTGCCGGCGGTGATGGTGCCAGCTTGTGACAATGGGTAAAAACCTAAACCATATGATCCGTTGGCGAGGATGAAGTTGGTGTGGGTGTCTGTGGAGGGAGACACATTAGTGTCTTCAGTCACGCCCACGAGGAAATTCATATAGAGCATCTCCGTTTCCTGAATAGGTATGGTGTATGTGCCAGGCGTGCCTTTGACATAGAGTCCCGTTCCCGCGGGCACCTCTTCTGCCCGTGTAAGTACCAACCTGCCCGTTTCCGGGTTGAAACCGCTGGCTATATATGCCTTCATGCCCGTGATGTTTTTGAAAGTCAGGTCGTAGGTACTGGAGAAGGTGGCTACGCCAACACTACTGATGGTGAGTGTCACCTCTTTGGTTTCCTGCTCTTTATAGAGGGCGGGGTATTTCTGTGTGCCCTTATAGCAGCGGAATTTCAGATAAGTGTTATCACTATTGTATTGCAGGTAATAGTCGGGATGTTCCACATTCTTGATATAGGCTTGACCATTGGTAAATGAAATCGTCCATTTTGTTCCCGCTGCTGTAGCAGAGGTCTGTGTGGCAAGGGTGTTCTTGTCTTGGGTAAGTGCCAAGTAGAAATTGCCGTCCTTGATGGTCCAGTTGCCGTCGCTCGTTTGCTGCAAAACGAGCACATGGGCTCCTGCGTTGGCATCATCGTTCATGTCAATGGTGCCGTTGCTGATAGTCACACTGGTGGACAGGCCCCATGAGTTGTCATATCCAGCATAGGCTACGGGTGTGGCTTCATACACCAATAGGTAGTTCTTGTCAGTCTCCAAGTCTTCGGTGCTGCTGATTTTCGCAAAGATGCCTTCGCCTGTGACGGGTGTCGTCTGTCCGTTGCTCACGGTGAGCAGGTAAGCGGCGTCTTCAGCCTCCATGTAGGTCTCGTCGCCCTCGAACGAGGCGATAATATTTGCCGCTCCTTCGCCCACAAGCGTCACCTTGCCAGTCGTGGCATTCACAGTGGCCACATCGGTGTTGTCACTGCTGTAGATGACATCTATGTTGGCATCGCTCGGCGTGATGATCAGTGTGGGCTCTGTGAAGTCTTCGCCCAATGTGGCAGTGGCCTCAGTGCTGCTGAATGCTAACTCAACAGGTATCAGTTCTTGTCCCACAGGTGCCACCAAGAGGAAGTTGTCAACGCGGGTATTACTATTGTTGGTTGTCTCGAACTTCAGTGTCATCGTACTAACACCTGCAGCCACCGTGATGGGGAAGGTATATTTCTTGTTGGTGGAATCATATGTGAAGTTCCCGATGGTCACACCCTCGGTGGTCGTTGTCAGGGTAAGATTCTTGTTGTTGGCGTTGAAGGAAAGGGTGAGGTTGCCATTTGCGCCACCGAGACTGACCACGGTCTGGAAATAGGAATTGCGGTCGCTTTTTGGAACGAGCAGTTCTGGAGTCTCGCCACCGGCATTGTTTTCACCATACAATTTTGTATATTGACCATTGTCGCCGGAGGAATATACGGCGGCAACGTTCACCACGTCAGCAACATTGGTTCCTGCGGGATAGCCCGTGAAATCTTCCGACCAGATTGTGCCTTCTGCAATCTCACTACCACCGTCCTTGATGGTGATGACCACGGAGGCGATGCGACTGCTGTCATCACCGAGAATGGCGATGGCCTTGACGACAGTGCTCTCGCTCAAGGTGAACGGTGCGTCGTACACATTGCTTTCTGCCGTGGGTGTCGTGCCGTCGGTGGTATAGTGGATAATGGCTCCTCCAGTGCTACATGTAATGGTGACGGTCTGCTCGCCAATATAGGTACCCGAAGTGGGATAGATGGTTGGTGTGGCTACCAATTCCACGGTGCCGCTTGTATAGTTATTGCTGTAGAATGCTACATCGGTCTTGTCACCCCATACCAATTGCTCTAAGCCGGGAAAGTCAACGTAGGGGTTGCGGTTCCCTTGCACCTGATAGACGGCATTGTTGCGGTCTATCTCTTTCTGGCTCACGGGGTCTTCTTGCGACCAACGGAGCAACATCTGCAAAGCCCAATCCTGGAATGCGGGGTAGGCACCACTTTGGAACATGCCACCACTCCATGAGTTGCTCGTGATCTTGTACTCGTAGCAGGTGACCATGTAGAAATAGATACGAGCGAAGTCACCCTTATATTCATTGTTGGGTTCGAACACGGTGCCGCTGTAACCGATGCCGCTGTCGCAGGGACCTATTTTGCTGAACATATTGTTCGACCCTTTAGTGGGGTTGCTCGTCTCACCATAGGGCAGGTTGCTACGCATGGAGTTCACCCAACTGTCTACGGGAACGACATGCATGATGTCGGAATACATGGGCGAGTCACCGTCAAACCAACTCTTGGGAACGGAATGCTCCTTGTTGTAGCCGGCACCCTCAGTGCCCGAGCCGGCATCGTCGATGGTGTAGTTGGTCTTGTCGGAATACATATCCCAGATCTTGCCATCGCTGCGCAGGTCGGTCTGACCGTAATAATTGTTCAGACTACTATAACTGAGAGTGGTGTGATTTTTGATGATGTTTCCTAGAGCGGTCTTCAACTCGCGTTCTGTCTTTCCGTTGGCGGAACCGTAATAAGTGTCGCGGTTGTATGCTCTCTGCGCTGAGATGCTGATGATGCCTGATGCCAGCATCACGAACAGGATAATAATTCTAGTTTTCATATTGTTAGTAGTTATATTGTTGCAAAAGTATATGTTTTCCATGAGAAAAGCAAATCTTCATGGAAATTGTTGTCGGTTGTCCCGGCGTTCACATTGGATTCGGAATGCTGGTGGCTTTTGCGCTACTCGGGTTTCTCTGAACTGCCGAGCTCTTTTATTATTTGGTCCATTTTCTCCACCCTGTCGAAAGAGTAGGCCTTGCTGTGCTGGTCGATAAAACGGAAGAGCATCAGGGCGCGGCGAAGCAGCTCACTACGTGTGGGCTCCGACTTCATGTCGGCCTCCACATAATACAGTTCGGCGAGCATCTCCATGCGGTGGATGCGTTGTTCCACGGGGAACTGTTCGAACGACTGCATCGTCTCATCCATCGTGGTGATGTGATACAGTTCATATTCGCCCAAATACTGCCGATATAGGTCTCTTAAGGCTTCCTGTTTGTCTTCACCCTCTTTCTTTTGGAGGAACCGTTGCAGGGCAGCCATGAATTCGCGGATAAGCCGCATGATATAGTCTTGTTGTAACATGGTTGTTGGGTTTAGTGTTCTGAGCTTGGGAGTTTGGGAGTATAGGAGTTTGGGAGTATAGGAGTTTGGGAGTTTGGACAATAGCCCCTGCATATCTCTTGCCCCTTTAATCTTTTAATTTTTTAATTTTTTAATCTTTTAATCTTCCCTGTTTCCTGCCCCTACATACTCATACAGTCGTCGGTAGAAGGGGTGGCGGGTCATGGTGTGGGCATCGCCCAGAATAATGAGTTTCATGCGTGCACGGGTGATGGCCACATTCATGCGTCGTAGGTCACGGAGGAACCCTATTTGTCCCTCGTCGTTGGCCCGCACAAGAGAGATGAGGATGATGTCGCGTTCCTGTCCTTGGAACCCGTCTACGGTGTTGATAGTGATGAGGTGGCGGAAGGGTTTGAAGAATTCCTTCTTGCGTATCTGCCGTCTGAGGTACTGCACTTGGGCACGATAGGGAGAGATGATGCCCACGTCGATGCGCTCGTCGAGGATGCGTTGCTTGCCTATCTTAGCGTAGTATTGCTCCAATGTGTCAAGTGTCAGTTCCGCCTCTTCTTTGTTGATGCGTCCAAAGGTCTCACCCACGAAGGCTTCGTGAAAATCGCGGTCGGAAGTGTCTATCCACGTGATGGCTTCATCGTAGTCGAGGATGCTGCGGTGGCTCACCTGCGGGGCCGTGGCCACCTTGCCGTGGTAAAACTCTTGTGACGAGAAACGCATAATCTCTTCGCGCATGCGGTATTGCACCTGAAGAAGTGTCACCACCTCGGGCTTGTTCTCCACGATGCGTTCCATGAGCGTCTTGCCCAGACCGCCTTTCAGTGCGGCGATGCTCTTCACCGTGGGCGGCAACTGGCAATGGTCGCCGGCGAAGACCACCCGCGACACTCGTCGAATGGGTATCCAACAGGCGGCCTCCAAGGCCTGTGCCGCTTCGTCGATGAACAGGGTGCCGAAACGTTGGCCGTCGAGCAGACGGTTGGCGGCTCCTACAAGGGTGCTGGCGATGACACGTGCGCTGTCCATCAACTCGTGGTGAATGCGCAACTCTATTTCCGTGGCCCTTGACTTCAGACGGTCGAGCCGTTGGTGGTAGCTCTCGCCGCTCTTACGGCGTTGACCG
>JAFYJN010000006.1 GCA_017538105.1 Prevotella sp. | reverse complement strand
GTCGTAGGTGTAGGGCTCTGCGCTGTCTTTGCCAAGGATGATGTTCACTATTGCCGTTATGTCATTAACATCTACTTTTCCGTCGCGGTTCACATCACCTGGTTTCGTTGGTTCCTCGAAGGGTAATACGAGTTCGGCAGTTCCCGTGTATTCCAACCATGCTTTATTAGCCGGCATTGCAGTACCCGTGGCTTTCACAAAGCCAAGTTTGTCAGAGGTAATGCCGAGAACAAACTTTTGTGGATTGGTAATCGCGGTGTAGTTGTTGGCATTGAAAGAGCCTGTACCACCAGCCTGCCTATCAAAGGTTTGAGTCCCATCCAAGTTGCAGAAATAAGCCCCCTGTAGAAGGTTTGTTCCAGAATAAGCAGTTTCATTGTCTGTTCTAGGAGCACCTGTAGGAGTAACATGACATTCAGATGGGATATTCGAACTGCACTCTAGCAATACAGGGGTGCCAGCTGGTACAGTTCCTCCGTTTTCTGCCACTGTCTCAATGTCTACAGATCCATCTGTTCCTATGGATTTAACTGCATATGCCTTCAACACATTGTCATTCAGTGTAAAGGCAAACGGAACATACATCGTTGTGTAGTATTTGTCACCGAACTTGACGTCAGCCTTAACGTTTAAAGAAGATATAGGTTCAATTACCCATTGAGCATTTATATCAGTTATGCTCTCACCAATCCCGAAAGAACCATTTTGATCAGTAAAGTATCTTTTACCAAGGGATTTCGACATACCTAACACAGTGCCTTTTAACTCTACTGACGCAGTGTAAGCACCTGAAGTAACAGTACTAGACTTGATTTCTGCGTAAACATTTGAGAATGTGATTGCAGGACTAGTACTTGCCTGGCCTGTCGTGATATTAAGTAAACTTGTGGATTGGCCTATTAAATCATAATCATAGTTGGAAGAATTGGTATTTCTTTTCTTGATGTATATGATTGTTGATGGGTCAATACATACGTCATCAGTTGTTAACTTGATATCTGTTTGGAGATATTTAATAGCACAATTTAGTGCATAGGTTTGTGCATTATTAGTGTTAAAAGCGACAGCAGTTCCACCGCCACCAGCGGTTTTTACAACTACATCATAATCAAGTTTGTTATTAGCTAATGAAATAATATGATCTGTAGCCTCTGCATTATGAATTAGATAGTAACCCGTGCCGCCCAATTGGGCATGGGTGGTAAGTGTTATTGCGAGTAATAGTGCTATTGTGTATAGTTTTTTCATAATACCTACGAATATAAAAAGAACTCCCCCTTGCATGGATTGCCCCGCAACAAGGGGGAGTAAAAAAGTTATTATTACTTACCCAGACTTATGTTCACAATTATTACAGCATCTGTAACATCAACGGAACCACTTTCATCTGCATCGGCAGCATCGAAGTCATAAACATCGGAATGAGTCTCTGGAGTTGCCTTACCAAGAGAAATGTCAACTGTAGCCGACACGTCTGTAACATTAACATCGCCGTCGCGGTTCACATCACCCAAGAGCGTGAGCTTGATGGGGTCGAACTCCTCGCTTACGAGGAATGCCTTGTTGGCGTTGACTTCCCAGTTGTTGTAGAAGCCAAGTTTCTTGTCACCTGTGCTTAGGTTGCGAACGACGCAGTCTTCTTCATCGTCCTCGTTCTTGAATGTGCAGAGGAGCAGGTCATCCTCAGTCAGACCGAAGAAATACTTGTTGTTGACAGTTCCGGCATTCTTGCGCTTCAAGTATTCATACTGATCTGCAAGCGATTGGCTTAACATTGAAAGAACAGATAACATGCTTTCTACCTGAGGAGCATTAATCTTATATTCATTAATCAGGTAATCGGGACCGACAAGGAGATTCGTCTCTGGAGCAGTGCCAGCTTCAGTGCTCAGCGTCAACGTCTGAGTCTGATTCTCAGTAACCTTCTCGTCAACGGCCAACTTCAGTAATACAGGAGTCTGAGCAGGAATTACACCCGTGATTTCCTTCTTCACAGCTACGCCCGTCTTTTTATTGATGCTGGTTACAGCATAAGCCTTCACGTCATCGGGCAGTGTATAGGCGAAGTCAGTGTAGAGCGTTGTATAGAGTTCCTTGTCGCCATTCAGCGTGTTTTCTGCATTGAAGGTCACGTTGAAGTCAGAACGCTTCTCAAGTTTCCAAGCAGTGAAGTCAGTTTCGGCAGCAACATCGCTGGTAGTAATGGCAGTGTTACCCTCGCTAATGAAGTCCATCTGTCCGTTCTGCTGCACGATGTAGTACTTGAAGTTGGGTTGAATGTACTCCACTTTATCGATATACTTTGCATAGTCGCCAATTAAGCCGGAAATTTCTTCGTTGTCATTTATGTATTCTTTCACTCGACTCCAGTAGATCATCATGGTTTCATGGGCGAAGTTCCAGACGTTCTTCTCACTCGAGAGAATCTGGGTGTAGAATTGTGAGATGGCTGCGGCATCTTCATCCACAGGCTCTGTCAAACCTAATTCGGTACCACCCATCTTCACCCAGAGGTCGTGAATCTTGAAACTGTCAACCCAGCCTTGACCACGACCAAGTTTGTCGGCAATTCTCGTGAAGATATCCTTGACGAATCCTTCGAGGTAAGGAAGACGACCGTCAATCACTTCTTTGTTCTTGGCATAGAAATCAACAACGGGAGTCATGCTCGGAGTCTTGCCATAAATGCGGTAGTTGTTACCTTCGTTACCAAGCTTTTCGAGGTAGAGGTGATAGTCGAACTTGTCAGTAAACTCATTGGCAACATTGTTGAGACCTGGCTCTCCAATAAAGTTGTTTTCACCCAGTCTCTCCACGATTGCCTTAACGAGAGCGGGAACATAGTTCATGGCACGTTGAGCATAACCTGGGATATCAACACCTTGTGAGCGCAGCACCTCAAGCTGACCATCTGTAGCTTTCACCTTGATGACAGTGCCAGGAGCTGCAGCTGTATCAGCCTCCTTAACGAAGGTCACTGTTCTGCGGCCTGCCACGTTCACATACATGCCGTTACCATTGTTCTTAATCGTGTAGTAGCCGTCCTCGATGCTTGGACCTGCTTCCTTAGTTTCAATAGTGAAGGTCTTGCTTATCTCTTTGCTCTTTGAACCGTCTTGTTCAACCCAAGCTGTGATGGTAGTTGTTTCGTTGACATCAATAGGAGTCGAGTAGGTCTGCTCTGCACCACCGTTCAACTTGTACTTAATCGTACCCTGTCCAGCCATAGCCACCTTCAGCGCCTGCTCATAAGTACCGCCATCGTGGAAGATAATGGGAGCAGCAAGCTCGATAGGAGGCAGAACTGTTGTGCAGTAAGCGGAGTAAGACACGGGGGTATATTCCCAAGTAATAGAGATTTTATCAAGATAAAGTGCTCCACTATTAGAACGTATCCCAATATAATTATAATCGTCATCGATGGCTAACTCTGTGCTTGTTCCATAAGTGATGGAGCCGAGTTTTGTGCCCTGTTTAGAGGAATTATATAGGTCAGACGCTGCGGAGTAAGCAGTATTAGAACCATAAATGTCAAGTTTCCTATCGTCTGAAGTCGTGTTATTCCACACAACAGAGATCTTTGATAGATTTCCACCAGATGTAGTACTTATCACACCAGAATTGTTACTGCTGCGAAGTTGAATAGACACCCCTTGACCTGTCATGCTGTTTCCAGCATACACGGCATTGGACGAAACTGTTTTGCCATTCCAATTAGAATATGAACTTCCAGCATCAATAAGATTTGCAGTCAATACATCTGTGGTAGTTGTATTCTCGCCTTCAGTTTTTATTGCAAACACAGCATAGTAGTTGACATCGGAAGTGCCCATAGTTGCAGTGGTTATAAATGTTGGAGCATCATTGGTCTCACCAGTAATAGTAGAAGCAATCCATCCTACGAATGTTTTACCTTCAATATCGGTTAGGTTGACTGGGAATTCAATAGCAGTGTCCTCTGAGACTTCTACTTCAGAGAGTATTTCGCCATTTTGATAGAAGGTTACTTTATGTTTGGGAGCAGTCACAGTCAGTTCAACAGTAGCAGTTATGCTCTTATAATCGTCGGTGGCAGCAATTGTAGCCGTAATTGTGCATGTACCTGCAGCCTTTGCTGTTACCACACCAGAAGTCGCATCAATCTCTGCAACATCAGTATTGGAAGACTCATAAGTGATATCACCTGTTGAGTTGGAAGTGGCGGAAATGGTCAATGTCCCATTCTTCACCACACTATAAGCATTCTCGCCAAATGAAAGGGTGGGAGTGGTCTTGCGTTTCAATGATACAATATAGTTGTCAGAGTTGATTTCCTTTGTATTATTATATGTGGATAGTTGTCCTTTGACAACTACAACGTCACCAATCTGCAAGTCATCAGCATTACTGAAAGCAACATTATTTAATCCTTTACCTTTAAAAACAAGTAGCTGATTATTTACGTTTTCATCAGAAATATAATAACGGAAGTATTCGCCATCGCTTATTATGTCATTTTTATAAAATCCAGAAACAACACCTTTTACATAAACATCTTCAGAGTTTCCACTTGCTGGAGTATTCTCTATTGCTTGTGCAACGGTATATGGGTTGTTTCCTGTGCCAGGGGCATTGGGGTCAACCACCTTTAACGTATAGTAAGTGGAGCCTGCAGCATAAGTGCTAGTTTCTTCTGATGATGCGGTGATGGTAGTTGTACCTGCACCAATGAGGGTGACGGCACCAGAAGTTGCGTCTACTGTTGCAACACCAGTGTTACTTGAAGAATAAGCAACTGTCAAACTATTTGGATTTATCAATGTGGGAACTGTAAAATTCTCTCCGAGATTGACAGTGTAAGATGTGGTTTCTCCAAAGGAAAGACCCGCAGGGGTTAGAGAACTGCCAGAAATTGTGAAAGTGATAACAATTGAAGATGTTGTACCAGTAGCACTCCCTACGGATGTCTTGAAATAGCCATTACCAACAGTAGTGCCACTTGAAGGTTGTGCACTTGTTCCATAATATGTGATAAAAGAACCAGCAGAAGAATTCACGGTGACAGAATTGATTGTGCCTAAATCTGTGCTGTTATAAATATAGCCCTTGCTCTTTTGCCATTGCATGTTAGAACTGCTTTTCATCACTTGGTAAGAAGTCCACTTGACCTCGTAGGTTTTCGTGTTATCCGTGGTGCAAACAGCATTGGATGTTTTTTCATTGTTGTTAGCGGCATAGCTTGTCGTATTAAAGTCCGATGCGCTAATAGTTAGCGTGTACGTCACGTCTTCTCCCCACGTCGTTCCTAGGCCGCAGAGAACAAGTGCTACGAGCATGAGCGCTCGTAATTGTGTTTTTTGTAAGAAATGTTTCATGTCTTAAAGTTTAATATTATTAATTAGTTCTATTCGATTTTATGGGTTTTAGATAGGTAGATTTAGGATTGCGCGATGTATGCGCGCGTTATAATCTGCAAAAATACAAAAAATTGTTTTAGATGGTTAACTTGTGACTATATAATTTGTAGATTTAAGATTGTTTAACAAGAAAGGGGGCTCAAGCGGTTATTAGTTTGCGCCTCTGTTTGTCAAAATAATTCTGAATTTGGAGCCCACGAGAAGGCTTGTGTTTTGGAAAAAATATTTTGTGCGGGCAAATACGCGGAAAATGAGCGTTTTTGGAAGTGGTTGATAATCAGCCATTTCCGTTTTCTTTACATTCTGCGAGGTAGTCAAAGGTATACATCTGACCGCTCAAGGGGCTTGCTACATGTGGCATCTAAGGGTGTCAGGAGCCATAAGTAATCGTGTCGTTTGCTATATCTGAGAACCTCAGATGCCACATGTGACAATTTCCGTTGTCGAAAAGGAGGAAAATGGAGCGGAAATGACGATTTCTTACACGTTTTCTTTTTCTAGATTGAACGAAAAAGTCGACAACTTTTTGTTGTGATTTTTCAATGGGATAAGAAAAAATAACGGATGATTTTATGAGATACTGAATTATTTTTTCTATCTTTGCAGATTGAAGTAATATTGAAGCCTAAAGAGTATAAAGGGGAGTGAGAAGCTTAAAGGGTAAACCTTGAAGTGGATCTTGCGAGACTTCAGAAAAAAGTGAGTATGCAAAAAGGAAGCAGCTGTGGTGTATGGACAACTGGGATAGGCAGTGTGCTGCATTTCCTGGTTGATGGACTTTGCATCTGCTGTCTTTATGCGATGGTGGCTCCGTTTGGCTTGGTGCATTTGACGGGCGTTTTCGTGACCTACACCCTCATGGCGTTCGCCACTCAGCCGCTCACGGGAATGTGGGCCGACGCGATGCGTTGGAAGCATTGGATGTTGCTTGGAGCCGACGTGTTGTTGGCATTGGGCGTGTTGACGGCTTCACTCGTTCAGGTGGTCGATTTGGCTTCCATGAGGGAGTTGGTGATGTTTGTGGCCGCCTTGTTGATGGGAATTGGCAATTCGCTGTTCCATGTGTGGGGCGGCAAGCAGACAGCGCTGACAACGGGAAACGACATTCGGGCGCTAGGCGTGTTTGTAAGCACGGGCGCGTTCGGGTTGGCAGTCGGAGGGCTGTTTTTCTCGTGGAGTTTGGCTTACGTGTTCCTGCTGCTCATCTGCCTGTTGTCGGTGATTGCGCTAAATATCTCCCTTTCGAAAGGGGGAGTCCTGGAAGTTTCTGACGGAAAGCGCGGAAGGTTCAGCATGATCTTTGTATGCGCAGCCATACTGGGATTGATGTTGTTCGTAATGTTCCGCTCGTCGGTGTCTGAGGTGTTCACGACGGGGATTAAGGAAGGCCCCCTCCCGACCTCCCCCAGTAGGGGAGGAGAGTATTTGCTGATGGTGATTGGCTTGATAGCGATGCTGGGAAAGATGGCGGGCGGATGGATCTCACGTTGGTTGGGCATTGTGCCCACCTTGGTGCTCCTGCTGTTGGGCGTAGCTGCTTGTTGGCTGTTGAAGTCCTCTCTTGCCTCCTCAGGAGGAGAATGGTGGCTGATGCTGACAGGATTGTTCCTCATCAATTGCACGATGCCCATAACGCTTTACCTCGCCAACGAGGTGTTGAAAGGTCGCGAAGGATTGGCGTTCGGCTTGTTGGCCGCCGCGTTGATTCCCGGTTATTTGCTGGCCACGATGTGACGTTGAATGATGATGATATGGAATTTGCTATCGACGTTGCTGCCCACCATCCTGATAGAACTCGTCGTGCTGTGGCTGCTTGGCGAAACAAGACGGAAGGTTTTGTGGTCGTCGGTGGTGGTGAATACGCTCACGAATGTGCCGTTGAACCTATGGTTGAGTGAGACCCCCCGAGCCCCCCTGTTTAGGGGGGAGGAAGGATGGATGTTGGCAGTAGCCATTGGCGAAGTGTTGGTAGTGATAGTCGAAACCATTTGGTATTGGTGGTTTGTGCGCGAAGTGAAGCGTGCGGTGGTATATAGCGTGTTGTGCAACGCCATCAGTTTCCTGACAGGCGTGTTGTTCCAACTGCTGTGTTGGATGATTTGAACCATTCAATTTTACAAATTGAAGTATAAAGAGTCTAAAGGGTAGAGAACTAGAATGAGCGTAAAGGGCATAAAGGGGAGTGAGAGGGCATAAACTCCTTTTAAAAGCATATTATAATAACCTAAATATTATAGATTATGATTAGACAATTGATGGACATTATACCGGATTATCCCGGTGGTTATCGTCCCATTCGTATCCGGCACAAATTTGATACTATCATTGAGCAACCGAAGAAAGTGATTACCGACACTATCCAATGCGCGAAGGATTCGCTCAACGACAGCATTTCGGTGGATAGTGTATCTTCGGCCAATGTCGTTCCTGGAGCTAGTACGGGCGGTGACGACATGTCGATGCTGATGTGGTCGATTTTCGTTGTGTTGGCTGTTCTCGCCATGTGCCTCTACTTCGTTTATTCCTATAGGAAACGACAGCTGGCACCTGTATAAATTAAAGATTAAACATTCTTTTAGTCGCTCCTCTTGGTAAAAGCGACCAGAGGTCGAGCGAAAGATTAAAAAATTGGTGGGGGGAGATTGGTAGTTCTCACCTCTTACAACTAACGTCTTACCTCTCAAAAAGTCCGGTCATCGTGTGAAAAAGGTTTAAATATTTGCGTTATGCGCAATATTTGGTTACCTTTGCATTGATGATCGGAGGAAAAATGTAGTCGAACCATCAAGAACCGAAAGGATTATGAATAAGAAAAGACGCTTGTGCGCGATGGCGCTTTCCGTGTGGGCGGCCTTGTCCGTCTATGGGCAGCACGTCGAGGTGAGGAGCGATGTCATCAACGTGGGGCAGGTGGTGTTCTACCAACCTGTGACTGCGGAATACGAATTGAAGAACAATAGCGGAAGCATGTTGCATGTGCGCGACGTGAGGACAAGTTG
>JAFYJN010000031.1 GCA_017538105.1 Prevotella sp. | reverse complement strand
GGCGTGGCACTGATGACGTATTTCGGATGGTTGTCGCGAATCTTCTCTAATGGGCCGAATTCTCGGTCGCGCGTAGTCTGTTCTGCCACGATGTAACTAGCCTGCACATAAACTGTCTCCCCCGGCTTGGTGCATACGAAATCCACCTCTCCGGCATTCAGCACCCCCACCTTTACTTCATAGCCGAGATAGCACAGATGTTTATAGACGGCATTCTCAATGACCTTCTCAATATATGAGTCCATGCTCCCTTCTGCCTTGAGGTTGCGAAGCCCAAGGTCGTCCCAATAGATCTTCTCGTTCGACTGGAATATCTTCTTTCCGTGAATATCATAACGAGGGACAACATCCAGCAAGTACGCTTCTGCGTAAAAGCCACGATACAGCAGAATCAGGTTGGAGGAAACATCTTCCTGCTGCGCCTTCATGTATTTTGATATGCTATTGGCAGAGGTGAGCTTTCCTGTGGTGTCGGCATAGAAGGCGATGAGGTTGTTTAGGAATGGGATGTTGCGGATATCGTGACGCTCGATGATATCCTTGAGCATGATGGTGTTGAAAACACTGGTGAGGTAAGCCCACACCTGTTCGTCGTTGTCAAGCCCCACCTTTCTCAGGCCTGGGAGTCCGCCATAGTTCAGGTAGGTCAACAGGCTCTCGTCGCTATCCGCCAATTGATGGAACTCCAGAAACTCCGAGTAAGTCAGTGGATGGATGCGCACTTCCACGTGGCGTCCGGCAATCAGCGTGGCGAGTTCACCGGAAAGCATCTTGGAGTTGCTGCCCGTGATAATAACGTCGGTATTCTCTTCTGTGTACCAGTTGCATACACTTTCCTCGAAGTGGTCTATTTCCTGCACTTCGTCGATAAGGATATAGTTGTGTTTACTAGGCAAGAAACGCTCCTCAATCCAAGCATCGAGGTCGTCCTTGGTTTTAATATCCTTGAATGCCTTTTTCTCCTTGTCAATGTAAATGATGTTGGCATCCTTGTCATCTTTGTGACGCTGGATGAAGTCCTTGACCACATAACTTTTCCCTACACGGCGGGAGCCGACAATGGCCACGATATTGCCTTTTCCTATCCAAGAATCCACAATATCAGCATAAAACTTCCTTGTAATTACTTCCATAATAGCTACATTTTGGGCACAAAGATAGTGAAAATATTGTTTATAAACAACAAAAATAGGAAATAATTAACTTTTATTGTTTACGGACAACAAATTGTTCGTTACTTTGTCTTGACAATCAATGACGTGGTAATCTCCTAATTTATCACAAAATTATCCTCCATATCGCAAAGGTATGGAGGATTTTTTGTTGTCTTCTCGGCAATCCGTATGATGATAGAACTCAATATTTAAGTATCTCATGGGGGATTTCCCTATGAATCTTTAGGCTTTTACCCCATCCGTTTTAGAGTTTATCCTTTGCATAACAGCAGAAAAACACCGAACTTTGCACTGTGATTAAGAAACAAAGTGTTTAACTCTTTAAAGATAGGAGATTAAGTTATGAAGAAGATGATGATCCTGGCAATGATGATGGTCATGACTATCTCGGCCAACGCAATGAGCTACAACGCAGCAAAGAACGAGGCTCTGTTCCTGAGCGACAAGATGGCTTACGAGCTGAACCTTACCGCTGCACAGTATGAGGCAGTCTACGAGATCAACCTCGACTACCTGATGAGCCTGAACGGACATGGCGACGTGTTTGGCATCTGGTGGGATCGTCGTAACGCAGACCTGCGCTTCGTGCTGACTCCGTGGCAGTATGACAAGTACGTGGCTCTGAACCACTTCTATCGCCCCGTGGCTTGGACGACTGGTGGATGGACATTCGCAGTATACACTCACTATAACAGAGGGTATTTCTACAATGCACATCCGAAGGTGTTCGTGAACTACCGTGGTGGTCATAACAGGGTTCATGGTTCGCACTATGCACACATGAGCAAGCCCGCACCTGCTCCTGCAATGGGACATCGCCGCTCGGCCGAAGGACGCTTGCCCGGCAAGAATGCTCCGATGCACGACAAGGGCGCAAGGGTGATGAACGACAAGGGTCACAACATGGGCAACCACAACATGGGCCACTTCCGCCGCTAACCCGCTTTTGCTCTACTATATGCCTCGCAAGAGGACTCCGGGGAATCGTAGAAATACGGTTCCCTTTTCTGTTATAAGTAAATGGAATCGAAGTCAGTCATAGTATTCTATTTGCAGTTCTTCGCTGACATTGAAATCATCGTGGAATCCGTCATCGTACTTATAGACGATGCGCATGCCGCGATAGGTTGAAGGAACTTTCAGCACATCCAGCAGATGCCACTTTGGTCGGCCAAAGTCGTATGATTCTCTGTCAAGGATGATACGGTTGGAAACAAAGTCAAAGTGATAATAGCCGCCACCAATACACTGGTCACCCGGCTTCAGCAAGTGCTTGTGCTGGTTGACCATTCCAAGACGGAAATAGCCGTCCATTGTTATTATAAACTTCGGGAGGTTCATGCTATGCCTAACAATTCTATTTCAAAAATAAGCGTCGAACCGCCTGGTATTCCAGTTTTCTTGCATAGGCAATACATTAGTTTTTTTGTGAATTCTATTTATATTCAAACCAATCAAAATCGGCGACTCCATTTGTGGTTTTACCCTGTGCAAATACGCCGAGCATAACACCTGTAAATCCACCAATCACCTCTGTCGAGAGATAGCGGAAATCCATCTTTGCCAATGTCTCGAAGATCTTGCCGTCGTCCGACGCTTGCATGTAATAATAGGCACCGTCCGAACTGATGCGCAGGTATGCCTTGTGCCCCCTGAGCTTCATTTCCTTTGCTGAATGCGCAAGTTCTCCCAGACGGATATTGGGTCGTACAACGAGATTGCCGTCTTTCTTTTCCACCAAAACATCATAATGGTTGAGAGGTGC
>JAFYJN010000030.1 GCA_017538105.1 Prevotella sp. | reverse complement strand
GAAGCGCGCATCCCACTCGTAGTCGGTCATCTGCTCCGCACGTCCGTTGTAATAAGCGTCTGATGCACGATTGAGTTCCTCAACCAGTTGTTGCATCCTTTTCAGTTGCTCTTCCATTGTGCTCGTTTTTCAATATGCAAAAATAAACAAATTTCTTGAGAGTTGCAACATCTACGCGAAATCAAATTGCAAAATCAGGGCAAAACTCTTTTCTGATGAGATTTTCTAAGCATTTTTGTGCGGTTTTTCTGTTCGAATGATTATCTTTGCACTCACGTATGAAAGTGATTGTATCTAACGAGATCGAGCAGGTGTGTCCAGGTTTTGTGGGCGCTTGTGTGGAGGCCGATGTGGTGAACACGCCGTACTCCGAAGGGTTGTGGCAGGAGATCAAGGCTCTTGGTGAGCAATTCAAGGTCGAGTTGACTACCGAGACGCTGAAACAAATGCCGGGCATTGCCGCCACGCGCCGCGTTTATAAGGCTTGCGGCAAAGACCCTTCGCGCTATCGCCCTGCCTCTGAAGCGCTCATCCGCCGCATGTTGCAAGGCAAGGAACTCTATCAGATTGACACGCTCGTCGATCTCATCAACCTCGCCAGCATTCGTTTCGGCTATTCCATCGGTGGATTCGATGCCGCTAAGTTCGTGGGCGATACGCTCACATTGGGCGTCGGACGTGCTGGCGAACCTTACGAGGGAATCGGTCGTGGGATGATCAACATCGAAGGTCTTCCCGTCTATCGCGACGAAATAGGTGGCGTTGGAACCCCAACGAGCGACAACGAGCGCACGAAGATAACACTCCAAACCACCCGTATGGCCGTTCTCATCAACGGATATGACGGTGATGAAGCCCGTGTGCGCCAGAATGCCGAGTTCATCCTCAACCTCGTGGCAAAGTATTGTCAGGCGCAAAACGGCCGTTATTTTGTGTATAGGTAATTTGTTCGTATTAATTGACTGTCAATTTATTTGACAAAAAGTTGTCAACCATTTCGTTCAATCTAGAATCGGAAAAACGTAGATATTACCCCTTGACCCACCATTCCCACCACCCGAAATTGGTACATGTGGCATGTAAGGTTCTTAGGTAGTACATCTAACCCGCATAGATGTAGCATGTGAGCACCTTTTACCATAGCTGTGACAGCGAAAAATCAAGCAAATTTAGCCACAGAAGTATACCTCTAACCAGACGTAAAAATGCATGAAAAACGCAACCGTTTGATTGTCAGCGACTTACCCTAATGTCGAATTTTGGCCATATTTGCGCCCAACTCTTCTTTGTTTCAAAATACACCCCATTTTGAGGCCTCCAAATTCAGAATTTTCTTGACAATACCCGTTAGTTCTTTAGTTCGTTAGTTGGTAAGTTTATTATTTAGTTGGTAAGTTTATTAGTTAATTAGCGTCTTGTTTCCTCCCTTTTGGGGTGGTTTTCCATCCACCATCACCCAACACCTAACACCCATCACCCATATATAATAATGTGAAAAACCCTTAAAATTCGCCCCCAAAAGGAAACTTTTCCCGTAAAATCCCCCTTCTTTCGATATTTTTTACTACATTTGCCACGATATATACCTAATATGAACATAATAATCAAATAATAATTATTAACTAAATCCTATTTTATGAAAAAATTACGACTATGTTTAGCTGCTTTTGCAGCAATGGTTGGGCTGAGTGCAAGTGCTCAGTTAACAGATGGTACGGTGTACTGGTTACAGGATGCCGCTACCGGGCAGTTTATTAGCGGCGGTGCCAACTGGGGCACTCGTGCTGTAGTCAAAGATGTAGGCGGTCTTGGATTTGAGGCTACGGCAATCTCCGAGGGTGTTTATACTTTGAAAAACATCATGTTGAATAAAGTCCATAATGCAAGCAAGGGACTTGGAGACAATTATTTTGTAGATAATGGCTCACCTGCTCAATGGACGATTGCTGCTTCTGGAGAAGGTTATACAATCAGTCTTGGCGATACTTATCTTTGTAACAATGGTGATTATAGCGATCTCAATGTTAGACGTTTGGGAACCACAACTGATGCATCTGCTGCTACGGTTTGGAAATTCCTGACAAAAACAGAGTATGAAGCTGCCATACAGGCCTATAAAGATGGGAAAGCTGCGGCTATTGCTACATCGGCAGGATTGGAGGATGTCTCTTCTGTTGCCGCTTTGGAAGCCGTTTTAACAGATGTTGACCAGTTCATCAGCAAGAATGTAACGTCAAGCATAACTAATGCTACTTTGGCCGACAATTGGAATGGATGGACTCATGGAGTGGCACCTGGTAGTAATCGTTCTGAAGGGGCCGGTCAGGGATCTGGGTGTGTTGAGTTTTGGAATGGTGTGGGATATGCCAAACAAACTGTTAGTGGCCTTGCCAATGGTATCTACAAAGTACAGTTTGCTGGCACATACCGTCCTGGTAATTCTGACCCCGCTAAAAATGTTGGTGCTAATAACACTAGCAGTCCTGCATTTGGATATGCCAATGATGAGAAAGTGGAGCTTATACATTGGATTGATGAGCCTACTTATGCTAATAATCGTGGTGGTATTAAGAGCGCCTATGACAATGGCAAATATATCAATACTATTTATACATATGTTTCGGATGGCACGTTGGAACTTGGAGTCATTCAAGATTATTGGAACAATGATAACAATTATCAATGGTGTCCATTCGGCCAGTTCACTCTGACCTATTACACAAATCAGGTTACTGACGAGGAGATTGCAGCCCTCGTCGCTACGATTCCTACAGAAGATATTCCTACTGCTGTAACGACGAATTTGAACACGTTGAAGGAAACTCTTGAAAGCAGCAAGACCATTGCAGCTTTCAATGAATTGAGCAATGCCATCAATGAGGCAAATGCCATTTCAGAAGTTTACACGAAATATCCTATTGTAAAGGCCAGAATGCAGACCATTAAGAATGCCTCTGGATATACAGACTCTAGTAATGCGACTGAAGCCTTTGATGCAGTAATTGCAGCTCAAGATGAAGCTGTTGAGAATGCTACTACCATTGCAGGTGTTGAGGATGCTATTGAGGCTGTCCGCGCTGCGGCTGGTACATTCCTTGGTGCTGTGGAAATAACAGGAACGGTAGATGCTACCGCTCTTATAATGAACGACACACCAACTTCAAATGGTGATTTCTGGACAGTAACAGGTAGTCCTGGTTATGATACTACGAATAATGTTGCTGAATATTGGAGTCAGTCTGGAGCTTCCATCAAGCAGACGGTTGTTTCTCTGCCAAAGGGATATTACACTTTGACTGCTGTGGCATTGGCTCGTCCTGATCAGACGGGTGTTCTCTCTGCCAATGAGAATACGGTTAATCTAGTTCAGCATTTTGAGCAACCTTCTGGAAATACAACAGAGGGTGGTAACTGGTTTAATGCTGGTAATGGTGTAAACACTTTGTCGTTCTCTCTTGAGAATGCTACGAATGTGGAAATTGGTATTACTGCAGATAATGCAACAGGCGACCACTGGACACTATGGCGTAACTTTAAGTTAGAGTATTACGGAACCGACCCACTTGCTGCTGACAAAGCCCTCTATCAGGAAGCTCTTGCTAATGCACAGGAAGTTGATGACTCCTATACTGTTGTTACTGGCGAAGAAGCTACTGCACTCGATGAGGCGCTTACAACATATGGAAACGTTGTGGCAAATTATGATGATGTGGAAGGTAGTAAGACTGCTTTACAGGAAGCTACTGCTGCGTTGAACACTGCTGCCCAAACAGTTAAGGATGCCGCTCCTTCATATGAGGCATACAACGCAGAGAAGGAGAAGGCTGTCATCATTGGTTTGACCAACGAGATTCCTGCAGCTACTAATGCTGCTGCTGCTGTAGCTGCTGTGAATACCATGAAGGTGGCAGAAAGCACATTCGTGAATACGAACTATCCTGCAGATATCACATCTTTGGTGGGCAATCTCTCTACATGGACTGGATCTTCAGGTACTGGAACAAGCAACGATCAGCACTGGAGTGGCACAACCAAGACATATTATGAGCAAGGTAGTAGCAACTGGAGTGCCAATGCTTGGGAAATCTCGTACACGAAGACCGTTACGCTTCCTGCTGGTAAGTACATGGCGAAGGTTGCTGCTCGTGGTAGTGCCGCCCTTACATATAGCGAATTAAGTGTTTCTGTCAGCAAAGACGTGATGCCACTCGCTCACAAGGGTGATAGTGGTAAGGGTATCGCTACCGATGGTACAACCAGTTTCGACGAGGGCACATTTACCAACAACGGCAATGGCCGTGGTTGGGAATGGGGCTATTTGCCATTCGAACTGACTGAAGAAAGTGAAGTTACATTCACGCTCGCTTCTAAAGCCGAGTCAAACCGTCTGTGGGTAAGCTACTGTGATTTCGCACTGCTCAATGTCCTCGCTACTGCTGAAGACTATGCAGCACTTGAGGAAGCTAAGCCAACGGATATCGTCCTTGGCTTCGAGGAAGGCGAATATGCTCCATATAATAATTTAGAAGCCGCTGCTGCTCTTGAACTCGCAAATGGAATTGATCCTGAAGCTGCAAATGCACAGGTTGCTGTTCAGCTCGCAACGAACACCCTGGAAACAACCCAATGGGTTGCCAACGAAGAGGAAGTGAATGCAGTCCACAATGGATTGTTTGCTACAGTTCAGGAAGGTGCCAACTATCCAGAAGGATGGACTCGCACAAATGGTTGGGGACAGATGCAATCTGGTGTAACAGGCGATTATGCTACCGCATATTACAACCAACCTGGTTCCTTGCAGTATGGTAATAATGGTGGTTATATCATGCCATTGAAGGCCAATACCACCTATACCTTGAAGTTCGCTTATCGCTCTCATGAGAATAATTCGAACAAAGGAATTACCGTTTCAGTGCTGAACGGAGAAGATGGTGTCAGTGGAAAGACATTCCCAGCAAATGGTTCTACTACTAATTGGGAAACAGCCACTATGGCCTTCACAACAGGTGCAGCAGGTAATTATGTGCTGACACTTGCTAATGGTGGAAACACTTGGATGACAGGCGTTGAGATCTTCAAGGCACAGCCCGTTGAAATTGCAATTAAGGCTGGTCGTCAGTACACAGCATTCAGCTGCGAGTGGCCACTCGACTTCTCTGATACTGGTTTGACTGCACAGATTGTGACTTCTGCAAAGGGGGCTACTCAGGACGTGACAAAGGTTCCTGCTAATACAGGTGTCATTGTTGGTCTTGCTGAGGCTACTACAGAAGCTACAACGATTCAGGTTCCTGTCTATGGAGGTGAAACCGATGATGTTGAAGCCAACATGCTGGTTGCAGTTGTGGAAAGTGCAACAGTTACACAAACCGAAGATTACACCAACTATGTGTTTGGTAAGAAGAACGGCAAGGAAGCTTTCTATAAGATTCCTGCTGCTGGTATCGAAATTCCTGCCAATAATGCTTACCTCGCTGTTCCTGCAGCTGCAGGTGCTAAGGAGGTCATCTTCTTGGGTGGCGAAACAACAGGTATCAACAATGTTGATGCCGATACTGAAACGGGTGATCTCTACAATCTCTCTGGCGTGAAGGTGAAGAAGGCTCAGAAGGGCGTCTACATCCAGAATGGTAAGAAAGTCGTAGTTAAATAACTTATCAAGAAAGGAAACAATATGATGAAAAAAGAGTATATTGAACCTAGAATGAGGATGCTTATCCTTGATCAG
>JAFYJN010000029.1 GCA_017538105.1 Prevotella sp. | reverse complement strand
TGAAGAAGGCGGCACCTACAATGATGCTGGCTATAAATACTACGTTCTTTCTTGGAAGAACAAAAATAAGAACGTCGACGAAGTGGGCTTCTACTTCCAGTCTGGCTCGAAGGGCGCTTATGCCAAGGTGAAGGCTCACCAAGCTTTCCTTCGTGTTGAAGCAAGCGTTGCCAATGCTGAGGGTTATGTTTTCGGTGAGACGACAGGCATCACGACCATCGCCGCCGACGGTATCGACAGTGCCGCCCCGATGTACAACCTCGCTGGCCAGCGCGTGAACGGCTCATACCGTGGCGTGGTGATACAGAACGGCAAGAAAGTTATTAAGAAGTAAAAAAATAAAATTCGAGTGACGGGGTAATCTCTCACCCCTTACCCCTCACCTCTTACTACATTAATATGATTATGAAAAGAGAGTATATTCAACCGGAAAGCAAGTACCTGACCGTGAATGGCCAAGTGGTGATGCTTGGCACCGACGACGAGGAGGGCTATGGCAGCGCCATGGGTAATGAGGCCGCCTTCGAGGAGCAGGCCGAGTCAGAAGCTCAGGAGTCCCTTCCCCAGTCCACCTCGGTGTGGGAATAATTGAAAGGTAAAAAAGTAAAAAGGTAAAAAAGTAAAAGTCGGTTCCTGCACCATCTATGTGCAGGGACTGATTTTTTGTTTTTTCTTTCACATCGAATTACCATGAATCAACCAAGAATTGTCCTATATCTAAATTTATTATTTTTATTACTGATAATTGATGTATGATTAATGGTCATTTATGTTAAAAACACTCGTCACTCGTCACTCGACACTCGTAACTATACGGACCTGTTAACGTTAAGCAATGTGAAAAAACAGTTTTTGTTCCCCTATTTTTTGGTTCTTACATTAAAATAAGTTATCTTTAGGCCGATTTTGGGAAAATTGACAAATCTGCAATAGGATAGGGGGCTTTCCTCCCCTTGAACGATTTAACACAAGATACTTAAATACCATAATAACAACACGATTATGAACAAATTATTACGTTTTTCATTGATGACACTGCTATGCGCGGTGTTCGGATTCGCGTATGGACAGAGTGAGCTGGAAAGCCCATGGAGTCATACGTTCTCTACTTCTGATAAGACGTTCACCGAAGATGGGACGGTGACCCTCAGCGGTGCTGACTGGACATTGGCGGTGGATTGGGCTGATCCTACTCTAACAGATTACAACAAGGATTCCAGCAAAGGTATGAAGATTGGTTCAAATAGCAAGATTCCCAATGGGATGACGCTTTCATCCTCTTCTTTCCCTGGCACCATCACAAAAGTGTCGTTTACTTTCGCGGGTCGTTCGAAATCGACCATCAACGTGGCGGTTTCTGTTGGCGGTTCTGATTTTACGGCTGCAACGACCTCTTTCTACAATCAACAGAGCCTTCAAGAGGTAGTTTTCACAGGCTCAGGTTCAGGTGAGATAGTCATATCCATTGAACATGATGAAAACTCTGAGAATAAAGGTGCTTTTTATATGGGCGAACTGGGTGTTGAGTTCACGGCATCCAGCAATCCCGTGGCGGCCAAACCCATCATTTCTCCTGAAGACGGCTCAGTGTTCCTCACCGAGAGTCAAGAGGTGACCATTACCACGGCTACCGCGGGTGCCACCATCCATTATACTGTCAATGGCGGTGCGGAACAGACCTATACCGGTCCCTTCACCATTACCGAGACGAGCACCATTACCGCTTACGCCTCGGCCAGCGGTATGGACAATAGCGCTGTGGCCACGGCCACGATTACCAAGAAAGTGGCTCCTGTGAGCGATTGGTATGAGTCATTCGATCAAATGGAAGGAGTTGGAGGTAACGATGGTACGTGGAAAGGCATAACCCTGACACCAGCCTTCGCGGGTGCCGACCAAGAATGGACGGTGGAAGATCCTGTCTATGCCGGATTCCGATGCGCATCCATCCGAAAGAATGGATCTCTCACCACAAGTGGCTTGAACCTTGAGGGCGATGGAACGCTGAACTTCAGTGCCGAGTCATGGGGTACAGACACGGGCAATTTCTATGTGGCCATTGTTGGCGGCGGAACGTTCTTGGAAGGCCAGGAAGGAGTTGAGTTGTCTTCTGAGAATACAGTTGCAAAAGTGCTATTGAACAAGACCGGCACATGGAAAGAGCATAGTTTGCAATTTACAGGACTGACCACTTCAAGTGAGTTTAAATTCTATCTGGCCGCTGAAAAGCGAGGCTTCCTCGATGAGGTCTATTTCGTGATGGGTGGCGAGACACCACCCGTTGTGGAGGTTCCTGTTCCCACCTTCTCACCCGAAGCCGGTGAGGTGGATGCAGGTACCGAAGTGACCATCTCCGCGGCTAGCGATGACTATGAGGTGTACTACACGCTTGACGGCACATCACCCATCAACAACAGCAATGCTGAGGGTGGCGATGCTACCGTTACCGTTACCATCGATGAGGCTGTGACCATCAAGGCCGCCGCCATGGACGATGAAGGTAACTGGAGCGAGGTGGTAGAGGCTGCCTATACTGTCAAGGCTGCCGTGGTGATTGAGGAACCCGCCGAGGAAGAACTGCCGGAGGGAACACTCTTCTGGGAGCAGTTTAGCCAGGTGGACGGTACCGGTGGACGTGATGGCTCCTATTCGGGCACTGTCGCTTCCAGCGACATCTTTGGAAACTCTGAAGACGGTGAGCACCTGCGCACCACTGACATGATATGGGAATACCTGAGCAAGGCTTACAAATGCTACGGTGCCAGCGCATGTATGAAGTTCGGTTCGAGCTCGGCCGACGGCGAGTGCATGACGAGGGAGATAGAATTATCCGATGCCGGTACACTCTCCTTCAGCGCGGCTGGATGGGGTTCAGGTACCAACACGCTGACCGTCCAAGTCATGAATGGCTTCTTGTTCGACGAGGGCGAGACGCAATCGACAACGAAGACTATCACATTGACCAACGGCTCATGGGAAGATTATTCCTTCAACATCGTGAAAGCGGAGTCGTCCCCCTCAGGTGGTAACCTGCAGATACACTTTACGGGCAGACGCGGCTTCATCGATGACATCAAGGTTGTCGAAGCCGGTGCCGTGGTGGCCAACACACCGACCATCACGCCCGAGGGCGGCATCTTCACCGAACCGGTTCAGGTGACCCTCTCCTCCGACCAGAGCAATGCCACCATTTACTACACGCTCGACGAGTCCGATCCCACCAACGAGAGCACGGAGTATACAGGTCCGTTCATGCTCAATGAGACGACGACTGTGAAGGCTATCGCCTACATCGGCGAGACACCGTCGAACGTGGCTACTGCCACCTTCACATTCCCCACTGTGTGCACGAGTATCGCGGAATTCCGTCAACTGGAAGTGGGAGAGACAGCCATCCTCATGCTTAACAGCGCACAAGTACTTGTCGCCGCAGGCAATAATGTCTATGTTCGCGACAATGGCTCCGACCTTGCCGATGCCATCTGCTTTTATCAATGCAACCTCGGTTCAGACGTGGTGTCGGGAAGCGTCATCAGTGGACAACTGACAGGAAAAAGGGCTGACTACAATGGACTACCCGAACTGACCAACCCCACAGATGTCGATATTACCGTAAATGGCGTAGAGGGCAATATGTCGTGGGTGAGAGACTTGAAACTCGCCGATGTGACGCTCGCCAACTACGTGGCCGACCTCATCATGTTCAAGGGCAAGGTGACGAAGAACGGTAACAATTACTTCATTGGCGACATCCAACTTTATGTGAACAACCAGGTGGCAGCAGCCAACAGCCTCTATGGAGGTAATGTGGCGAGCGGCGACAAGATTGCCGATCTTGTGGAAGATGGCAAGTTCTACCTTGTAGCGGGTATCTTTACTTCCTATGGTAGCAACAAAACTCCTGAACTCTTGCTCATGCACGTGGAGGAGAAAGACGAGGAGGTGGATGTGGAATACACCTTCAACAGCTATGGTATCGGTACGCTCTACTACAGTGACCTGCGCTTTGGCGAACTGCCCAAGGGCGTGATGGCATCTTACATCTCCGGCATCAATGGCAAGGAGTTGGTTGAACAGGAACTCACCACCAATAAAGGTTCCTTTATCCCCTGCGGTTGCCCGGTCATCCTGCGTGGCACGCCAAATAGCACCGTGACGCTGGAGGGTAAGAAAAAGAGTGTGGAAGGTGAGACATTCGACAACAATATGCTCCGTGGTACCGACGAGGAAGAGTCGTGTGAATTGGAGGATGCTGAATATGTCTACTATCAACTCTCTGCCAAGGAAGGTGTTGTGGGCTTCTATTGGGGTGCTGAAGATGGCGCTCCGTTCACCAACGGCGCTCACAAGGCATTCCTCGCACTCACTCCAGAACAGGCGGCTTTGGCTCCTGCCTTCTATTTCGATGGCACGGTAACAAGCATCACTTCAGCGGTCGTTGACGGCATGCTCGATCCGAACCAGCCCATGTACAACCTCGCCGGCCAGCGCGTGAGCCCGTCCTACAAGGGTGTCGTGATTCAAAATGGCAAGAAAGTAATTAAGAAGTAAATTGATTATGAAAACAAAATATATTCAACCCGCAATGAAGCAGATGGACCTCGAGGAGGACCTGATGCTTACCATTTCCAATACACAGGGCGATGAGGGACAGTTCCTCAACGAAGGCTTGTTCGACGAGCTTGACGATGAGCTTGACGACAACATCAAGGCTGCCGAGACGGAAGCCCGCAGTTCAAACATCTATAGCTTGAACGTGTGGGAGCGTTGAGTTGAAAAGTCAATAGTAATATATTAAAAGGTAAAAGCCCAGTCCCTGCAAGGGGTGTGTCTTTTGTGACACTCCCCGGCAGGGACTGACTTTATGTATGTCCACTACCACCGTTTTTCTATTGAACGATAATGAATGGTTGAATATTCGGTGCTTTTCTGTGATTTGTGTTCACTATGGCGATGATGTTTTGTTAAAAAAATATAAATCTTTAGCTTTCAAAAGAAATCGAAGAAATTTAATGAGGTGAGTTGGATAAAAATTCGTACCTTTGCAGCCCAAAATGGTGTGTTGTGCCCACGGCCAACGCCCATCTTTTTGTGTGACAATAATATAAACATAATATATAAACAAAAAAACAAAACAAAATGCCTACAATCTCACAATTGGTAAGAAAAGGCAGGAAGGTGCTCGTAGACAAGAGCAAGTCGCCCGCGCTGGACTCATGTCCTCAACGCCGTGGCGTGTGTGTGCGCGTCTACACCACGACACCTAAAAAGCCTAATTCGGCAATGCGTAAAGTTGCCCGTGTTCGTTTGACCAACCAGAAAGAGGTCAACAGTTACATTCCCGGTGAGGGACACAACCTGCAGGAGCACAGCATCGTGCTGGTGCGTGGCGGTCGTGTGAAAGACCTCCCCGGCGTGCGCTATCACATCGTCCGCGGTACGTTGGATACTGCCGGTGTGGCCAGCCGCACTCAACGCCGCTCAAAATACGGCGCAAAACGTCCGAAGCAGAAGAAATAACAACGCTTCGCCCCTACAACCCAGGGTTTTCAGGCTTTGAGCCTCGGTTGGTAAGCATGTGGTGACACATAACTTCAGAACTTTAGCCCAACCGCCTGAATACCCTAGGTTGAAAAAAAGAAACAACAACCGTTTTGCTGAAGATTTGTTAAGTCAAGGTTGAGTAAATGCCCTGGAGTGGGCGTTGAAGAACAAAGAAAGAACAGCCTCAGCAGACATTAATTTTTAAAACATAAAATGAGAAAAGCAAAACCCAAGAAGAGGGTCATCCTGCCGGATCCCGTCTTCAACGACCAGAAAGTGTCGAAATTTGTCAATCACTTGATGTATGATGGAAAGAAGACCATCTCTTACGAAATCTTCTACAATGCCCTCGACGTGGTCAAGTCCAAAATGGCCAAAGAGGAGAAATCACCACTTGAGATTTGGAAACAGGCTCTCGACAACATCACACCGCTCGTGGAGGTGAAGTCGAAGCGTATCGGCGGCGCCACATTCCAGGTGCCTACTGAGATACGTCCCGACCGTAAGGAGAGTGTGTCGATGAAAAACATGATCAACTTTGCCCGCAAACGTGGCGGTAAGAGCATGGCCGAGAAACTGGCTGCTGAAATCATCGACGCTTACAACAACCAGGGTGGTGCCTTCAAGCGTAAGGAGGACATGCACCGCATGGCTGAGGCTAACCGTGCTTTCGCTCATTTCAGGTTCTAATATTAAGTTCGGATATATATATAATTAAGGTAAAAAGAGAGGATAAATAGAAATGGCAAAGCAAGATCTTCACCTGACGCGCAACATCGGTATCATGGCGCATATCGACGCTGGCAAGACCACCACATCGGAGCGTATCCTGTTCTATACGGGCAAGACGCATAAAATCGGTGAGGTGCATGACGGCGCTGCCACCATGGACTGGATGGCACAGGAGCAGGAGCGCGGCATTACCATCACTTCGGCTGCCACCACTTGCTACTGGGAATGGAACGAGAAAAAATATAAAATCAACCTTATCGACACTCCGGGACACGTCGATTTCACCGCCGAGGTGGAACGTTCGCTTCGTGTCCTTGACGGTGCCATCGCCACTTACTCTGCTGCCGACGGCGTACAGCCTCAGTCGGAGACGGTATGGCGTCAGGCTGACAAATACAATGTGCCCCGCATCGGTTATGTGAACAAAATGGACCGCTCGGGTGCCGATTTCTTTGAGACGGTTCAGCAGATGCGTGACATCCTGGGAGCCAATCCTTGCCCCATTCAGATTCCTATCGGAGCCGAGGAACATTTCAAGGGTGTTGTCGACCTCATCAAGATGAAGGCCATTCTGTGGCACGACGAGACGATGGGCGCCGAATATGACGTCGAGGAGATTCCCGCCGAATTGGTCGACGAGGCCGAGGAGTGGCGTGGCAAAATGCTCGAGACGGCGGCAGACTTCGACGACGACCTCATGGAGAAATTCCTCGAGGGTGAGGATATCGAGGAGGAACAGATCATCGCTGCGTTGCGCAAGGGCACGGTGGCCATGGCCATCACTCCTATGCTCTGCGGTTCTTCGTATAAGAACAAGGGCGTGCAGTCACTTCTCGACTATACCTGCGCTTTCCTGCCATCGCCACTCGACACTGAAGCCATTGTGGGAACCAACCCGGAGACAGAGGCAGAGGAAAACCGCAAACCTTCTGACGACGCTCCCACGGCAGCGTTGGCGTTCAAGATCGCTACCGACCCGTATATGGGACGACTGGTGTTCTTCCGCGTCTATTCAGGCAAGGTGGAGGCTGGCAGCTACGTGTTCAATCCTCGCTCGGGAAAGAAAGAGCGTATCAGCCGCCTGTTCCAGATGAACTCGAACAAGGAGATTCCCATGGATTCCATCGACGCTGGCGACATCGGTGCCGGCGTGGGATTCAAGGATATCCACACGGGTGACACGCTCTGCGATGAACAACACCCGATAGTGCTCGAGTCGATGACCTTCCCCGATCCAGTGATTGGCATCGCCGTGGAGCCGAAGTCGCAAGCCGACGTTGACAAACTGGGTATCGGACTGGCCAAGTTGGCCGAGGAAGACCCGACGTTCACGGTACGTACCGACGAACAGAGCGGACAGACCATCATCTCGGGTATGGGTGAGTTGCACCTCGATATTATCATCGACCGCCTGAAACGTGAGTTCAAGGTGGAGTGCAACCAGGGCAAACCCCAGGTGAACTACAAGGAAGCTATCACGAAGACGGTCAACCTGCGCGAGGTGTACAAGAAGCAGAGTGGTGGTCGCGGCAAGTTCGCTGACATCATCTGCAACGTGGGTCCCGTGGACGACGATTTCAAGGAGGGCGGACTGCAGTTCGTCAACGAGGTGAAGGGTGGCAACATCCCCAAGGAGTTCATCCCTTCCGTGCAGAAAGGTTTCGAACAGGCAATGAAGAATGGTGTGCTCGGTGGCTATCCCATGGACTCGCTCAAGGTGACGCTCCTCGACGGTTCATTCCACCCCGTAGATTCCGACCAGCTCTCGTTCGAGATTGCGGCCATTCAGGCATATAAGAATGCGTGCGTGAAAGCAGCGCCGGTGCTCATGGAGCCTATCATGAAACTCGAGGTGGTGACACCTGAAGAGAGTATGGGCGACGTGATCGGCGACCTGAACAAACGCCGCGGACAGGTGCAGGGCATGGACGAGGCTCGCTCCGGTGGACGTATCGTCAAGGCGCTTGTGCCACTGTCGGAGACATTCGGCTATGTGACGGCGCTGCGCACCATCACGTCAGGTAGGGCCACCAGTTCTATGGAATACGATCACCACGCCCCATTGTCGAGCTCCATCGCCAAAGCTGTGCTCGAAGAGGTGAACGGACGTGCCGACTTGGTGTAAAGAGAATGAAGAGGCTCCGGCTTAGTGAATGACTCTTAAGCCGACCTCGCATAATAAATAATATCATTAACAAAACAAAACAACAATGAGTCAGAAAATCAGAATCAAACTCAAGTCGTACGACCACAAACTCGTGGACAAGTCGGCTGAGAAAATTGTGAAGGCCGTAAAGGCTACGGGTGCCATCGTCAGCGGACCGATTCCCCTGCCCACCCACAAAAGAATCTTCACTGTCAACCGCTCTACCTTCGTCAACAAGAAGGCGCGTGAACAGTTCCAACTGAGCAATTACAAACGCCTTATCGACATCTACAGCTCTACGGCTAACACCGTTGAAGCTCTGATGAAACTGGAACTCCCCAGTGGCGTGGAAGTGGAAATCAAAGTATAGTAAGGATTAAGGAGTTAAGAATTATGAGTTAAGAGTTAAGAAAAATACCACGCTTGCTATTGTCTAAACTCCTAAACTCCCAAACTCCTAAACTCCCAAACTCCTATTTATAATAACAATAAACAACAGATTTGAAATGCCAGGATTAATTGGAAAGAAAATCGGAATGACATCCGTTTTCAGTGCCGACGGCAAAAACGTGCCGTGCACTGTTATCGAAGCTGGTCCTTGTGTTGTCACCCAAGTGAAGACCCTCGAGAAAGATGGTTACAATGCTCTGCAGCTCGCCTTCGGCGAAGCCAAGGAGAAGAACACCTCCAAAGCGATGATGGGTTGCTTCAAGAAAGCTGGTACAACACCGAAAAAGCACTTGGCCGAGTTCAAATTCGACGAGGAGCACAACCTCGGCGACGTGATCACCGTGGAAATCTTCAACGACACCACTTTCGTGGATGTCGTGGGTACCTCCAAAGGTAAGGGATTCCAAGGTGTTATGAAAAGACACGGATTCGGTGGTGTAGGACAACAGACACACGGACAGGACGACCGCGCCCGCAAACCGGGTTCCATCGGCGCCTGCTCCTATCCCGCTAAAGTGTTCAAAGGAATGCGCATGGGCGGCCACATGGGTTGTGACCGTGTCACTACGCAAAACTTGAAAGTTCTGAAAGTGATTCCGGAACATAACCTCATCCTCGTGAAGGGTTCTGTGGCTGGATTCAATGGTTCAACCGTGTTAATTAAGAAGTAATGGAAATCAACGTATTAAATATCAATGGACAGGAAACCGGCAGAAAGGTTGTCCTCAATGACCAGATCTACGGCATCGAACCAAACGACCATGTGCTCTACCTCGCCGTGAAACAATACCTCGGCAACCAACGTCAGGGTACGGCAAAGGCCAAGGAAAGAAGCGAGCACAAGGGCAGCACACGAAAACTTGGACGTCAAAAGGGCGGCGGCGGCGCACGTCACGGTGACATCAACTCACCTCTGCTCAAAGGTGGTGGTAGGGTGTTCGGTCCCAAACCGCGTGACTACCGCACGAAGCTCAACAAGAAGGTGAAGGTGCTTGCACGTAAGAGCGCTCTCTCCTACAAAGCCCAGGAAAATGCCATCATCGTGGTGGAAGACTTCAACTTCGAGACACCGAAGACTAAAGAATTCTTAAATATTATTAAAAATCTTAAAGTCGATGGTAAGAAGCAACTCTTCCTTTTGCCAGGTGCGAATAAAACCGTATATTTGTCGGCTCGAAATTTACCGGGTACAGAAGTCATGATTGCATCGACACTCAATTCTTACAAAGTATTGAATGCTGATGTACTTGTCGTGACTGAAAATTCGTTGAAATCTATCGAAGAGGTCTTAATTAAATAATCAAGGAGATTCAAAACATGGCATTTATCATTAAACCCCTGGTCACTGAGAAGATGACCAAGACCACGGACAAATGGCCCAACCGTTACGGCTTTATCGTCAAGCCCGAGGCCAACAAACTCCAGATTAAGAAAGAAGTGGAAGAGACCTACAACGTGACGGTCGAACAGGTGAACACGGCCAAATATGCAGGGAAACGCTCGCAGCGCTATACCAAGGCCGGGCTCGTCAAAGGGCAGAAGGCTGCCTTCAAAAAAGCTATCGTTACCCTCAAGGAGGGCGAAACAATCGATTTTTACAGCAATATCTAAATAAAAAATGGCAGTACGTAAACTAAAACCGGTAACACCGGGACAAAGACACAAAATTATTGGTACGTTCGAGGATATTACTGCATCCGTACCAGAGAAATCTCTCGTTTTCGGGAAAAAATCCACCGGAGGTAGAAACAACACCGGTAAAATGACCGTCAGGTACAGAGGAGGCGGACACAAACGCAAATACCGCCTTATCGACTTCAAACGAGAGAAAGATGGTGTACCCGCTGTCGTGAAGACCATCGAATACGACCCGAACCGTTCGGCTCGTATCGCATTGCTTTTCTATGCCGACGGCGAGAAACGTTACATTATTGCTCCTAATGGACTGCAGGTGGGCACTAAGCTCCTGTCGGGACCGGACGCAGCGCCAGAGATCGGAAACGCTCTCCCGCTGGCCAACATCCCCGTGGGTACAGTGATCCACAACATCGAACTGCGCCCGGGACAGGGCGCCCTGCTCGTTCGCTCAGCTGGCAATTTCGCTCAGTTGACTTCGCGCGAAGGCTCTTATTGCGTGGTGAAGCTCCCCTCGGGAGAAACACGCAAGATTCTCTCTGCTTGTAAGGCTACTGTGGGATCGGTGGGCAATTCCGACCATGCTCTTGAGCAGTCGGGTAAGGCCGGCCGCACAAGATGGCTCGGTCGCCGTCCTCACAACCGTGGCGTGGTGATGAACCCGCACGACCACCCGATGGGCGGTGGTGAAGGACGCCAGTCCGGAGGACATCCGCGCTCACGCACCGGATTGTATGCTAAGGGCCTCAAGACGAGGGCTCCGAAGAAACACTCCAACAAGTATATCATCGAAAGAGCTAAAAAGTAACAAGTTAACTAACGAATAACACATGAGTCGTTCACTTAAAAAAGGACCATACATCAACGTGGCACTCGAGAAGAAGATTCTCGCCATGAACGAAAGCGGCAAGAAAAACGTCGTGAAGACATGGGCCAGGGCTTCCGTCATCTCTCCCGATTTTGTGGGACATACGGTAGCAGTTCACAATGGTAACAAATTCATTCCGGTTTACATCACAGAAAACATGGTCGGACACAAACTGGGAGAGTTCTCTCCCACCAGACGTTTCGGCGGTCATGCAGGCAATAAGAAGTAAACCCAACAAACTGTAGAAAAAAAGAATTAAATAATGGGAGCAAGAAAGAAAATTGCGGCTGACAAAAGAAAAGAAGCAAACAAAAGCTTGTATTTCGCCAAACTCAATGACGTGCCCTCCTCACCGCGTAAGATGAGGTATGTGGTCGATATGATCAGGGGCGTCGAGGTGAACCGTGCGCTCGGTATCCTCCGCTTCTCGAAGAAACATGCCGCCAAAGACGTAGAGAAACTCCTCCGCTCGGCTATCGCCAACTGGGAGGCTAAGAACGATAGGAAAGCCGAAGACGGTGAACTCATCGTATCAAGGGTGTTCGTCGACGAAGGCGTTACCATCAAGAGAATGAGACCAGCACCGCAGGGACGTGGCTACAGAATTCGCAAACGCAGCAACCATGTCACTCTCTTTGTCGACTCAATTAATAACGACGAAAACTAATTACAATGGGACAGAAAGTTAATCCAATAAGCAACCGTCTCGGCATTATCAGAGGTTGGGACTCCAACTGGTTCGGTGGTAAGAACTTCGGCGACAACATCGTGGAAGACCAGAAAATAAGGACTTACCTCAACAAAAGGCTCGAGAACGCCATGGTCTCGAAAATCGTTATCGAGAGAACACTCAAACTGGTCACTATCACCGTATGCACAGCCCGTCCGGGTGTTGTCATCGGAAAAGGTGGACAGGATGTCGACAAATTGAAGGAAGAACTGAAGAAGCTCTATGGCAAAGAGGTGCAGATCAATATCCACGAGGTGAAGAAGCCCGAACTCGACGCTACCATCGTGGGCAACAACATCGCCAGCCAGATAGAGAAGAAAATGGCCTACAGAAGGGCTATCAAAACGGCTATCTCCAATACTATGAGAGCAGGTGCCGAAGGCATCAAGGTTCAGATCACCGGCCGACTCAACGGTGCCGAAATGGCGCGCAAGGAGATGTATAAGGAAGGACGTACACCGTTGCATACCTTCAGGGCTGACGTGGACTATTGCCAGACCGAAGCACTCACGAAGGTGGGACTGCTCGGCATCAAGGTGTGGATCTGCAGAGGCGAAATCTTTGGAAAAGTTGACCTCGCTCCTAATTTCTCACAGGAGAAGTCCATGGGCCGTGGCGCTCAGGGCGGACGTCGCGAGAGAGGCAACAGAAAAAGAAACAATAACCGATAAATTGAAGCTATCATGTTACAGCCAAAACGAGTAAGATATAGAAGACCCCAGGACGGCCGCGGAAACAAAGGCAACGCACACAGGGGCACCCAGCTGGCTTTCGGTTCCTTCGGCATCAAGACGCTTGAGGCAAAATGGATCGACAGCCGTCAGATCGAGGCAGCACGTGTGGCGGTGAACAGAAGGATGAACCGCGAGGGACAAGTATGGATCCGCATCTTCCCTGACAAACCAATCACACGCAAGCCGGCCGATGTACGTATGGGTAAAGGTAAAGGTGACCCCGCAGGATGGGTCGCTCCCGTCACTCCAGGAAGGGTGCTGTTTGAAGTCGAGGGCGTCAGCTTCGACATCGCGAAGGAGGCTCTTCGCCTCGCCGCGCAAAAGTTGCCCGTTAAGACTAAGTTCATCGTCAGAAGAGATTACGATAAAAACGCATAAGTCATGAAAATTAACGAAATAAAAGAACTCGATACGAAAGACCTCACCGAGCGCCTCGAAACGGAAGTGGCACGCCTTCAGCAGATGAAGCTCAACCATGCCATCACGCCGCTTGAGAACCCGATGCTCATCAGACAGGCCAAGAAGGATATCGCTCGAATGAAAACCGAGCTCCGCCAACGAGAGCTTAACAAATGACAATGGGACACATGGAAACAAGAAACTTAAGAAAAACAAGACAGGGTGTCGTTATCAGCAACAAAATGGATAAAACCATTGTTATTGCAGCCAAGTTCAAGGAGAAACACCCAATCTATGGCAAGTTCGTTCAGAAGACGAAAAAATACCATGCCCATGACGAGAAAAACGAAGCCAATATTGGCGATACCGTGCTCGTGATGGAAACAAGGCCTCTGAGCAAAACCAAGAGGTGGAGATTAGTTCAAATCATCGAAAAAGCTAAGTAATTATGATACAGGCAGAAACAAGACTGACAGTATGCGACAACAGCGGAGCCAAAGAGGCTCTCTGCATCCGTGTGCTCGGTGGTACAGGAAGAAGGTATGCCAGTGTGGGCGACATCATCGTCGTCACCGTGAAAAATGTCATCCCTTCCAGCGACATGAAGAAAGGTACCGTGTCGAAAGCACTTATCGTCCGCACCAAGAAAGAGGTGAGAAGAGCTGATGGCTCGTACATCAGGTTCGACGACAACGCATGTGTGCTGCTCAACAACGCCGGTGAACTCCGCGGCAGCCGTATCTTTGGACCCGTGGCACGTGAACTCAGGGCCGTGAACATGAAGGTTGTTTCGCTCGCACCAGAGGTCCTTTAATCTATAAACATTCAAAACAATGGCTAAGTTACATATCAAGAAAAACGATACAGTGGTGGTCATCTCCGGTGAGGACAAAGGGAAAACTGGAAAGGTGCTCAAAGTGCTCGTCGACAAAAACCGCGCCATCGTCGAAGGGGTCAACATCGTGACCAAAAGCGCCAAGCCGTCGGCTAAATACCCTCAGGGGGGACGTATCAAGATGGAGGCGCCCATTCATATCTCTAACCTCAGCCTCATCGACCCGAAGAGTGGCAAACCCACTCGCATCGGAATGAAGATCAACGAGGACGGAAAGAAAGTACGTATCGCTAAAAAATCGGGAGAGGAGATCAAATAATGAATACCGCGCAATTAAAGAAAGTATATGCCGAGGAGATCGCTCCGGCACTGAAGAAACAGTTCAACTACTCTTCGAGCATGCAGGTTCCTGTGCTCAAAAAGATCGTCGTCAACCAAGGACTTGGCGATGCCACACAGGACAGGAAAATCATTGATGTGGCCATCAACGAGGTGTCGGCCATCACTGGACAGAAAGCTGTGGCTACTTTCTCCAAGAAAGATATCGCCAACTTCAAGCTGCGTAAGAAAATGCCCATCGGTGTGATGGTTACTCTGCGTCGCGAGAGAATGTACGAATTTCTGGAGAAACTGGTGCGTGTGGCTCTGCCCCGTATCCGCGACTTCAAAGGCATTGAGTCAAAGTTCGACGGACGTGGAAACTACACCCTCGGTATCGAGGAGCAAATCATCTTCCCGGAAATCAATATCGACAACATCGAACGCATCCAGGGTATGAACATTACCTTCGTTACCTCGGCCAAGACCGACGAAGAGGGTTATGCTCTGCTCAAAGCTTTCGGACTGCCGTTCAAAAACGCAAAAAAAGATTAAGTCATGGCTAAAGAATCAATGAAAGCGCGTGAGGTGAAACGCGCCAAGATGGTAGCTAAATACGCTGAGAAAAGGGCGGCGCTGAAGAAAATCATCGCCACAACCAATGATCCGGCAGAGGCTTACGAGGCTGCTCGTAAACTTCAGAGCATCCCCCGCAACGCCAACCCCATCCGTCTGCACAACCGTTGCAAGATAACGGGTCGTCCGAAGGGATATATCCGCCAGTTCGGTCTTTCGCGTATCCAGTTCCGTGAAATGGCGTCGCAAGGCCTCATACCGGGCGTGAAGAAAGCAAGCTGGTAATTAGTTTTTTATTTTTTAATATTGTCGGGGCAGTCCCGATTAATTAAACATCAAAATCAAATGACAGATCCTATTGCAGATTTTCTGACCAGGCTCAGAAACGCAATCATGGCGCATCACCGCGTCGTGGAAATTCCTGCCTCCAACTTGAAGAAGGAAATAACGAAGATCCTCTTCGAGAAAGGCTACATCCTCAACTACAAATTCGTTGAGGACGGTCCGCAGGGCACCATCAAGGTGGCCCTCAAGTACAACCCCGTAACCCGTGCCAACGCCATCAAGAAATTAGAGCGTGTGTCGAAGCCGGGTTTGCGCAAGTACACGGGCTACAAAGACATGCCGAGAGTTATTAACGGACTGGGTATCGCCATCCTGTCCACGTCTAAAGGTGTCATGACCGACAAAGAGGCTGCCGAACTGAAGATCGGCGGCGAGGTGCTTTGCTTCGTCTACTAATCAATGGAGGATATACTATGTCAAGAATAGGAAAATTGCCAATAGCTATACCTGCCGGAGTCAGCATCGAACAGAAAGACGGCATCGTCAAGGTTAAAGGACCCAAGGGTGAACTCTCGCAGAAAATCGATCCTTCAATCATCATGAAGAATGAAGACGGACATCTGGTTTTCGAGATTGACGAGAACAGCCCCGTCAACATCAAGCAGAAACAGGCGTTCCACGGGCTCTACCGCTCACTCGTCAACAATATGGTTGTGGGTGTGAGCCAGGGTTTCAAGAAGGAAATGGAACTCGTGGGCGTGGGATACCGCGTATCGAACCAGGGAAACCTCATCGAATTCGCACTGGGATACACTCATCCGATATTCATCCAGCTCCCGCCAGAGGTGAAGGTGGAAACTAAGTCGGAGCGTAACCAGAACCCGCAACTTATTCTCGAATCATGCGACAAACAGCTGCTCGGACTCATCTGCGCCAAGATTCGCTCGTTCCGTATGCCTGAACCTTACAAAGGAAAGGGTATCCTCTTCAAGGGCGAAGTCATCCGTAGGAAGTCGGGCAAGTCGGCTGCTGCCAAGTAACTTTAATACCTTAGCATTATGACATCGAAAAAAGTAGAAAGACGAATCAAGATAAAATACAGAATTCGTAAGAGAGTGAACGGCACGGCAGAAAGACCTCGCATGACGGTCTTCCGCAGCAACAAGCAGATTTACGTGCAGATTATCAACGACCTCACTGGCAATACCCTCGCCGCTGCCTCGTCGCTTGGCATGGAACACATGCCCAAGAAGGAACAGGCACAGAAAGTGGGAGAGCTCGTGGCTAAGAAGGCGGCCGAGAAAGGTATTCAGGCCGTGGTCTTCGACCGCAACGGTTATCTCTATCATGGTAGGGTGAAGGAACTGGCTGACGCCGCTCGCAAAGGAGGACTAAATTTCTAATCGATTATGGCAATGAACAAAGTAAAGATAAACAGTGACGTCGAGTTGAAAGACAAACTCGTGGCTATTAACCGCGTAACGAAGGTTACAAAGGGTGGACGCACGTTCACGTTCGCTGCCATCGTCGTGGTTGGCGACGGCAAGGGAGTCATCGGATGGGGTCTCGGCAAGGCCGGCGAAGTGACGTCCGCCATACAGAAAGGTATGGAGGCTGCCAAGAAGAACCTCGTCAAGGTGCCTGTGATCAAAGGTACCATACCCCATGAGATTGAAGTGGCTTACGGAGGCGCAAGGGTGTTCCTCAAGCCTGCCGCTCCCGGTACGGGAATGGTGGCTGGTGGTGCCATGCGTGCCGTGCTTGAGAGCGCTGGTGTTAACGACGTGCTCGCCAAGTCGAAAGGCTCTTCTAATCCCCACAACCTCGTCAAGGCTACCATCAAGGCTCTCAGTGAAATGAGGGATGCCTATACAGTGGCTGGCGACCGTGGTATCAGTATGAACAAAGTTTTTAGAGGATAAGGAGGACGTATCATGGCAACGATAAAAATCAAACAGGTAAAGAGCAAAATTGGTTATCCCGTTAACCAGAAGGCTACCCTCATGCATCTGGGCCTGCGTAAGATCGGACAGGTGGTGGAAGTGGAGGACACTCCTTCCATCAGGGGCATGATCAGAAAGGTGCGCCATCTCATCACTATCATCGAGGACTAAGTTTGTTAAACCGTTAAAAATCATCCAAACAATGAAATTGCATGAATTAAAACCCGCCAAGGGTTCCACACATAGCAGAAGAAGAATTGGACGCGGACCGGGCTCGGGCCTCGGAGGTACTTCAACACGTGGACACAAAGGTGCTAAGTCTCGCTCGGGCTACAAGAGAAAGGTCGGCTTCGAGGGTGGACAGATGCCATTGCAGAGACGTGTGCCGAAGGCTGGTTTCAAAAACATCAACCACAAGGAGTATTTCGCCGTGAACCTCTCTACGCTGCAGAAACTTGCTGAGAGCAAGGGATGGGAGAAGATAGGCATCCAGGAGCTGGTACAGGCCCGTTTGACCAACGGCAAGGAACTGGTGAAAATCCTGGGCAACGGCGAGTTGAAGGCTAAAATCTCCGTTGAGGCCAACGCTTTCTCCAAGAAGGCTGAAGAGGCTATCAAGGCAGCAGGTGGTAACATAACAATTATTTAAGGTAAATGAAAAAGTTTATTGAGACACTGAAGAACATATGGAAGGTGGAGGATTTGCGTCAGCGTATCCTCATCACCATCCTCTTCACGGCGATATACCGTTTCGGCTCCTTCGTCGTACTGCCGGGTATCGACCCGACAAAGTTGGCAGACTTGCAGGCGCAGACCGAGGGGGGACTTATGTCGCTGCTCGATATGTTCTCAGGTGGTGCTTTCTCTAACGCTTCCATCTTCGCACTGGGTATCATGCCCTACATCTCGGCGTCGATCGTGATGCAGCTGCTGGCAGTGGCCGTGCCTTACTTCCAGAAAATGCAACGTGAAGGGGAGAGCGGAAGGAAGAAGATCAATTGGTACACGCGTATCCTTACCGTGGCCATCTTGCTCTTCCAGGCTCCGTCATATCTCATCAACCTGAAGATGCAGTCGGGAGGCGCTCTCGCCTCGGGCATCTCATGGTCGGTGTTCATGATTCCGGCTACCATCATCCTGGCTGCTGGCTCGATGTTCATCCTCTGGCTTGGTGAGCGCATCACCGACAAGGGTGTGGGCAACGGTATATCCATCATCATTATGATTGGTATCATCGCCCGTCTGCCCCAAGCTTTCTTCCAGGAGGTGACCTCGCGCTTCACGGCCATCACCGGTGGCGGTCTTGTCATGTTCATCATCGAGATTCTCATCCTCTTTGCCGTGGTGTGCGCCTCTATCGTCCTCGTCCAGGGCGTTAGAAAGGTGCCCGTGCAGTATGCCAGGAGAGTACAAGGCAACAAGACCTATGGTGGCGCCCGTCAGTATATCCCGTTGAAACTCTTCGCGGCCAATGTGATGCCTATCATCTTCGCCCAGGCGTTGATGTTCATCCCTCTGGCTATCGTTCAGTATTCGTCTGACAGCACCAGCTATGTGATGCGCTCGCTCATGGATCACACGAGCCTGCTCTACAACATCATCTTCGCCGTGCTCATCATTGCGTTTACGTACTTCTATACGGCTATTACGCTCAATCCCACGCAGATGGCTGAAGACATGAAGCGCAACAACGGTTTCATTCCGGGCGTGAAACCCGGTAAACCGACGGCAGAGTATATTGACACCGTGATGTCGCGTATTACCTTGCCGGGTTCGCTCTTCATCGCTTTCATCGCCATCATGCCGGCACTGGCGGGCCTGCTCAACGTGCAGCAAGGTTTCGCCCAGTTCTTCGGAGGCACGTCGTTGCTCATCCTCGTTGGTGTGGTTATCGACACTCTGCAGCAGATTCAGAGTTACCTCATGATGAGGCATTATGAGGGCCTGCTCACTCCTGGACATACGCGCAATGCCGACATGAAGTCCAAATAAGGGCGCGCTGGCGAATGAAGATATTTCTCAAGACGGAAGACGAAATTGAGCTGATGAGGCAAGCGAACCGACTCGTCGGGCTAACGCTTGCCGAATTGGCAAAACATATCAGGCCGGGGATTTCCACGAAACAGCTCGACAGCATAGCCGATGAGTTTATTCGCGACCATGGTGCCGAGCCCACTTTCCTCAACTTCCCCAACCCTTATGGGGGGCCGTTCCCGGCAAGCATCTGTACTTCGGTCAACGACGTGGTGGTGCATGGCATACCCGATGAGAAGACGATTCTCAAAGAGGGCGACATCATCTCCATCGACTGCGGCACATTGCTCAACGGCTTCAACGGCGACTCTGCCTACACCTTCACGGTGGGCGAGGTGTCCGAAGAGGTTAGCCTGTTGCTACGGCGCACCAAAGAGGCGCTCTACCAAGGCATCGCCGCTGCCAAGGCGGGGATGCATGTGGGCGACATCAGCCAAACGGTGCAGGACTATTGCGAGTCGGCCGGCTATGGTGTGGTGAGGGAGCTTACTGGGCATGGCATCGGACGAGAGATGCACGAAGACCCGTTGGTTCCTAACTACGGTCGGCGCGGCAACGGTCCGCTGCTCAAGGCAGGTATGTGCATTGCCATCGAACCGATGATCACCATGGGTCAGCGACAGGTGGTGCTCGACAATGACAGGTGGGCGGTGCGTACTCGTGACGGTCGTCCTGCTGCACATTTCGAACATACCATTGCCGTGAGAAAGGGCGAGGCCGAAATATTGTCTTCCTTTGAGTATATCGAACAAAAATAATTAAAATCATTATGGCAAAACAATCTGCTATTGAGCAGGACGGAACGATTATCGAGGCTCTATCCAACGCCATGTTCAGGGTGGAACTGGAAAACGGTGTGCAGATCACGGCCCACATCTCGGGCAAGATGCGTATGCATTACATTAAAATCCTACCCGGCGACAAGGTGAAGGTGGAGATGAGTCCCTACGACCTTACCAAAGGCCGTATCGTGTTCAGATACAAATAACCCTTTTTAAGATATGAAGACAAGAGCATCATTAAAGAAACGGACACCCGATTGCAAAATTGTCAGGAGAAAAGGCAGGCTGTTCGTCATCAACAAGAAAAATCCCAAGTACAAATTACGTCAGGGTTGATTTGAGTATTTAACTTTTTTAATCAAAACAAAATGGCAATAAGAATTGTTGGAGTAGATTTGCCCCAGAATAAGCGTGGCGAAATCGCATTGACTTATATCTTTGGTATAGGTCGAAGTAGTTCAGCAAAGATATTGGATAAGGCGGGCGTGGACCGTGCACTCAAAGTGAATGAGTGGACCGACGACCAAGCTGCCAAGATCCGTGAGATTATCGGCGCTGAATTCAAGGTGGAAGGCGACCTCAGGTCGGAAATCCAGATGAACATCAAGCGCCTCATGGACATTGGCTGCTATCGTGGCGTTAGGCATCGTAACGGTCTTCCCGTGCGCGGACAGAGCACCAAGAACAATGCCCGTACCCGTAAAGGAAAGAAGAAGACTGTGGCTAACAAGAAAAAGGCAACTAAGTAATCAGTAGAAAGGAAACTATCATGGCAAAGAAAACAGTCGCTTCGAAAAAAAGAAACGTTAAGGTTGATGCTATGGGACAGCTCCATGTGCACAGCTCTTTCAATAATATCATTGTCTCTCTGGCCAACAGCGAGGGTCAGGTCATCTCCTGGTCGTCGGCAGGCAAGATGGGATTCCGTGGTTCCAAGAAGAACACTCCGTATGCCGCCCAGATGGCTGCCGAGGACTGCGCCAAAGTGGCTTACGACCTTGGTCTCCGCAAGGTGAAGGCTTATGTGAAGGGTCCGGGCAACGGTCGCGAGTCGGCCATTCGTGCCATCCACGGTGCCGGTATCGATGTTATCGAGATCGTCGACGTCACTCCGCTGCCGCACAACGGATGCCGTCCCCCGAAACGCCGTCGCGTGTAATCTATATTATTAAAATATTCAAACATTATAAAATCAAAATTGGGAGTTGAGAATTGAAAACAACCTTTTTCATTCTTTAATTCTTTAATTTTCAACAGTTATGGCAAGATATATAGGACCGAAATCAAAGATCGCTCGCCGTTTTGGAGAACCCATCTTCGGCGAAGACAAAGTTTTGTCCAGAAGGAACTTCCCTCCTGGACAGCATGGCAACAACCGCCGCCGCAAGCAGTCGGAATATGCTGTCATGTTGGCAGAGAAGCAAAAGGCTAAGTATACCTATGGTGTACTCGAGCGCCAGTTTAGGAATATGTTCGAGGCTGCGGCCAAGGCAGAAGGTATCACCGGCGAGGTGTTGCTCCAAAACCTTGAAAGCCGACTCGACAATATCGTCTTCCGTCTCGGTGTCGCTCCCACGAGGGCAGCTGCGCGCCAGCTTGTCTCCCACAAGCATATCGTCGTTGACGGAAAGGTGGTTAACATTCCTTCTTATTCCGTCAAACCTGGACAAGTGGTCGGCGTGAGAGAAAAGGCTAAATCGCTCGAAGTCATTGAGGCCGCACTCGCTGGATTCAACCACAGCAAGTATCCCTGGATCGAATGGGACGAAAACTCCAAGAGCGGGAAATACCTGCACAAGCCCGACAGAGCGGACATCCCTGAGAATATTAAGGAACAGTTAATCGTTGAGTTGTACTCTAAATAATCATTGAATTAATGGCGATATTAGCATTTCAAAAACCTGACAAAGTTGTAATGTTGGAGGCTGACGAGAAGTTCGGCAAGTTCGAATTCCGTCCCTTGGAACCGGGTTTCGGCGTCACCATCGGCAACTCTCTCCGCCGCATTCTGCTTTCGTCGCTCGAAGGGTTCGCCATCAACACCGTCAAAATTGCCGGTGTCGAGCATGAATTCTCTTCCGTGCCCGGCGTCAAGGAGGATGTCACCAACATTATTTTGAATCTCAAACAAGTTCGATTCAAACAAGTAGTAGAAGAATTCGAGAACGATAAAGTGAGTATCACCGTTGAGAACTCTACGGAGTTCAAAGCTGGAGATATAGGAAAGTATCTGACTGGATTTGAAGTGTTAAACCCTGATTTGGTGATTTGTCATTTAGAGCCCAAAGCGTTGATGCAGATCGATATCACTATCAATAAGGGTAGGGGATACGTTCCCGCCGACGAAAATAGGGAGTTCTGCACGGATGTCAACGTCATACCAATCGATTCTATCTACACCCCTATCCGTAACGTGAAATATTCGGTGGAGCCTTATCGTGTCGAGCAGAAGACCGACTACGACAAGCTCGTCATCGAAGTCACCACGGATGGTTCCATTCACCCGAAGGATGCGCTCAAGGAGGCCGCCAAAACGCTCATCTATCATTTCATGCTCTTCAGCGATGAGAAGATAACGCTCGAAAACCCGGAGGTCGACGGCAACCAGGAATTCGACGAAGAGGTGCTCCACATGCGTCAGCTGCTCAAGCAGCGTCTTGTCGACATGAACCTCTCGGTGCGCGCGCTCAACTGTCTCAAGGCTGCCGACGTGGAAACGCTTGGCGACCTCGTGCAGTATAACAAGACCGACCTGCTCAAGTTCCGCAACTTCGGCAAGAAATCGCTTTCTGAGCTTGATGATTTGCTCGAAGGTCTGAATCTGTCGTTTGGAACCGATATTTCAAAATACAAACTTAATCAAGAGTAATTTCAGTAATGAGACACAATAAGAAATTCAACCATCTGGGTCGTACTGCTGACCATCGTCAAGCCATGCTCGCGAATATGGCTATCTCGTTGATCGAGCACAAAAGAATCACTACGACCCTCGCCAAGGCCAAGGCGCTCAAGAAATATGTTGAGCCCCTGATTACCCGCTGCAAGGAGGATACCACCAGTTCGCGACGCGTGGTGTTCCGCTATCTCCAAAACAAGTATGCCGTTACCGAGCTCTTCTCCAACATCGCCGAGAAGGTGGGTGACCGTCCCGGTGGCTACACACGTATCATCAAACTCGGTCATCGACTGGGTGATGGTGCTGACATGTGCTTCATCGAACTCGTCGACTTCGACGAGAACATGGCCAAGACGCCGAAGGCAGCCAAGAAGACTCGCCGCAGCCGTCGTTCGGGTGCTAAGGCCGAGGCTCCTGTAGCCGAAGCTGCCGCAGCCGTTGAGGAGAAAGCCGCAGAGGTGGCCGAGGCCGCTGAAGAAAAAGTGGAAGAGGCAAAAGCTGAATAATTTTCCAACTTTTCCCACATAAATAAGGATGCTCGAAAGGGCATCCTTATTTGTTTAGTGTTTAGTGTGGAGTGTTCAGTGTTTAGTGTTTAGTGTTCACTCGGTATCTACTTGTGCTCCCTCCCTTTGGGAGGGACGGGGTGGGTGTTAGGTTTGTGTCTACTTTAGGGTTTCCCCTATCTTCTTTTCGGGATTTTCCCGTGTTCGTGCCCTTATTTCTGCTTATTTTTGCACCGATGAAAAAGCGGTTTCTTGTGGCGGCTATGACAGAAATGAATAATCCGTCCCTTGATACTTGCAGATTTCGACAAAAACATTTATATTTGCAACATCACTCAAAAATTCATAAACTCAAAAACTCACATACAATGAAAAAGATTTTGGTATTGACAGTTTGTGGCGCCTTGATGCTTGCAGGATGCGGCACCTATACAGGCGCGGGAGCATACACCGGCTCAACGTTGGGGTCCATCCTCGGATCGGCCATTGGCGGTATTGCCGGCGGACCGCGTGGCAGCGATATCGGTACAGTCATCGGCATGGCTGGCGGTGCCATTGTAGGTGGCGCCATTGGGTCTGCGGCCGACCAGAAACGCCAGGAACGCATAGAAGACCGTTATGAGCAGCGTCGCCAACAACGTCAGCAGCAGCGCGACGACTCGCGTTATGATGACTCACGTTACGACGATGGAGGCTACTACGGACCGTCTGACGACCAGTCCTACGACGACCGTATCTACGATTTCGGCAGCACCGACTACACGGGCACCTATTCCGCTTCTCCGGCACGCACGGTGAATCCCGCGTCGTCGAGCTACGATATGGGAGATTATGCCTACAATCCCCGAATTGAGATTCGCAACCCACGTTTCGTAGATGACAATCACGACAATGTGCTTGGGTCGAATGAGTTGTCGAAGGTCATCTTCGAGGTGGTCAACACCTCCAATCGCACGCTTTATGACCTCCAGCCCACCGTGGTGGAGGCATCGGGCAACAAACGCATCTACATCTCACCTTCGGTGCATGTAGAGAGTCTCGCTCCTGGAGCCGCCATCCGCTATACTGCCATGGTCAAGGCGGGAAAGGTCAAGGATGGCACCGCCACCTTCTGCCTCTCCGTGCTTCAGGGCGGACAAGCCATGTCAGGCGTGACGGAATTCTCCATCACCACACGACGGTAAGGGGTATCTTTTTTCCCTCTTATAAGGAATCCCTCTCCCTCCTTCTCCCGAAAGGAGGGAGAGGTGGTTTATTAATAAATGTCTTAATGACATATATATGCGCAAAATCCTCCTTCTCCCGTTTTTGTTCTCCCTTCTCATGGGTTGCGGTGATGGACGCACCGACCAAATGCGTGCCTTGCTCCACGAGCAGGACTCACTCAACCGAGCCTACCAACCGTTATCCCTTGACACCATCCGCCAACTCACCGACTATTTCGACCACCACGGCACCAACTACGACCGTGTCCATGCCCATTACCTCCTCGGCAGTGTCTATCGTGACATGGGTGAGGCACCCGCCTCCCTCGCCTCTTTCCAACATGCCGCCGAAGTGGCCGACACTACCGCCGGAGGCGATTCCATCTACGCCCTGCTGGCAAAGATTCACGGGCAGATGGGTTACCTGTTCAAC
>JAFYJN010000028.1 GCA_017538105.1 Prevotella sp. | reverse complement strand
TGAAAAAGAAGAATCCGTACCACCGGAACGCTCACTTTTTGACTAGGGGCTTACTTCTTGAAAAACGAATCCGCAATGCCTGTTTATCGGCACTGCGGACATGTGTTCTGTCAGTTATTCATTTTTAGCGGACACCAATATAAAAAAATCCAATTTTCTCAGAAAAAATCAACAGTTGATGAAGGTAGGCGCAGCAAAAGGTGTTTTTATCACAAAATAGGCGGGGTTCATACTAAACAAGAAGAAAATAGTGGGAATGGGCGATTCTTGTAGTATATTTGCACCATAAAGAATATTAACCATTAAAAACTATTGAAAATGAAGACAAGATTATTTCACTGGGCAATAGGCATCGTGATGCTTGGCACAGCAATGTTGCTGTCGGCCACTCCTGCGGAAGCCCAAAGCAGGGTAAGTAAGCGTGGAACGAAGACGAGTGCGAGAACAACCGTTTCATTACATGCCCCGACAGCACCCACTCCCTTAGACGTGAGGGAGCGGACGGTAAAAGACCTATTATATTTCCCCTTTGGAGGTATAAAGGACAGGATGGACAGTTATGAGGCAGCGCAACAACGACTGACGGACACATATGACGCCTGCGAACGGATTAACGGTTATCCCGGGCTGCATTGTCGTGGAACCTACGACTACACCTACCGAGGAGTGCCTATCGGAGTAGCCTTCTTCGACTGGGCCGACAACAGGATGTGGTACCATTTCTATTTCGACAGTCAGGCGGCGGCAAAACGGTTCTACAATGCTCTGGCACAGGACATCAATGGTGCCGGCATACCGCTGCGTACCGACAAGGTGTACGGCGGTCTATCAAATCGCAACCGTCCCGTGGGCATCTTCAAATGGGTGTACGTGAATGAACCCGTGAAAGTGAAGGAGGCCGATGGCTCAAACATCAATGGCCAGGATGTCGTGGGGATGTACGAGGTGGAAATGGGAGTGTATAAGCGATGAGGGTCGTTTTTCACATTGAATTGCCGTGAATGGACCATAAATGCCCATGAATTAAAAAATTGGAAATTTCTGATTGATTTATGGCAATTTGTGTAAATAGTTATTTCACATTGAATTGCCGTGAATAGACCATGAATGCCCATGAATTAATTATTGGATATTGCTGATTGATTCATGGCAATTCATGTAAGAGATTTTCACATTGAATTGCCGTTAATAAATCATGAATGCCCATGAATTAATTATTGGAAATTTCTGATTGATTCATGGCAATTGATGTAAAATAATTCACGTTGAATTGCCGTTAATGAAGAAAAAGAAAAAGGAGGCTGCAGCCTCCTTTTTTCGTAGGAACGATCGGAGTTGAACCGATGACCTCTACAATGTCAATGTAGCGCTCTAAACCACCTGAGCTACGCCCCTATTGTCTTTTCGGGTGCAAAGATAGGGAAAGTATGGGAATATTAAAAAATTAAAATATTAAAAAATTAAAAAAAGATGAAAAATAGAGCCCCCTACCTACTCCCCCAAGGGGGAGGGTGGATACCCTACACGTGGAAAATTAAAATATTAAAAAATTATAATATTTAAAGAAGAGGCGGATTGTTATTTTACATAAATTGCCGTGAATTGAACGAGAATTATCAGGAAGAGGGTTGATTTTTTACATGAATTGCCGTGAATTGAACGAGAATTACCAGGAAGAGGGTTGGTTTTTTACATGAATTGCCGTGAATTGAACAAGAATTACCAGGAAGAGAGTTGTTTTTTACATGAATTGCCGTGAATTGAACAAGAATTACCAGGAAGAGAAAGAAATATCCTGCAATTTGAGGTATAGGCCGAAAAAAGTGGACAAAAAAAGGAGAAAATTGAGGTGATTTTGGGTTTTATGTCTATTTTTGTAAAAAGTATAGTTATCTATCGTAGGCTCCGCCTGCGATAGTGGAAAGAAGATTCCTATATCTTCTTAAAAAGCGATACTTGAATCATTAATTCTATAAACCTATAAACACTGACAATTATGAAGACTATTAGCAAGAAATCATGGGCTACACTCCTGACAACGATGGCGTTGGCATTGTTCTCCTGTACACTCACCTCCTGCGGTGACGATGAGACGGAGAAAGACATTTTCAATACTCCGAACTGGCTATTGGGACGTTGGCAAGAGACGAGCAACAACTTGTTCAGCCATGGTGCCCAAGAGACGTACTTTGAAATTACAAACAGCAGGATGCGCGTATATGTGGTTCCCACAAGCGACGCGGCGAATGCATTGGGCATGACCAAAGGGATGGTATACTTATATACATCCATCACCATCTATAATTTCTCCCCGTCAAGCGACACCGCCGGTCTGATAGATACCGACGCGGGCTCTTTCGCCTACAAATATGTTAACGACAGCACCATCCAGTTGTCGGACAGCGAAGGCACATACACGCTGAAAAAGGCTTCGTTCGGGGAAGTGAACATGAGTGCCCCTGACAATATCGGTGATTATATCTACTAGGAACGCTCTACGCTCTTCCGGTGCTGCCATAGCTCGATGCTGTTGACGCAGTTCTGCCAGAGGATGTAACAGCCGGGGCCGACGGAAGAGAGGGGGTTCAGATACATGTAGGCTATCCAGATGGCAAAAGCCGTATTTTTCTGTCCGAGAGCCTGTCCTGCCTCCTGGGTGCGGTTAAAGAAATGGCCTACATATCGTCCCACGGCAAACTGTATGAGGCAGAGGAGCAACACCATGACGGCAATGAGTAGGAGGAAGCCTACCGACGTGTCGGCATGAACGATATTGCGTAGCGTAATGCCCGTAACCATGGCCAACGATACGGCCCAGAGGTAGAAGGAGAGGTCCTTGACACCTATCACCCAACGGTGGAAGCGGTGCATGCGGTGCTTGACAATATAGGCCAGCAACATGGGCAGCACAAGCACGAGACACACCTTGTAAAGTATGAGCCAGAACGCCGGCCAGAACTCAAGGTGCACCGACTTGTCGATGAGCGGGAAGCACACCGGCACAAGGATGGCCGTAATGAAATTGGAGAGGAACGTGTAGGTAGTCAACTGTTCGAGGTTGCCACCCAGTTTGGCTGTCACCACTGCGGCAGCCGCTGCACAAGGTCCAATAATACAGGTGAGCAATGACTCGAGAAGGATAAGGTTATCACCGGTGATGTTGAAAACAATGATTGCCGCGGCGATGATGAACACGAAGAGTATCTGGAAGAGTGCCACCCAAAAATGCCATCCCACGGGACGCATGGCATGGAAATCAACCTTGCAGAAGGTGATGAAGAGGATGACGAACATGAACGACGGCAGGATGGAGTCGAAGAACGGTTCGAACGTCTCCCCCAGCCCGTCGAGCGCTGGCACGAAGGCGAAAACCAAGTAGATGACTGTTCCGAACAGCATGGCTACTGGCAGAGTCCAGTTTTTAAGAATCTTCAGCATTGAGAACCCACCCTGACCCTCCCAAAGGGAGGGTATTGAAGGTAATTTATATTAATTAATTAGAATCATGCCGCCGAGGGGTTGAAGGGTGAGACGTATGCGCCCCTGTTTGTCGACCTTGACGGTTTTCATTTCCGGTTCGGCAAAGAGAGCGCCCTTGGCCACGGGTTGGTCGTTGTAGCAGCGCACAGTCTGTCCGGCAAACATCGGCAGGTTAAGGTTCAGCGTCATCGCCTTGTTGGTGCCGTTGAGTCCCGCCACATACCACTGGTTGCCATGTCGCCGGGCAAGGACCACGAATTTGGTGGGATAACCGTCGATGGAACGCGTCTCATCCCATGTGGTGGGCAGATGGCGCAGGAAGTCAAGCTGGAAGTCCTTCAGTTCATCGAGGTTGTTCGGCTGCATGGCCACACAGTTGACCGATGTCTGCAGGACGATGCCCGAGGCCATCTCGAACGTGTCAGTGGTATACCGACGGTGCCTACTCTTGTTGTCACGACTCAGATATCGGTTCATGATGATGCCGCCCCAGTCGAAGGCACCCAGCGCATTACGCGAGAAGGGGTGCATGGTCAGTTCGAAGCCCTCGTTTTTCGCGTGGAACTCGGAGAAAAAAACATTCTCCGATGCCAGTGCCGCCTCGCTGGCCACATAGTTGGGATACATCCTCTCCCACCCCCTGGGAATGGTGCAGCCGTGGAAAATCACCTGCAGCCCATACCTGTTGGCATCGAAAAGGATATCCTCATAGAGGCGCATCGTCTCCTGTTTGTCGGAGCCGAAGAAGTCCACCTTGATACCTTTCACGCCTATTTTTTGCAGCCATCTCATCTCCTTGTCGCGTGCTATGGCAGATGACATACAGTCGCGCGGAGTCTGCGGCGCATCGTTATAGAACCCATTGGAGTTGTACCACAGCATGAGACTCACCCCTTTGGCCTTGGCATATTCCGACAGCACCTCGATACGTTCACGCCCTATTCGCTCATCCCACCAGTTGTCGACGAGGCAGTATTCAAAGCCCATCTTCGCCGCCAGGTCGACGAACTGCACCTGGTCGTCATAGTTGATGGACTCATCCTGCCAGATGAGCCAGCTCCAGGTATAGCGTCCTGGCTGGTATTCCGTGGTCGGCTCATAAAGCGGGTCGACGAGGTCGTAGGCGATGGTCGTCTCAACAATCGGCTTCAACGAATTGCCGAGGGTGATGGTGCGCCATGGCGTTTCCGCCCGGAGTGGCACCGCCGCAAATTCACTGCCGTAACCATTCCCTTCCCCTTTCATGGGAAAGGCGATGGTGTAGCCCGTCTCCGGGTTATAGTCGGAGAGGTGCGACGCACAATAGGCACTGGTCACCCCCGTCTCACCCACCAGCACCCATCCATCGTCGCCCACGCGGAAGAGACAGGGGAAGGTATAGCCCACGCCGAAGCGCGACTTCGCCGTCAGGGGCGCGTCGGCCGTATAGTCCTCTTCATAGGACGGTTTGGTACGTTCCCACCCCGTCATCGGATTGATCTGCGGACAGAGGAACGTGGTGGTCTGCCCAGGGAAGTTGAACGACGATGCCTCCTCGTATATGACGGCACATTTGGGGTTGTCCTCTTTCGGGCGGGGGATGATATAGCGGAAGGCCACATCGCTGTTGGTCACCATGAACTCCACCTGGAAGATTAGTCCATCGGCATTTTCGAAGTCAGCCACCACGCCGTTGGCTGCCCCTTGCGAGAGCGACGCCTTCACGCGGTTCATTTCAACCATCCAGTCGAGGCCTGTCTGCTCCACATCCTGCAGGGACAGGTTCTGCGAGAAGTCGCCGAGGTCACTCTTGAAGCCCAGTCGTGAACGTGTGAGCATTTGGTGTCCGTCGTAGGTGACGTCATATTCCGCCCTCCCTGCGTCGTTATGTAGGGTAAGCACGATGTGTCCATCAGGAGATGTCACCTGGTAATCCGTGGCAAACGACGGAAGGACCACGGAGGCGAAAAGAAACAGGATTATTTTTTTCATATGAGTGATGAGTGATGAGTTACGAGTGATGAGTTACGAGTGATGAGTGGTGAAGGACGAGTGATGAAGGACGAGTGATGAGTGATGAGGGACGAGTGATGAGTAATGAGTTACGAGTGATGAGTGGTGAGTGATGAGAGAACACTAAACACTAAACTCTAAGCACTAAACACTAAACACTAAACACTAAAACATCACAGAGGGATGTATTCCACGAAAGCCTCCATGGCCTCATAGCAGGCCAGACCGAGGTCGTCGTAAAGTTTTGCGGTGGCTCGGTTGCGATCCTCCGCGCGTTGCCAGAACAGTCGTTCGTCGTTGCCAAGGAAGGGAGCACTCTCCATCTGGCTTTGGTGTTTCAAGATGGAATAGCGTTTCGCCCTCAGCTCCTCCGGACTCATGGGCACACACATCTCGATATTTTCTATCTCCCACTCCGCCCATGCGCCGCGGTACATCCACACACGGCAGTCGTTCAGCCAAGGGGTGCCAGCCTTCTTCGTCTCGTCGATGGCGGCAAGCACCGCGTCGGTGCACTTCCTATGCGTCCCATGAGGGTCGGCCAAGTCACCCGCCACATAAATCTGGTGCGGTTGCACCTGATTGAGCAACTCCTCAACAATACGCACGTCAGCCTCGCCCATCGGTTTTTTCTCTATTTTCCCACTCTCATAGAACGGCAGGTCGAGGAAATGCACATGATCGAGCGGGATGTTGTTGAAAGTGCAGGCGGTGCGTGCCTCCCCCCGTCGGATGAGGCCCTTGATGGTGAGCACATCTTTAGTGTCGAGGTCACCCTCCTGTTTTTTCGTCAAAAATTCCTTTATCTCCCTATACTTGTTTTTAATCACCTCGTCGGCCTCGTTGCCGAACAATTGGTTGAAGCCGTTGATGAAGTGCATGAATCTCGTCACCTCCTCGTCGCCCACGGCGATGTTTCCCGACGTCTGGTAAGCCACATGCACGTCATGGCCCTGTTGTACCAGTCTTCTCAACGTCCCCCCCATGGAGATGACATCATCGTCGGGATGTGGCGAGAACACCACCACCCTTTTCGGGAACGGTTTGGCCCTTTCCGGTCGGTACTTGTCGTCATCGTTGGGTTTCCCTCCCGGCCATCCCGTGATGGTATGTTGGAGGTCGTTGAAAATCTTGATGTTCGCATTGTAAGCCGATCCATAGAGTGCCAGCAGTTCAGAGAGGCCGTTTTCGTTATAGTCTTTATTGGTGAGTTTGAGAATCGGTTTTTTCTTCACCTGACAGAGCCATACCAATGCCGAACGCACCAATTTGTCCGTCCATTTGCAGGATGTAACGAGCCACGGGTGGACGATACGTGTGAGTCGTGACGCCGCCGCCAGGTCGATGATAACATGTGTGTCGTTATGCGTTTGCAGGAACGAGGCTGGTATGGCATCAGTGATAGGTCCTTCTATTGTCTTTTGAATGATGTCCGCTTTTTCCTCGCCCCATGCCGTAAGGAATATCTTTTTGGCGGCGAGGATGGTAGCCACACCCATGGTCAGAGAACATGGCGGCACAGGTTCTGACGTGCCGAAGCTCATGGTCATCTCTTCACGTGTGGTCTGTTCGTTGAGGATGAGTCGGGATGTGGAAGTAAGCGTCGATCCCGGTTCGTTGGCCGCGATATTCCCTATTCGTCCTATGCCCAGGAGCACTGCGTCGAGTCCCCCATAAGAACGTATTCGCTGTTCGTAGGTCTTGCAGTGTTCCTGTACCCTTTCCTGCTCCATTTCCCCGTCGGGCGAGAAGATGTTGTCAGGGTTGATATCCACATGGTTGAGGAATCGCTCCTTCAGTTGGTTGACACTTCTGTTTTTGCTCTCCTTTGCCAAGGGGAAGAACTCATAAGCGTTGAACACCACCACATTGTGGAAACTGAGTTTTTTTTCCTTGTGTCGTCGAATGAGTTCATTGAACACCGGAATAAGCGAGTTGCCTGTGCCCAGTCCGAGCACAAAAGGCAGTCCTTCGATCTGTCTGTAACGAATGTCCTGCTCCAAACTGTCGGCGATGTATTTGGCGCCCATGTCAGAGGACGGAAATATCTCTGTGGACACTTTTTCCATGCGCGTTATTTCCGAACGGTCGACAGCGTTTTTCGGTTGGAAGAACTCGCTGGGCACTTTATTAAGAACGATTTGTGAACTGATGTTGAGTTTCATGGGGGAGGGATGAGTTACGAGTGATGAGTTTTTTACATTGAATTGCCACAAATGGGACATGAATGCCCATCAATTAAATTATTGGAAATCTCTGATTGATTCATGGTAATTGATGTTAATAGTTATTTCACATTGAATTGCCACAAATGGGACATGAATGCCCATCAATTAAATTATTGGAAATCTCTGATTGATTCATGGTAATTGATGTTAATAGTTATTTCACATTGAATTGCCACGAATGGGACATGAATGCCCATGAATTAAATTATTGGAAATTCCGGATTGATTCATGGTAATTGATGTTAATAGTTATTTCACATTGAATTGCCACAAATGGGCCATGAATGCCCATCAATTAAATTATTGGAAATTTCTGATTGATTCATGGCAATTGATGTAAGAAATTTTCACGTTGAATTGCCGTTAATGAAGCAAAATGAGTGATGTGTATGCGAGAAATGGTGAATAGGCAATAAAGCCCTGCCTGAGCAGGGCTTTATTGGGATGTTATTTACCTTCGATATCCTTGAAGTATTTGTAGGTGCTGACCTTGAGTTCGTCAGTGGCCGGCTCATCACATACGATGATGCCATGTTGGTGCATTTGCAGCGCGCTGATGGTCCACATCTGGCAGACGCCTCCTTCAACGGCGGCCTGGAGAGCACGAGCCTTGTGATGACCGTTGACGAGAATCATCACCTCGCGTGCATCCATCACCGTACCCACGCCCACGGTAAGAGCGTGCTTGGGCACTTTGTTGACATCGCCTTCGAAGAATCGCGAATTGGCAATGATGGTGTCGGTGGTAAGCGTCTTTACGCGGGTACGTGAGGTGAGTGACGAACCAGGTTCGTTGAACGCAATGTGTCCGTCTGGTCCTATGCCACCGATGAAGAGGTCGATGCCCCCCGCCTCGGCAATCATCTGCTCATAGTGACGACATTCTTCCTCGAGGTCTTTGGCGTTTCCGTTGAGGATATGAATATTCTCTTTGGGACAGTCGATATGGTCGAACAGGTTACGTGCCATGAATGAGTGGTAGCTCTCGGGATGGTCCTCTGGGAGATTAACATACTCGTCCATGTTGAAGGTGATGACGTTTTTGAACGACACCCTACCCTCTTTGTTGGCTTTTACCAGTTCAGCATACATACCTTCCGGCGACGAGCCTGTAGGCAGTCCGAGTTTGAAGGGCTTTTCAGCCGTTGGTTTGGCTTCATTGATGCGGCTGATGACATGTTCGGCCGCCCATTTCGACATTTTCTGATAGTCAGGTTCAATAATGAGTCTCATTGTTTTAAATTATTTATGGATTAATTTTCTTCGGGAATTAAAGGGGAGTTTGTTTAATCGGGAGTTTAAAGGGGAGTTAAATTGGAAGTTCATTCGCTTCGCTCATGGAAGTTAAAATGGACATTACTCCTACTCGGCTTTTACTTTTTTACCCTTCCCTGCTATTCATCTCCCCTTCCTTGGGGAGGGGTCGGGGGTGGGTATTTACTTTCTCTTCTATCTTCCTTTTACTTCTTAGTTATTTAATATCGGTGCAAAGGTAAAAAAAAAATTTTTTTTGTTGTAAACATCAATGATTTTTTCAATAAAAAACAACTTAAGGGTTGGTTATTATTTAGAAGAAGTTAGAAGAAGTTAGATGCCAATACCCCAGAACCCATCGAGGCAGTCGGACAAGGTATTGTCCTTTATCTTCCGCCGATGGAAAGCGGCTATCTTCATTTATCTTCCTCTAACTTCCTCTATATAAAACACCCAAAATGCCCCGGCATCACGCCGGGGCATTTTTAAATGAATGTTTCAGCAGTTTTGTCTTATGTAGTCAAAATTCTTTGAAAACCGGTTTAATTCTCAATCTTATTTCGCTGCAAAGTTAGGTCAATTATTGATTTAAGTCAAGGAAATAGACAATTTTCGGTCGAAAAAATACGAAAACGTTTACGAAAGAATGAGTTTTCAAGCTCCCACGAACGTAGCGAGTTTACTTCCATTTTTACTTCCGAAAGTTCATTAATTAAAATAATATGTGTATATTTGCAACGACAATAAAGTAAGATGAAAGAATTCGTACTATCCGAAGCCAAGACTGAGACCGCCATCCTGGTAGGTCTTATCACACCCGACCAAGACGAAGCGAAAACCAAGGAATACCTTGACGAGCTGGAATTTCTGGCCGACACCGCCGGTGCCGTCAGCGTGAAGCGTTTCACTCAACGAGTAGGCGGTCCCAACAAGACTACCTATGTGGGTAAAGGCAAGTTGGACGAAATTCGCCAATATATCCGTCAGGAAGAAGAGGCGGAACGCGAGATAGGAATGGTGATTTTCGACGATGAGTTGACCGCCAAGCAGATACGCAACATCGAACAGGCACTGAAAGTGAAGATTCTCGACCGCACCTCGCTCATCCTCGACATCTTCGCCATGCGCGCGCAGACCGCCAACGCCAAGACACAGGTGGAGCTGGCCCAATACCGCTATATGCTCCCCCGCCTGCAACGACTGTGGACCCACTTGGAACGTCAGGGTGGCGGCAGTGGCAGTGGCGGAGGCAAAGGCAGCGTGGGCCTTCGCGGTCCCGGTGAGACCCAGTTGGAGATGGACCGCCGCATCATCCTTCACCGCATCACCCTGCTGAAACAGCGTCTGATAGAAATAGACAGACAGAAGACGACGCAGCGCAAGAGCCGTGGCCGTCTGATACGCGTGGCCTTGGTGGGATATACCAACGTGGGTAAGTCGACACTGATGAACCTGCTGTCGAAGAGCGACGTGTTTGCGGAGAACAAGCTCTTCGCCACCCTCGACACCACCGTGCGCAAGGTGGTGGTGGACAACCTGCCCTTCCTGTTGGCCGACACCGTAGGTTTCATCCGCAAGTTGCCCACCGACCTTGTCGACTCGTTCAAGTCGACCCTTGACGAGACGCGTGAGGCCGACCTGTTGGTGCATGTGGTGGACATTTCCCATCCCGACTTTGAGGAACAGATACAGGTGGTGGAGCGAACGTTGAAAGACCTGGGTTGTGCCGACAAGCCCTCGATGATTGTTTTCAACAAGATTGACGCCTACCACTGGGTGGACAAGGACCCCGACGACCTGACGCCACCTACGAAGGAGAACGTGACGCTCGACGAGTTGAAACGCACATGGATGGCCCGTCTGAATGAGAACTGTCTGTTTGTGTCGGCAAAAGAGAAAACGAATATCAACGAGTTCCGCGAGGTGTTATATAAAACGGTACGCGAACTGCATGTACAGAAATATCCGTATAACGATTTTCTGTATGATATGGAAATAAGCGAGGAGTGAAGAAATAACTTTACAATTATATAATGATGGAAAATTACAGATCTTTGACGATTGGTGAAATCAAACAGTTGGAACTGAATGGCTGTCAAGCCGAGGACTGGTCGGCCGTCACTGTGGGCGAGGATTTCAATCCCGAGTATGTACATCGTGTGGCTTTCTACGGCGAGGTGCAGTTGGGTGTCTATGAAAAGAAAGTGGAGGTAACCAAAGACTTCTTCAAACATTCCGGCATCTACAATGCCACGTTGCGCAACGTGACCATCGGCGACAACTGCCTGGTGGAGAATGTTGGTGGTTACATCAACAACTATACCATCGGCGACGACTGCCTCATCTCCAACGTGAGTGTCATCGAGACCTCCGAGGGTGCCACCTACGGCGAGGGCAACCTCATCAGCGTGCTCAACGAGGCCGGCGACGGCAACGCCATCCTCTTCGGCAACCTGAACAGCCAATTTGCCGCCTTCATGGTAAAACATTTCGGTGACAAGAACATCAAGGACGAGATACGCCGCCTCATCAACGAAGACATTGAGCGCAACATGCCCGAACGCGGCATCATCGGCAACAACGTAAGGGTTATCGGCACGAAAGAGATCACCAACTGCGTGATCAACGACTCGTGCGAGATCAACGGCGCCTCCCGACTGAGCGACTGCTCGATACTCAACGGTCCGAACGACTCGGTGTTTATCGGCACTGGTGTCATCTGCGAGAACAGCATCGTATGCAACGGCTCGAGCATCATCAACAGCGTGAAGATGCAAGACTGTTTCGTGGGCGAAGCCTGCCATATCGCCAACGGCTTCACCGCCTCGCAGAGCGTGTTCTTCGCCAACTCATACATGTCGAACGGCGAGGCCTGCGCCGCCTTCTGCGGTCCGTTCTCCGCCAGCCACCACAAGTCGAGCCTGCTCATCGGTGGACAGTTCTCCTTCTACAATGCCGGCTCGAACACCAACTTCTCCAACCACGCCTACAAGATGGGCCCCATCCACTACGGGTTGTTGGAGCGCGGCACGAAGACCGCCAGCGGCAGCTACGTGCTCATGCCGGCGAAGATTGGCTCATTCTCGGTGTGTATGGGCAAGCTGATGCACCATCCCGACACGCGCGACGTGCCCTTCTCCTACCTCATCTCTTACAACGACGACATGTACCTGGTGCCCGGCCGCAACATCACCACCGTGGGACTGTACCGCGACATCAAGAAATGGCCCAAGCGCGACATGCGCCAGCAGGGATGTCAGAAGAGCATCGTCAACTTCGACTGGCTGTCGCCATTCACCGTGGGTGAGATACTACGCGGCAAGAAAATCCTCGAACGGCTGAAAGAAGCCTCAGGCGACTTACAGTCGCAGTATAACTACCACGACTATGTGATCAACGCTTCATCGTTGCGCAAGGGTATCAAATACTACGACATCGCCCTGCGGCTCTATATGGGTGCCGTGCTGAAACGAGCCAAGAAACACAACTATTTCGGCCGTCCCACCACCACTATCGGCAAAGGCAACTGGATAGACCTGTCGGGACTGTTGCTGCCTGAGAGCGAGGAAAACCGCCTCATCGACGACATCAAGAACGGCACGCTCAAGACCATCCAAGCCGTAATCGACCGTTTCGAGGAAATCAACAGCCACTATCGTGAATACCAGTGGACATGGACATACGACATGATCCTCGACTATTACGGTCTTGACGAGATCACCGAAGAGGACGCCACACACATCCGAGAGGAGTATATCAAGGCTCGCCGTGCGTGGATTGCCGAGATACGCAAGGATGCCGAGAAAGAATACGCCATGGGCGACGTGGAAGATAATGTGTTCTCCGACTTCATCGACAAGCTCGACCACGAAATAGACTTCGAAGATTTGGCGTAAAGAGAAACCCACCCCGACCCTCCCAAAGGGAGGGAGAAGGGAGGGGGGGGGAGCGACGAGTGACGAGTGACGAGTGATGAGTGACGAGTGATGAGTGACGAGTGATGTTTTTTCACATTGAATTGCCGTGAATGAGCCATTAATGCCCATAAATTAAATTATTGGAAATTTCTGATTGATTCATGGCAATTTATGTAAGAAATTTTCACAGAGATATGAATATCGAATTCTAGTAGTTTGAGGGGAGCTTTGAAAAGAGCGACAAATAATGATAGTTTCAAGCAGAAATGGATAAGACTGCCCGACAACAAGTTGATGACGAGCGATATATGCGTCATGCCCTCGACGAGGCACAAATGGCCGCCGACGAGGGAGAGATACCCATCGGCGCCATCATCGTGAGCCATGGACGTATCATCGCACGGGCACATAACCAAACGGAGGTACTCCACGACGTGACAGCCCATGCCGAGATGTTGGCCATCACCGCCGCCGCCAACGAATTGGGCGGCAAATACCTCACCGATTGTACGCTCTACGTCACCGTGGAACCCTGTCCGATGTGCGCCGGCGCCATCGGTTGGGCGCAGATACCCCGCATCGTGTATGGTGCACCTGACGAGAAACGGGGTTACCGCACTTACGCCCCACATGTGATGCACCCAAAGGCCGAAGCCATCGGCGGCATCCTCGAAGAAGAATGTCGCACACTCATGCAGGATTATTTTAAAATTAAAAGATTAAAAAATTAAAAGATTAACGAAAGCGACGATTAAGAAGAAGGAGTTAAAAGGGGTTAGAAGAGGTTAGGAAGTTAGAAGGAGTTAGAAGAAGATAGAAGGAGTTAGAAGCCAATAGCCCAAAACCCATCAACGTGGTCGTTATGTATACTCCTTTTTCCCCTCCTTTTCCAAAGGAAGGGTGGTTTGTAAAATTCTGTCCCAACCTCTTTTTTAAATTTTATAATCTTTTATTCCTTTACCTTCCTTTATCTTCTTAAAAACAAAAGCAAAACTAAAGATTTCTTGCCCTGATCTTGAATTGTTCAAAATTTTTTCTTATTTTTGCAATATCTCAACAGAAGCACACCACATTTCATGGAAACACCACAAAATTATCTGATGGTAGCCTTTAAGCTGCTCGGGTCGCTGGCCCTACTCATCTTTGGTATGAAACTGATGAGTGAAACGTTGCAAAAGATGGCCGGTCCCCAGCTGCGCCACGTGTTGGCACGCATGACCACGAACCGCTTCACTGGCATGCTCACTGGCGTGCTCGTCACAGCCACCGTACAGTCGTCGACAGCCACCACGGTGATGACCGTGTCATTCGTCAACGCCGGACTGCTCACTCTGGCCCAGGCCATCAGTGTCATCATGGGTGCGAACATAGGCACCACGCTTACCGCGTGGATTATGTCCATGGGCTTCTCGTTCAACATCACCGACTTCGTGTGGCCGGCGTTCATCATCGCCATTCTGCTTATCTATCGGAAGAGCCAACGCAATATCGGCGACTTCCTCTTCGGCATCGCCTTCATGTTCCTCGGTCTGGGCACGCTGCGACAGACGGGCATGGACATGAACCTGGGCGAGAATGAGACATTGCTCAATTTCTTCGCTTCCTTCGACCCACAGAGTTTCACCACCACCCTGCTCTTCCTGCTCATCGGCGGTGTATTGACCATGTGCGTGCAGTCATCGGCGGCAGTGATGGCCATCACCATGATTCTGTGCTCCAGCGGCGCCCTGCCCATCTACCAAGGCATCGCATTGGTGATGGGCGAGAACATCGGCACCACCGTCACGTCGAACCTGGCGGCCCTCACGGCGTCCACACAAGCACGGCGTGCCGCTTTCGGACACATGTTCTTCAACCTCTTCGGTGTTTTCTGGATGCTCATCGTGCTCCGCCCCTTCATCAATGGAGTATGCGGTCTGGTGGGCTATGACACCGAGATGACCAAGGAAACGGTTGACCATGCCGTCTTCCTGGCCAATGCCGCCAAATTGAGCGTGGTTCTCGCCGCCTTCCACACCTGTTTCAATATCGTCAACACCTCCGTGCTCATCTGGTTTATCCCACAGATAGAGAAAATAGTGTGCAAGGTGATCAAGGACAAGAAAAAGACCGGCGAGGAACAAGAGGACGAGGAAGTCACCCGTCTGCGTTATATCGACAGTCCGTTGGTACGCACCCCTGAGTTGTCCGTCTTCCAAGCACAGAAAGAGACGGCGCTCTTCGGCACGAGGATGCAGCGTATGTTCAGCATGGTGCGCACGCTCCTGGAAGAGAAAGACGACGAAGCCTTCACAAATACCTTTGAGCGTATTGAGAAATACGAAAACATTTCCGACAACATGGAACTGGAGATCGCCAAATTCCTTGAGAAGGTGAGTGACGCCCACCTCTCCGACGACACGAAGGAGAAGATACGCCAATTGTTACGCTCCGTGAGCGAGTTGGAGAGTATCGGCGATGCCTGCTACAACCTGGGACGCATCCTCAATCGCAAGCACGAAGGGAAGATGGAATTCACCGAAGGACAGAAGACCGAGATCGACAAGATGCTCAATTTGGTTGACGAGGCACTCACCCAGATGAACGAGGTGGTGGCCGGCCGTCGCGAGGAACAGAGCATGGACGAGTCGTTCCGTTTGGAGAAAGAAATTAACGACCTGCGTACGAAGATAAAGGCCGACAATATACACGCCGTGAACGAACATGAGTACGACTACTCGCTCGGCACGCTCTACACCGACCTCATCAGTGAATGCGAGAAACTGGGCGACTACATCATCAATGTGGTCGAAGCGCGTTTGAAATAAGTAAGTTTGGTGTTATCTTCGAATGATTACCTTCCTTATGGTGCCGTCGGCATGGCGGATGATGTTCAGCCCTTGTTGCGGGCAATCTAGTTGAACACCGTTGGCCGAATAGATGCCGACCACCCCACCCCGCACTGACGCGTTGGCGTTCACCGTCATGATGCCCGTCGGTTCATCCACCAGTCGTGAGAAGGCGAACACCGACCCTATGGCATTGTTGTTCGACTTGACGGTGAGCGAACTCACCTGTTTTTCGGCGTTGGTGTTCACCTTTGCTTCGAACAGCGCATAATGGTTGTCGGAGCTGAACGAGCCTGACGTGCGCACCACATTGCCCAGTCCCCATTTCGCCTCCGTTCCGTCGACATAGGCGGCGTTCACCGACCAGTCGCGTATGTCCACGGTCTGCGCATTTTCCGACGTGCCATCCGTATAGTTCACGACGACCGACCACCGCGACGCGCCGTTGCCGCTGGTCATCAGCATATAGATGCCTTCCGTGCAGAACGGAGAAGCGAACGTCACCGTCGCCGTCTGACCGTTTTGGTCGAGCGTGAGGCTATTGTTTTGGTTGTAGGGCTGCAACTGATATGTCGTTCCCAACGCATCGGAGATGACCATCCTGTCAACGGGCATTCCTCCGCTGGCTTTCAGGGCAGCAGCGTAAAACACGCGGAACGAGCCATCGATGGCCCTTGTGGTGGACCCGCTCACGGGCAGTTTCTCGGCGATGACATCCCCGTTCCATCCGTCGCTCACCTCCAGCGGTTCCGTATATACCGGTTCCTTAGGCAGCAGGTATTGGTCCATGAACGCCAGGCGGTCGGTTATCCATCCCTTCATATAGTCCAGTTCCTCCTGATAGGAGTGTCCCACGAAATAGTTGGGCCATACCTGTCGGCCGATGATGCCCCATGCCTGTTGGTTGCGGTCGGCCGCCCCCTGCGATGTCAGCAGGTTGGCCAGCGAGTCGACGGTGGCCATGATACGCTCATCGGAATAGTTCCCCTGACGGTATGCTGCCCACCGCTGTTTCACCTGTTCCATGAAAGTGGGATCTTTCACCAGACGATGCCAATAGAAAGGCACCTGATTGCCGTCTCCCGACGCACGGGTGTTAAATGCATATTGCCAACGGTTGGTCTTTTCACCATCATAATAGTTGGCGTTGCCCCAGGCAATATTGAAGTCCCACAACGACATTTTCCAACGGGAGTCAAGTCCTTCGTTCTGCGCCCTGGTCTTGCTATATTTGTACATATTGGTCGACAAGCGATAGCCGTCGATGTTCATGCTCACCTCAGTGGCAAGCATATAGTCGATGAACGAAGTGACATCGATATACTGGCGGTATCCCGTTTCTGGGTCAGCAAAATTGTCTTTGGCGAACGAGGTTTCCATGTTGTGGATCTCGGCATGCAACGCTTCGCGCGTTCCCTCGGGTAGTTCGGCGAAGTCCTCCTCTTCCGGACTCTTGTATTGGTAATATATCTTCTTTCCGTAGTTCAGTGTGCCATTGAAGTCTGTCCAGGGGCGATACTGCGAGGCATAGTATGGATCATCGGGGCGGTCTATCTCCACCAGATAGTCACCCGACAGGTCACCACCGTCATCGCCGGGGTCATGCAGGTTAAGCCTTTGTTTCCCCGCCGACACCCTCTCGGCGATGGCATAGACACCGTAATAGGTTCCGTCGATGATGAACTCGCACAGTCGCGCCTGTGGCACGAAGTCCATCCACGGCCGCGCCAGGTCGAAGGATAGGATATCTCGGAACATCACCTTGTCAGAGAATGGAGCGATGACCGCCCATTTGTTGTCCTTACCCATGCCCAGTATTTTCACCTTTTCTTTCTTTCCTCCGTCATCAGGCAAAACGTTGCTCTCCAGAGTGCGGAAGGCGTATGGTTTCTTGTCAGAGTTGGAAAACGACGAGTTGCCCCGGTATTTGATGGCTATCCATCCCTCATAATCCACCGTTTGGTCGGGATGAGCCAACGTGTCGCCATAGTTGAGGTTTCCCTCACCATTATGGATGATTTTCATACGGGCGGCGATATAGCGGTCTTCCCAACGGCCTGCCAGCCGTTGTCCCTGTAGGTCGATGAACACGATAGGCAGGTTGGTCTGGGTGAGTTGCACATATTGATTATTGGTGGGCTTGTAGTTGTCCCACTCGCTCTGCGCACTGACGGTGATGGATGTCAGGGCCATAAAGATGAAAAACAGGGTTCTTCTCATATCAAGCTCATTAGATGGTGCAAAAATATGAAAAATCATTCGATTTCTCGCAGGTAAAAATGATTTTTTGTCGAACAACAATGAACAACAGCATACAACTTTACAGAACAAAGAGGCAACATTTCCGAACGAACTACCATGTTTTCATACAGCTGCTAATTGGCCAGGATGAATTACCAAGGATGGTTTTCACATAATTTCCTGTAAAGAATCAGAAAAAAATTCCCTGTGGAAAGCACCACAGGGAATTTCTCGCAATAATAACTATTATTTTATTCTTGATGTTCTTCTTCCCAAACGTTGTTGGGTTGGGCATATACCTGCGAGTCCTCCGTCACATGGGGAGATTCCTCTTCTTCGTGTATGGGAAGGCTTTCCCCCAACAAAGAACCACTACTTACAGCGACTACCTTCGCTTGAGGTGCCATGTATATTGATTTTGAGTCCATCATCTTACCAACACCTTTCTGCCATTAACAATATATATGCCTTTTGTCAACATCGACTCCTCCACGCGCTGCCCGTTCAGGTTGTAGTAACGGCCATCGGCCATCGATGCGCCGACGACGGAAGTGACGCCCGTCGGTGTCGTGAAGTCGAACGCCAGGC
>JAFYJN010000027.1 GCA_017538105.1 Prevotella sp. | reverse complement strand
GTAGTGCAAGAGACAATTTCTACTACATCACGCTGCTGCCTCACAACGATCCTACCATTGTTGAGCAAATCATGAAGGATGGCGGACAGCGCAAGGCCTCGTTCCTGGTGAAAGCTGAGGAGAGTGGCCTGCGCATCAGCGGACTGAAGAAGGGCGCCCACGTGCGCGTCTATGGTGTGAATGGCCTTCAGGTCTATAGTAAGAAGAATGTTGACAAAGAGGTGTTCGTGCCTCTGAAGTCGCGTGCCATTTATCTGATCAGCGATGGTAAGGACGTGTTGAAGTTCGCTTTCTAAGCATAATCAAAATCATATATAGAAGAAATGAAGAAATATATATTGCTGAGCCTCTTGCTGGCTCTCGTGATGACAAAGGCAAATGCCGACACAGTGGCGGGCTTTAATGGTCCTACCTGGTACGACTATCGCGAAAACATCACAGATGGTGGTGGCTCCGAAGGGGACCCTTACCTCATTAAGACCCCCGGACAATTGGCGATGATGGCCTATCGGGTGAATATAGAGGGAGAAACCTCCAATCACTATCAGATAGCTGCAGATATCGACCTGAACAAGCGCATTGATGGTGAGCGCGTCCTTTGGGTTCCTATCGGGTTGAACGACAGTAAGGCGTTCAGTGGAACACTGACCAATCCCGACGGGCACGTCATCACAGGCATGATGATGGATGTCAACAGTACAGCTACCACTCAGTATTTAGGCCTCTTCGGCTATCTGAAGGGAACGGTGGATGGCATTCGTCTGACAGGTGCCTCAGAAATAAGACTATCCGACAATGGAGATTACAATGCCGGTTTGCTCTGCGGAAGGGCGGACGGAGGCAGCTATGTAAAGAACTGCAACGTGGAAGACTGCTTTATCACAGGAACCAATTTGAATGGCACTGTCTATATCGGAGGACTGATAGGCTATAATTCTCAAGTGAGCGGTAATCTTTCAGAAGATGGAAGAACGTTTAGTTGTGTGGTGAAGACCACCATTTCCTTGGAAGGGAACGGTTCTTCCACAGTGATTGCCGGCGGCGTGATAGGAGTAAGTTACGGCAAAGTGCTTGACAGTCATGCTGTGGTCGATATGACCGCAAAAAATTTCTCCACGAGCAAAAAGAGTTATCTGGGTGGTATTATGGGTGAGGTTCGTAGTAGTGCCGTAAAGTATTGCTCGGCCTCGGGCGACATCAGTGCTGCACAGGGCATGCATGCGGTGATGGGTGGTGCTTTTGGCTTTTTGAATACAAATCCTGGAACTTTTACAACTATCAACCTTGATTATTGTGTGACAACGGTTGCCATTTCGGGCGGACACACCTTGGGAGGTTTGATAGGCTATTGCTATGTCTATAAAACTTTAGCTGTTGATTTCACAAGCAATTTCAGCAGCTCGTATATCGATGCAAGTAATGCCACCTATGCAGGTGGATTCATTGGCGACATGGAGTATAAAACAGGAAGAGATGACTTCTGGTTGGCTCAGGCAGGCGATGTCAATGGTTTCATAGGAACCATGAAGCAACCTAGCACTAAATACTATGGGGTAATACTCGGTCATACTTCCAATGTGCCCGATGCGAATCTCTCGGTGATTCCTGCTAATCAGAGCTCGTTCTATTATAATGGGAGAATGTGCGACTATCAGATAGTGGGTAATGGTAAGACGATAGAAAAGGCTGTAGCGTATGGCGGACAGATTCCCGATGGTGACGGTTACGGCACGTATGGCATTGCATACGGTAACGGGGCGTCACTTCAAAACCCAGCCCCCGCTGCGCTTTACAACGAAGTGACGGCCGACCGGTTGGAGATGTGCAACACGGACAATTACAAGCTCTGTGCCCTCATCTTCTACATTACCAACGACAAGAAAACACTCTATAAAGCCACCGATGTTACAGTCGATTTCTCCATTGAGGACATCAAAAACTCCACGACGGGTGAGCGGGTTTGTCAATTTACCGTACCCGACAATGTGACGTGTGTGAAAGTGGTAGACAAACATCTCTATCCACTCGATCCGGGTGAGGTGATTGTCACCGTCAAGTGGAACGGACTGCAACGCAAGGTGCATTTGGACATCACGTATGGAAAGGATTGGGAAGGTGATTCGAACGATGACTATGACCACAGCTATAATAGTGATGGTACAGCATATTCCGATGGTTCAGAAGAAAAACCTTATCTTATTCATACAGCCGACCAGTTGGATGGCTTACTGAACTCAACGAAATACAACAAAGCGGGTGTGCATATAAGGTTGGCCAATGACATTTTCTTCAACACCCATCTGCTACAGGAAGATGGAACACCACGCGCCGATGCAAGGAAGTGGGATCCCATTGACTTCAAGGCGCACCTCGATGGCAACGGCAAGACCATTTATGGACTTTATGTGAATAAGCAAACAACAGCTGTGGATCAGGGGTTTGGACTTTTTGCCAACCTCTATGGCACAGTGAAAGATCTGGCGGTTGTAGATAGTCACGTCGAAGTTGGCATTGAGGATATGTTTTCGGGGTTCTCTGCTGGTTTGATTTGCGGAAGGATGAAGGAAGGTTCGTCCGTCAGCAATTGCTTG